>CAYYMP010000013.1:0-31351 GCA_964472915.1 uncultured Dehalococcoidales bacterium | reverse complement strand
AACGGAGAAAACAGTTGGTATTACGACAGGACGATTTCACAGAGCAGGCCCAGGCTGCACTGAGTGCATCACAGCAACTTGTTGTACAGATGCGCCACAGTCAGTGGGATGCTGAGCACTTGCTTGCAGGGTTGTTGCAAGTCGAAAACTCGTTGTCCGCAAAAATACTGCAGGCGATGGGAATCGATCCTCAGGATCTTGAGCAAGAGCTCATGTCGAAACTCGAAGAGTCGCCAAAAGTCGGTGGAGCTGGTCAAAGCCAGATTTACCCGACTCCACGCGTTCAATCCGCGATTGAAGTCGCAAAACAAGAAGCTGATCGACTCAAAGACGAATTGATTGGTGCAGATCACCTACTGGTTGCGCTGACCAAGGAAACAACCGGCGAGATCGTCGAGCTGTTCAACACTCGCAATATTTCCGAAGAGCGGTTGTATCAGGCGCTGTTAGAAGTACGAGGTTCTGCGCGAGTTACTGATCCACGGGCAGAGAGCAAGTATCAAGCGTTGTCGAAGTACAGCGTCGATCTGACTGATCTGGCTCGTGAAGGACAGCTTGATCCTGTTATCGGTCGCGATCTTGAAATCCGCCGAGTGATGCAAACGCTTACTCGCCGGACCAAAAACAATCCGGTTCTTATCGGAGACGCCGGTGTCGGAAAAACTGCAATTGCAGAGGGACTCGCTCAGAGAATTGTTTCTGGCGACGTGCCAGAAAGTTTGCAGGGGCGTCGGGTAATTGCACTCGAAATGGGGTCACTAGTTGCAGGTGCAAAATTCCGCGGTGAATTCGAAGAGCGGTTGAAGGCAGTCATGGACGAAATTCGCCAGGCTGCCGGAGAAATCGTGCTTTTCATTGATGAGATCCACACCGTTGTTGGCGCAGGTGCGGGAGAAGGCTCACTCGATGCATCCAACATGATGAAACCGGCACTTGCACGTGGTGAACTTCAAACGATCGGAGCGACTACTCCGAACGAGTATCGACGTTACATTGAGTCCGATCCGGCGCTTGAGCGTCGTTTCTCACCTGTTTGGGTTGATGAACCCGACACCGAAACTGCAATCGAGATGCTCAACACGCTCCGACCGCGCTACGAGCAGCACCACGGGTTCACGATTGAGCAATCCGCATTAGACGCCGCCGTGCAACTTTCCGCGCGTTACATATCTGATCGATTGCTACCGGATAAAGCGGTGGACCTCATTGATGAGGCTGCTGCCAAAAACCGAATCGAAAATGAGTCTTTACCTTCATATTTGAAGGACATGCAGCAATCACTACAACGACTCGACGACGAAGAAGAGTCGGCGTCGGTGCGGAGTGATTACGAAAGTGCCGCGAACGCCAAAGCTGAAAAGCTCCGCCTCAACGAGGAATACCAGGACGCTCTGGGTGAGTGGCGTAAGACCCACGAAGTTCGTGAGACGGTCACCGACGAGGATATTGCCTCGCTCATTGCCGAACGAACCGGTATTCCGGTTGCACGACTTGTCGAAGGAGAGGGTGAGCGGTTGCTCAACCTCGAAGAGCGATTGCACTCTCGTGTGATCGGGCAGGACCAGGCAGTCGAAGCCCTGGCGGATGCTGTTCGTCGAGCACGGGCAGGATTGAAGGATCCGAAACGTCCCATTGGGAGTTTCATATTCCTTGGTCCGACCGGTGTTGGAAAAACTGAACTTGCGCGTGCACTTGCTGAATTCATGTTCGACGATGAAGACAACATGGTCCGAGTAGACATGTCTGAATTCCAGGAACGTCATACAGTTTCAAAGCTGATTGGCGCACCTCCCGGGTATGTCGGTTATGACGAGGCAGGTCATCTGACTGAAGCCGTTCGCCGTCGACCATTCTCGGTCGTTTTATTCGACGAGATCGAAAAGGCGCATCCCGACGTGTTCAACACGTTGTTACAGGTTCTAGATGACGGTCGATTGACCGATAGTCACGGTCGAACAGTCGACTTCCGGAACACGATTATCATCATGACGAGCAACCTTGGGTCATCGGATGTGAAGCGCGAGGCATTCGGATTCAACAAGCAAAGTCGGGATGAAACCGAGAGTGCGCAGCTGCGTTCGAGTGTTGAAGAGGCGTTGAAACAGCAGTTCCGACCTGAATTCTTGAACCGCTTGGATGAGTTCATTGTCTTCGACTCGCTTACGCAGGAAGACATCGAACAAATTGTCGACAAGTTCATCAGTGAAGTTTCGGAACGTGTACAAGACTTGAAAGTCACGATTGAACTGACAGAAGAAGCGAAAACGTGGCTTGCGAAGACCGGGTTCGATCGCATGTATGGTGCACGACCGTTGAAGCGAGCAATTCAGCGACAAGTCGAAAGTCCGCTTTCCAAGAGACTGCTCGCCGGTGAATTCCCTGAGGGCTCGACGATCCTTATAGACCTTGGCGAAAACGAACTGACCTTCTCCGTAAAAGGTGAGGTCGAATCAAAGAAAGCCGAACAAGCATCATCGGTAAAGACTGAGGCATCGGTCTAGATCGAAGATAGCTGGATAAAAACAGACCGTTCGCTTTACCAAAAGTGAACGGTCTGTTCGCGTATGGCGCGTGTTGTTGCCGTACTATGCAGCCGTGGCTAACGATGCGCAGCAAAATCAATCGCACGACATGCGGAGTGCAATAGGCGATTTCGTCGCCCGGCATCACCGCACTTACCAGATCGTTATCTGGAGTGTGGTCGCGTTCTCGATTATTGGTGGAACCATTGCTTGGACGACGGGTTGGCTTGATGTAAGCGATGCCGGCTATACCGGGGCATTCCTCGTCAACCTCGTTGGTTCTGCGGCTGTGGTCGTCCCGGTTCCTGGTTTGTTCGCTGTCTGTGCCGCGGCCACTCCAGAACTCGGTCTGAATTTCATCTTGCTGGCTCTAGCCGGTGCTGCTGGGTCAACTATTGGTGAGTTAAGCGGTTACCTCGCTGGATACGGAAGCCAGGGTGTTGCTCAGCGTTCAAAGTACTACCAGCGAATTCACGATTATGTTGTGAAGCGCGGTGGATTCGCACTCTTCGTTCTTGCTGTAATTCCGAACCCGCTATTCGATATTGGCGGTATTGCAGCGGGTTCTCTCGGTTACCCTGTGAGTCGTTTCTTACTTTGGGTCGGAATCGGTAAGTTCGTAAAATTTCTTGTGTTTGCGTACGCCTGCCGAGAATCGATCTCGTGGTTAGTCGACCTCATATAGGGATTCCTTGACGGATCAGTCCGAAACACAGAGTCAATCGCCCGAATCCAGTGCAACATCGATTGAGCACGCGGAGTTACGCGGGTCCCAAAAATGGCTAGTCGAAAACAAAGACCTTGTGATCCGGCTGGGACTCCTTGCCTTCGTCATCGGATTCGCGCTGGTTGGGTCCATCCTTTGGCGCACAGGGAATCTGAATACCGAGAATGTGGGATACGGTGGAGTTTGGATTGTCAGCTTCATCGCGGCGGGATCGATAATTCTTCCCGTTCCAGGACCGGCAGCTGTGTGTGTCGCCGCTGCACCTGCACTTGGGCTAAACCCGCTTCTTATCGGTGTGATCTCAGCTACTGCTGAGGCGCTTGGAGAAATGACCGGATACATGGCGGGATTGTCTGGACGCTCATTGCTCGAACGGCACAAGTACTACCCAAAGGTTCACTCGGCACTTGTAAAACGCGGTGGTCTGATTTTGTTTTTTGGTTCAGTCGTGCCGAATCCGTTGTTTGACATCATCGGTATTGCGGCTGGAAGCATTGGATACCCGATAAAGAAATTCCTTGGGGTGGTAGTCGTAGCGAAGGCGATCAAGTCAACGGCAATCGCCTACGCCTGCTTCTGGGGGATTGAGTCAATCCAAAGTTGGGTGGGATGAGCGAAGCAACTCCAAACCTGGGAGTCGTTATTGTCGCGGGTGGTAACAGCTCACGAATGCAGGGTGTCGACAAGCAGGTTTCTAGCCTTGCAGGAATACCGGTCGCGCTTCATTCGGTGTCTGTGTTCAACTCAATGCCCGAAGTTGGCTGGATAGTGTTTGTTACATCCGATCGAAACCTAGAATTCTTTCGAGATGAGATTGCCGCAGGTGACTTCTCGAAAGTGGTGGCAGTTGTTGAAAGTGGAGAGCGCCGGCAAGACTCGGTAAAAAACGGCCTGGACGCGATTTCCGACCACGGCGGAGACGAGCTCGAATTTGTAGCGATTCACGATGGAGCAAGACCATTTATCGACTCCGAACTGGTTCAACGTGGCGTTCGTGCCGCAGCGAAAGTCGGGGCCGCTATCGCAGCCGTGCCAGTGAAAGACACGATAAAAACCGCACCTCACAGGGTCGTGACATCCACTCCTGATCGATCAGAACTTTGGTCGGTCCAAACCCCACAAGTTTTCAGGCTCGATGTGATCAAAGCTGCACATGACATGGTCACTGACGATGTGACTGACGATGCCTCAATGGTCGAATCAATTGGTGGTCTAGTTGCCGTATTCGACGGTTCAAACGACAACATCAAGATCACCACGCCTGAAGATCTTCAACTGGCAAACTTGATATTCCATCGACGATCAGGAGTCACATCTTCGGGTAGTTCCGACACAAGCGCTGCTCGGTTCGGGGTTGGGTTCGATGGCCACAAACTCGTTCCCGGAGGTCCGCTAAAACTCGGTGGAACTGAGATTGAATTTGACCACCAACTGGACGGTCATTCCGACGGCGACGTACTGCTGCACGCAATTGCTAGTTCTATTCTCGGAGCAGCTGGACTCGGTGATCTCGGAGGCAACTTTCCATCTTCAGATCCGAAGTACAAGAACATTCCATCCCAGACTTTTATAACCGAGTCGGCCCGATTAGCGAGAGATGCAGGATGGATGGTGGTGCATGTCGATGCTACGATCATTGCCCAACGTCCTCGGCTCGCGTCATACACAGACAAAATGTCTGATTTGATTGCGAATATTGACGGACTCCAAAACTCAGGAATCAATATCAAGGTCACTTCAACTGATCACGTAGGTGCCATAGGTGCCGGTGATGGAATTGCCGCGCAGGCGGTTGCGACCTTGAACCGTATTTAGAAGAAACTCGCCACGAACTAATGATCCAGCTCTACAACACCCTGTCGCGCAAGAAAGAAGAATTCACACCGGCAGGTGATGAAGTGAAGATGTACGTCTGCGGTGTAACCGTTTACGACGATTCTCACCTGGGACACGCACTCAGCAGCATTATTTTTGATGTGCTTTCCCGCTACCTCGAGTACCGAGGACACAAGGTAAGAAAAGTTCAGAATTTCACCGATGTTGACGACAAGATCATCAACAGGGCGAATCGGGACGGTGAGCCCTGGCAGGACATCACGGAGCGGTACATCGAATCGTTCTTTACGTCTATAGACGGCCTAAACGTTAACCGAGCTACGGTTCACCCACGCGCCACAGAAGACATGCCTGAAATCATCGAGCTGATTGAGCGATTGATTGAAGGTGGATCTGCATATGAACTCAACGGCTCGGTGTACTTCCGAGTCAAGTCCAAAGATGACTACGGCAAGCTCAGTGGTCAGGACATCGACCAGATGCCAGAGGAGTCGCGGGTTGAAGGCGATTCAGGAAAAGAACACCCTGCCGATTTTGCACTTTGGAAGGCCGTAAAACCTGAAGAACCAAGTTGGGATTCACCCTGGGGAGCAGGTCGCCCTGGATGGCACATTGAGTGCTCGGCAATGGCTTTCAAACACCTGGGTGATCAGATAGATATTCACTGTGGTGGCCTTGATCTCATCTTCCCGCATCATGAGAACGAAATTGCCCAAAGTGAGGCGGCGTCTGGTGTTGTCCCGTTCTCGACATTCTGGATGCACAACGGGATGCTCCGGATTGCGAACGGCCAGGAGATGAGTAAGTCACTCGGCAACGCGTTCAATGTGAACACTGCGCTTGAGGAGTTCAGTTCCGACGCTATTCGACTCTGGATCTTGCAAACTCACTACCGCACAAACCCGTTGCTGGACAAGGAACTCATCGTCAACGCAGAACGCTCAATGCGACGTATTCGGTCCGCTGCCGAACTTGATACAACGGGTGGGAATGGTCAGGTCGATTTTGAGCCGTTCAAAGCTCGATTCATCGAAGCGATGGATGATGACCTGGGCACTCCTCAGGCGGTAGCTACAATTTTTGATCTCTGTCGAGAAATTAACCGCGGTCATGATGAAGGACGCGGGGTTTCTGACGCTGTTGAGGGATTGAAAGAGATCACAAAAGTTCTCGGGTTCACCCTTGAGGCACCGCCACAGGATGAATCAGGAATTTCTGAAGCTGAGATCGAAGCCCTCATCGAAGAACGTGCTTCGGCACGGGCTGACAAACGATGGGCAGATGCGGACGCAGTTCGTGACAAGCTCCAGGTGGCCGGTATCACAATCGCCGATGGAGCTGGCGGCACAACCTGGACTCGTGACTAGGCTGATCTAAATCTCGGGTCGAAGTTCGACCGTTCCAGCGGTTCCATCAACGGTCACCATTTGACCGTCCTTGATGTGGGTCGTGGCTTCTTTCGTCTGAATTACACAGGGAATTCCATACTCACGTGTGATCAGCGAGGCATGTTGGAAATTGTCGCCAGTATCAAGAACGAGGGCGCCGATAAGTGGGAACACAGGAACCCAATCTGGACCAGTGTTGTCGGTCACGAGAACTTCGCCTTTTTTGATGTCGGGCGGCTTTGATGATCGAGTGACAACAACTCTTGCAACCCCGGTGAACTGACCGGCCGATGACGGTTCACCGATAAGGGTGTGACCGTCTTCACTCAACCCGCGGACGATTTCTTCGTCAGGCTTATCTTTTTCCTCGGGTTTAGTTCCAATGAAATCTGGACGATCCAGTTTGGCGTTTTCTTGCCACTCCTGTTGAGCGGTGATCACGAATGTCCTGAGACCGCTGTAATCGTTCGCGGCAACAGCGTCGTCGAGTTGGTTCAACCTCAGGTAGAAAATGTCATCCACTTCGTCGAGCCATCCACCACTCACAAGAGCTCGTCCTGCGCGGTCGATCGCCTCGCGATATTCGCCAAATGTGCACTGCTCGATCAGGTAGTTGTGGTTCTCCATCATCTTGATGTGATTGGATGCCCGGAACAGTTCGAAGTCGAACTTTTTGCGAAGTTTTTTGTCCCGACCGATTTCGCGTCTAACTTCAGCGATTGCCTTCTCGCGCCTCGCGCGGAGCTGCTTTCGTGATCGGCCAGTGTCCTCGATGTCCTGTCTCACAAACGAACCAATAGTGTCCAACGGGATTTCAGGTCGCATGTTCCAGGTTGGGTCAGTTGGCTTCCACGCAGTACCGTAACCGATGCCATTTCGACGTCCCCACGTCTTCAACAGCGAGCGGAACCTGTTTCTGAAACTGCGCACTGCCGGAATGTCGCCGTTGCCTCGAGCGAAAAGAGCGTCGTAGTCACGATCAGCGAATTTTTCGCTCAGCCATTTGTCTGATTTAACCAGCACAGCGAGAGCGTTCATGCGCCGTGAAAGTTTGGCCGTCATATGCTCCAAGCCCAGGGTCAAATCGGAAGATTCAACAGGCGGTCGACCCGTGATCTCGGTGAACAAATTCGCAAGATCATCTTTTTCTTTGAACCCAGCCCAGCTACGCCAGTGGAGGTCGTTTTGATGGTCGGTCGCGAGACGCATGGCGCGCCTCAAGTAAGCGATGTGGTCGGGGATTGGAGCGCCATCGGTGGGCCGATCACTCTCTAGTCTCGTTAGGTTTGAACGCAGTATGGGTTCGACTTCCTCGTAGAAATACGTTGTGCCCTTTTCGAGATAGCGTCGACCCTGGAGGTGGTGTCTCAGCAGGCGTTTGCGAAGCTCTTCTGGATCTCTCGGAGAGGGCGCTGAGTACAGGTAGCCATTGACGATCTTCTTTAGATCCTGCCGTCCCATGTACTGGCCGGTGAAATCGACCGAACGTTTTTCGGCCTCACCTTGCATGAACGAGTAGTCAATGACCAGCGGAAGTAACGGATCAGGTCGACCGGTCACCCAATGGAGTTTCACTTCTTCTGGGGAGTCCCAAGAAACCGGAAACTCTGCCGGAGGTGCAACACCTGTAGTTATTGGGCGTGATTGCAACACGAAAACTTCGTCATCCCGCACCGCAAACTCGATATCGCGATCTTCACCCGCGTTCTTTTTCAGTTCCAGAGAGATCCTGGCAACTCGTCGCAAGTTCTCATCACTCAATGCAGCTTCGCTGCGCTGTTCAGCGGGAACAGGGACTTTCGTAGTTTCACCATCTGCCGTGGAAATGAACATCAACTCTTTGTCGATGACGTTCCTACGGGTGATCTCGAGGTTGGATGAATCAAGACTGAACGAATCGGCTTGTGCTTGACCCGAGACAACCCCTTCCCCGAGCCCTAGCGCAACGTTGATCAGGAGTTGGTCACTGCCGTCCCTCGGATCACGTGTAAAGACCACCCCGCCAGCATCGGCGTTGACCAGCTCCATCACAAGCACAGCCATGCCGCCAGCCAGATGTTCAATTCCTTGAACAACTCTGTACGAGATTGCTCTACCCGAGAAATAGGACAGCCAGACGTCTTTTATGCGTGTCGTGACCGACTTTGAGTCATGACCGTCTAGATAACTCTCGTAGATCCCGGCAAAAGAAGCGGTAGCGGAATCTTCTGCAGTTGCAGTTGATCGTACGGCGTATCGACCTTCGCCTATGCACCCGTCGATCGCATGTAACAGATCGCTGGAAACCGGGGCTTTATCGAGTAACTGATGTATGCGGTCGCCAACCTCAAACGCACTCGCGGGTAATTTGGCATCGACCGTTTCGAGCTCTCGTGAAATGTCTGCGAGATATGGCTTAATAAACGATTGAAAAACCTGAACCGGAATTATGAATCCTGCGGGGACAGGAGCGCTTTGAGCTACGAGTCCAGCAACCGATTGGGCTTTACCGCCGACCACAGATGCGTCGTTTGCCAACGGGTCGGTAACTTCGAGAATGATTGGAGTTTTCATGTGCGGCGATAATGTTAACCCGATTTAACGCTTGGTTAACGGCACGTATTACAAACCTGGCTAACAAAAAAACAGGCGGTGTAAAACCGCCTGTTGATGAATATTGCTTTTGTAAGCGTTAGCTGAAGCGAACGTTCGCTATCGCAACTCCGACGAAAACGAATGCAAGAACGATTGTTGCCCTGAACAGCAACTGCTCGACTCCACGACGTGATCGGAATGTGCTCGTGGCTTCACCGAAAAGGGATGATCCAGAACCGCGGGCTTGAAGCAGCAACACGCCGATAAGTGATACCGCGATAACGATGAGGATTAGGCTAAATGTGGTTTCCATGTAAGTTCCAGTCCCGTGCTTGGGACGAATTGTTCTGCTAACTATGTTAGTGGCACCGGAGGCGTATTGCTACACATCCAATTGCGGCAAAGCGCGTCGTGCAACGACTAAGCTGAGGAGAGTTTCTCTTTGATCATCTCAGTAGCTTGCTGGGCATCAGCCTGTCCGCGAGTTGCTCGCATCACCTGTCCCATGAGGTACTTGAGTGACGCTTCTTTGCCGTCGAGGTAATCGGCAACCGCTTTTTCGTTATTTGCGATCACTTCGTCAACTACAGGTCCTAGAGCGTCATCGCCCGAGACCATTCCAAGTCCGAGATCTTCGATGATTTGTTCGGGGTCGGTTCCCTTGCGGAACATGACCTCGAACACTTGTTTTGCTGAATTGTTGTTCAGTTCTCGTTTTCGGAATTTTTCAACGAGAGTCGCCAACTGAGAGGGCTGAACGTTTGTTTTGTACATATCGGTGATTTCGGCATTGTTCATCATTCGTGCCATTTCACCGTTGAGCCAGTTTGCGGCTTCCTTTGCGAAAGCTTGTTTTGCGTCGGGGGACGATGCTTTCAAGTCCGCACAAACATCTTCGAAATATTCTGCCGTTGATCGAATCGTGGTGAGTAGATCCGCGTCGTATTCGCTGAGCCCCCACTCGTCTTCAAATCGTGCTTTTCGTGCGATCGGGAGTTCTGGCATTTTTGCCTGGGTGTCGTTGATCCAGTCCTCGCTTATGACCAGCGGTGGAATGTCTGGCTCAGGGAAGTAACGGTAGTCATGCGCTTCTTCCTTGCTTCGCTGCGGAGTCGTAACTCCCTTTCCGTCGTCCCAGCCACGGGTTTCCTGGACTACGCGGTCGCCATTTTCGACAACCGAGATTTGCCGTTCGATTTCGTACTCAATGGCACGAACAACAGCCCGGATGCGGTTCATGTTTTTTACTTCGACTTTCGTCGTCAGTTCAGTTGAACCTTTTGGGCGAACACTGACGTTCGCATCGCAGCGGAACGAGCCTTCTTCCATATTGGCAGTTCCAACACCGAGGTATCGGATGATGTGCTGCAGTGAGTTGATGTACGACTCGACCTGCTCGGTGGTGTGCATATCTGGCTCGGTCACAACCTCCATGAGAGGCGTTCCGGCGCGGTTGATGTCTATTAGGGAATGAACAGTCCCGCCCTGGGGGCCTTCGACGTGTACTAGACGAGCCACGTCTTCTTCCATATGTACTCGGTTGATTCGAACTCTAATCGAGTCTTCGATAGGGAGGTCGATGTAGCCCTCATAGCAAATCGGCTCATCGAACTGGGTTATCTGGTAACCCTTCATGAGGTCGGGGTACGTGTACTGCTTGCGATCGAACTTGGTTAGACGAGCGATGTTGCAGTTGATCGCCATCCCGATCATCATCGCGTACTCAACGGCAGTCTTATTGACTACAGGAAGCGTGCCCGGCAGTGCCATGCTTACCTCGTCGACAACCGTGTTTGGTTCTGCCGACTGGTATTCCGCACTCGAGGTGCTGAACATCTTGCTGCGCGTCTTCAATTGGACGTGCGTTTCGAGACCAATAACTGCTTCGTATTCCACGCTAAAACCTTCTGAATATCGACTGTATTTGGCTGCCAGGATGGGCGGCAGAAAATACCAGCAGTTGAATATAGCATTCGAACTGATTTACCCCTCAATATTTTGGCTCGAATGCCGAGCAAATTTCACCTGAAAAATCCGAATGCACCTGAATAGATCGACATGTGCATAAATGAAGCTAGAGATTCGCACTCCATTTACGCCAATTTCGTGTCTGAACCAGTTCCACTTCGTAGTTACGAATTTCGTTGACGGTGTTTTAAGTCGCACCTAAAATAATGCCTACCCATTAAGTCAGGAATAGATTTTCCTGAATCCAATTTTCGTGAAAACGTTCATAAATCACGGCTGGTGCGATAGGGAATTCAAACCCAACTTCGCAACGATTTTTGAATCGGAGAACCTTCTTTGACCACACAAAAAACGATTTCTCGCGAGACTGACCTTTCGGGTCAGGAGTATCAATGGGGATTCGTTACAGATGTCGAGACTGAGCTTGCTCCCAAGGGATTGAACGAAGATATCGTTCGACTCATTTCGGAGAAAAAGGGCGAGCCAGAATGGTTACTTGAGTGGCGTTTGAAAGCATTCAAGTACTGGGAATCATTGAACGAATCCGAGGGCGAGCCGGACTGGGCGATGATCGACTACCCGGGCATCGATTTTCAGGACATTTACTACTACGCTGCTCCAAAGGGTGCTGAAGAAGCACCGAAGAGCCTCGATGACGTCGATCCAGAAATGCTTGAGACGTTCGAGAAGCTGGGAATTCCACTTCAGGAACGAGCCAAGCTCGCAGGTGTTGCTGTTGACGCAGTCTTTGACTCAGTTTCAGTCGCTACAACAATGGAAGACAAGCTCGCTGAACTCGGGATCATTTTCTGCTCGTTCAACGAGGCGGTAAAAAAACATCCTGAACTCGTAAAGAAGTATCTTGGATCTGTTGTTCCACACACCGACAACTTCTATGCAGCACTCAACTCAGCTGTATTCAGCGACGGGTCATTCGCTTACATTCCACCCGGTGTTAAGTGCCCGATCGAATTGATGACTTACTTCCGCATCAACACGGAGGGATCAGGTCAGTTCGAGCGTACGCTGATCGTTGCCGACAAGGGTGCCTACGTTTCGTACCTGGAAGGCTGCACTGCTCCTTTCAGGAAGTCTCACCAACTGCATGCTGCTGTTGTTGAACTTGTGGCACTTGATGATTCTGAGATCAAATACTCGACGATCCAGAACTGGTTCCCCGGCACCAAAGAGGGTGAAGGTGGGGTCTATAACTTCGTCACGAAGCGTGGACGGGCCGACAAGAATGCCAAGATTTCCTGGACTCAGGTTGAGACCGGTTCTGCAATCACCTGGAAGTACCCGAGTGTGATCCTTCGTGGTGACAACTCTGTTGGAGAATTTTTCTCCGTAGCGCTTGCAAACAATCATCAGCAGGCGGACACCGGGACGAAGATGATCCACATTGGAAAGAACACTAAATCGACCATCGTGTCGAAAGGTATTTCCGCAGGGCAGGGCAACAACACCTATCGTGGTCAGGTTCAGATCATGCCCGGAGCTGAAAATGCCACCAACCACACCCAGTGTGACTCATTGCTGGTCGGAGATAAGTGCGGTGCGCACACCGTTCCGTACATCGAAGTCCGAAATCCAACCGCCCGACTTGAGCACGAGGCTTCTACATCAAAGGTTAGCGACGACCAGTTGTTCTACCTGATGGCTCGCGGATTGTCCGAAGAGGAAGCTCATCACATGATCATCACCGGCTGGAGTCGTGATGTGATCAAGGAACTCCCGTTCGAGTTCGCGGTCGAAGCCGCTCAACTATTGAAAGTTTCACTTGAAGGCGCGGTCGGATAACCCGCTCTTTCAGTTTTTATCTCTCCTAGTACGAAGATTAGAGAACACCTTAGAAATGCTTGAAATCAAAAACCTTCACGCTTCAGTGGCTGACGTTGAAGATTCAGAAATTCTCAAAGGAATTGATCTGAACGTAAAACCCGGTGAGGTCCACGCAATCATGGGACCGAATGGTTCGGGTAAAAGCACACTCGCTAACGTGCTGCTGGGTCGCCCTGATTACGAAGTGACTGACGGTGATGTTCTGTTTGAGGGCGAGTCGATCATCGAGATGGCTCCTGACCAGCGTGCGCATCTCGGAATGTTCCTGGCGTTCCAGTACCCGGCTGAAATACCTGGCGTTCGCCCGTGGCAGTTCTTGAAAGCTGCTCTCGATGCCAAGGCTGAGGCACGAGGTGAGCAGAAGATGTCGGTTCGAAATTTTTCGAAGCTTTTCGATGAAAAGGTCGAAGCGGTCGGAATTAATCCACAGCTCGTAAAGCGATCTCTGAACGATGGATTCTCGGGGGGAGAGAAAAAGCGCAACGAAATGTTGCAGCTCGAAGTACTCCAGCCAACTCTGGCAGTACTCGACGAAACAGACTCTGGTCTCGACGTCGATGCTCTCAGGATCGTTGCTGAAGGTGTGAACTCGATGCGTTCGCCTGAGCGGTCGTTCATCGTGGTAACTCACTACCAGCGATTGCTGAACTACATAACACCGGATGTTGTTCACATCCTCGTGAAAGGCAAAATCGTCAAAACCGGTGGTCCTGACCTGGCACTTGAAGTCGAGAAAGACGGTTACCGCGAGTACCTCGCAGCAGCTGGAGTTGCAAACTAGATATGACTCTTGCATCACCACCGGCTGCGGTAGAGAAATTCCAGTCAGCGCGTGAACGGGCAGCTCAGTTTGAGAGGCCGGAATGGTTTGCCGCCAAGCAGGAACAGGCCTGGAGGATTTTTAGCGAACTGGGCATCCCTGTCGCCCGTCGCGGAAATGAGCTGTGGAAGTACACGAATCTTCGACCGCTAGCCGAAACAGATTTTTCGTACGGTCAGACCAGCCAAGTTAGCTCTGAGGCTGTTCAAAGCGCCGCTCCCTGGAACGACGACTGGAACACAATAGTAGTTGTCGACGGTCAGTTCAGTGCCCAGCTTTCGAATCTGAAGGAGACTGACGGTCTTACCGTTCAGGCGTTGACCGAATCACTTGAGTCCGAGTCTGTCGCTGGCCGTTTCGCCAGCCTTGCTGGGAGTGAAGAGTACGCATTCTCGACTCTGAACACAGCATTGGTTGGAGATGGTGCTCATGTTCGGGTTGAATCTGGAACAGAACTAGAAAACCCTGTTCAGGTTCTATTTGTCACTTCTGCTGGTGTAGCGAACGGTGTTTCAGCCCCTCGAACTCTCGTCGAAGCGGGTGAAAATTCTTCGTTCACGCTGATCGAAACGTACGTGAACCTTTCCAGCACATCACAGCTGACGATTCCAGTGATCGAGATATTCGAAGAAGCTGGTTCGTCGGTCAGGCACTACCGGGTGCAAATGGAGAACGAAGATTCGTTCCACATCGGGACAACCCGAGTTCACCAGTTGGACGATACGGATTTCACTTCAACGAGCTTCGCCGTTGGTGCGTCGATTGCCAGAAACGATGCGCACACGCTGATCGATGCTCCGGGAGCCTCGTGCACGCTTCATGGTCTGTACATGACCCATGGCGAACAGCATCAGGACCAGGAGATCAGTACTACTCACGCTAAGCCGGGCGGATCGTCAGACCAGTACTACAAGGGAATCCTTGCTGGTAACTCTCACGCTGTATTCAGCGGGAAAGTGATCGTTGAGCGAGACGCCCAAAAAACCGAAGCGAACCAGAAGGACTTGAACCTTCTCCTGTCGCGTGGTGCCGAAATAGATGCCAAGCCATCGCTCGAAATCTACGCTGATGACATTACCGCTTCGCACGGTGCGACTGCTGGTCATGTCGATCGCGACAGCCTGTTCTACCTTCAATCACGTGGAGTCGACGAGGAATCTGCGAAGGCAATCCTGGTTCGTGGATTCGCCGAAGAGATGCTGAATGAATTCGAGCCAGAATCATTGAACGAGTTCATCGAAAAAGTGATCGACGAACAAATTCCCGTATTGCTTGCCCAATCTGACACGATCGGAACTGCATAGAGTTGAGTAACAACGCTTCAAGAAACTTCGATGTCGAGTCGATCCGCGCTGACTTCCCGATTCTCAATCGAGAAGTGAACGGTAAAAAGCTTGTTTACCTCGACAATGCTGCGACGACTCAAAAACCGAAGGCCGTAATCGATGCTCTAACTGAGTACTACGAGGTTTACAACGCCAACGTACACCGTGGTGTTCACACTCTGTCTGTGGAAGCAACAGATGCCTATGAAGTTGCCCGCACCAAGGTTGCCAAGTTCATAAACGCTCCCGAATCGGAGTCGGTGATCTGGACGCGCAACACCAGTGAGTCGTTAAACCTGGTTGCCGCTACCTGGGCTGAAGAGAACATTGGTGCAGGTGACAACATCGTAATTACCGCGATGGAGCACCACTCCAACATCGTCCCGTGGCAACAGCTCGCTATGAAAAAGGGTGCTGAGCTCCGATATCTCGCCCACTCAGACGACGGCGTGCTCGACATGGAGAGTGCGCGAGAGATCATCGACTCACGCACAAAGCTTGTTGCTGCAACTCACATGTCCAATGTGCTTGGGACGATAAACCCGGTCAAAGAGCTTGGAAGTCTTGCACACGCGGTCGGCGCAGTGGTACTGATTGACGCAGCGCAGAGCGTGCCGCACATGCCTGTCGATGTTCAGGACCTGGACGTCGACTTTCTGTGTTTCTCAGCCCACAAAATGCTCGGACCAACAGGCATTGGCGTTTTGTACGGTCGAAAGTCGCTCTTAGAAGCGATGCCGCCATACATGTACGGCGGAGACATGATTCTCGAGGTGAGTTACGAAGACGCTAGCTGGAACGACCTGCCTTACAAGTTTGAAGCTGGCACACCAAACATTGCTGATGCCATCGCAACCGGTGCTGCAGTTGACTACCTGACTGAACTCGGTATGGACAACATTTGGAAACACGAACAAGAGTTGACTGCCTACGCTCTCGAGCAATTTAGGGGGCTTCCGGGGATTAATGTTCTGGGGCCAGAAGATGCGTCGAAAAAGGGTGGTGTGATTTCTTTTACTCACGAAACAATTCACCCCCACGATCTCGGAACTGCTCTTGACCAGCAGGGGATAGCAATTCGAACAGGACACCACTGTGCGATGCCGCTCGTTCGAAGTTACGATGTGGTTGCAGCAGCGCGAGCAAGCTTTTACATCTACAACACTCGCGATGAAATCGACGCTCTGGTCAATGGCCTGAGCGAGACCGAGGGATACTTCGTCCGATGATGGGTGGAACATCAGGCCTCAATGAACTCGACGATCTCTACGAGGCAATAATTCTTGACCACTACAGGAGTCCGCGAAACACAGCTCCGGTGGAGTCGCCTGACATTGATCTTGAGGTCAATAATCCGTTCTGTGGCGATGAGTTTCACATTCAGATGAAAGTCGATGGAGATTCGGTAGCCAGCGTTGGAATTACCGGTCGCGGGTGCGCCATCTCTCAGGCGTCTGCATCGCTCTTAGCAGAACTGGTCGAAGGAAAATCGACTGCGGAAGTTCAAGCTGCCGTTGATGCTGTTAGGCGAATGCTTAAGGGTGAAGAAATCACCGACGAAGAAGCCGACATTCTCGGTGATATCGAAGCACTTGGCGGAGTCAGGAAATTCCCCGTGCGCATCAAGTGCGCCTTGCTTAGCTGGGTAGGGCTCGACGATGCTCTCAAAGAGCATCTCGAAAAGAATTCCTAAGTTTGGTTCGACTACCCGGATCTTTTCCAGACTCGGGTTAGGAAGTCTGTGTCACCGCGTGTGATGTACGGATCCCACCCTTCGACTGTATTCCAGTAAGCCCAATGTGTGTTCCTGGTGGCGATCAATAGGCGATATTTGGCCTCGATGATTCGTTCTTGAAGGTCTTTCAGTATTTCGTTGCGCTTCCCGGGGTTGTACTCCATCGCTTGTATTTCGATAAGGCGATCCAACTCAGCATCTGAGATTCCTGTTGTGTTCCACGAACCTTGTGAGTGATGAACGTTGAGCAGATATCCAGAAATGCTGTGAATCGGGGCCGGCGCTCCTACGGATATATCAAAGTTCCCGCCAATCCAAACGTCGTCGGCAAACACACGAGTCGAGACGCGATCTACGTCAGCGCGGATACCTACATCGGCAAATGCTCCGGCCAAGTGGTTGGCTGTGTCGATGTAATCAGGACCGTACTCACCGACGCGAATTACTAAGTTGTCAGAAGAAGTGAAACCGCCTGTCGCAAGAATCGAATTCGCGTTTTCATGGTCGTTAAATAGACCTTCGAAACTCGACCGATCACCGGGGCTGCCAGGCAGTCCTGCGCTCTGCACGTTGGCGTGTATTGCTGATGATTCGAACCATGCGCTTGGGTTCATGAGGTTCCATGTCACTTCTCGGAACGCTGGTGAATCAAAAGGTGCTCGGTTGGTGTTGAGCGCTACTTCGACCCCTGCCGATGAACTTGAAGTTGTGATCCGTTCGATGTCTTCGAACGCATCGATAGCTGCGACGATTAGATCATCGTTCGCTTGAACGACATCAATGATCTTTGTTCGGAGAGCGGTGACTCGAGTTGCGGTGTTTGGCATCACCTGAAATGACACACCGTCGAGGTAGGGCAGTTCTGGCGCGTAGTAGTCAGGGTTGGCGATCAGCTCCGTGTACTCAGGGTTTTCCTGGATAGTCATCCATGGACCGGAACCGATTGTTGGTCCTCGCCTGAGATCCCCTTCCTGGTCGATCACCTCGCGAGGGATGATTCGAGAGTGAGCGTCAGCAAGTTTTTCTAGAGCTTCGGCATCGGGAGATATCAGCCGAATGGTCAAATCGCTGTCGCTGCTGGTTGTGATTTCCGAAATGTTCGAAAGCAACGCTGCGTTTGGGGATCCAACTTCACGTTGCCTATTCAGACTGAACTCCACATCCTGGGCGGTGAGTTTCCTCCCGTTGAGTGGTCGGAGAGGTTGCCAGAAAACGTCGTCGCGCAACTTGAACTCAAACGAGAGTGGGGTCGTCTGGGTCCAGCTTTCGCAAATATCGCAAATGATGGTCGTTGAGTCAGGTTCTGAATCGAATTTCAATAGCCGAGAGTAGGCAAGACCTGAACCCCAACTAACAAGGCTGGACGAAACTGTCAGATGTGGGTCGAGGTGCGGTGCGCCTTCAGGAATCGCCATACGCAATATGCCACCTCGCTCCAAGTTAGCCGGAGGCAACACCTCGGTCGGGGCTGGAACCGGTGTTGGAGGGGTAAACGGTGTCGCGGTCGGTTGCGGATTCACCGTAACGACAGGTGTGGGAGTAAGCTCGGGCACTTCCGTTGCTGGATCAGCTTCCTCATTGCTGCACTGGACTAAGAGCAGGGCAGCGAACACTACCGCAGCCAAAACGAGGCCAGGTTGCAGGCGATTTATTTGACGTGAAGTTTTCAATATTTCGGAAGCGCGGTGAACTAGAAATTCTGTCGGTTCAGAATAGTCTTGCCCCTGTTACGAGAGATGAGGTAGCGCGGGTTGTTTGTTCAACTATATAAACACCGCGCCACCTGTTGAACAGTCTTACTGACTGTACTCTCGGCCACCCTGACGGTTCTTCATGATGAAGTCCCAGTCGTAAGTCACACCGAGTCCCGGTCCTTGAGGGACGTCGACGTAACCTTCGGAATCGATCGAATCGAGCGCATCCCTGTACCCGTCGAGGTAGACCTCATGGGGCCTGCCGATCTGTTCGGTTTTCGGATGGACCAACGCCATCTCGTAGTAATTGGTATTTCGCAGCGCAGCCATCATGTGTCGCTGGGCCGGACCCGGTGAGTGAATTTCCACATCAAGACCGAAGCCTTCAGCAGCGTGGGCGATCTTCATTGCACCGGTGAACCCAGCATCGTAATCAGGGTCGACACGAACTACGTCGGTGGCTCCGCTAGCGATGAAGTCGACGTGCTGTTCAACGCCACGGATATGTTCTGTTTGGAGCAACGGCGTCTTTATGATTTCTCTAAGCTTTTTGTGACCGTGCATCGAGACACCGGTGTCTTTGTATGGGTCTTCCAGCCAGAAGAACTTTGCTTCGTCACAGGCCCGCCCTAGCTTTACTGTCTCTAACCACGTATTGATTTCGCAAGCAGGGTCGAGCATCAGGTCCATTTCAGGGCCAACAGCATCGCGAACTGCGTGAACAGTTTCGATTTCCTGCGACAGATCATAGTCACCCCAGCCATGAATCTTGAACGCCGGGTAACCCATCTCTTTGCACTGGACAGCGAAGTCGGCGTACGCCTGTGGAGAATCTAGTCCACCATTTCGATCCCCGTGCATAGTAGATGCGTAGGACCTTAGCTTGGTCCGCCAACCACCGAGGAGTTCGTAAATCGGGGCTCCGTAATACTTGCCCGCCAGATCCCATAGCGCGATGTCGATTGGACCAAGGCCCATCTTGTCGAACTTCCGCATCGCCCGTTTTACGTCGTTGTATATAAGCTCCCGCTGCATCGGGTCTTTGCCAACAAGGTAGTTGGCGAACATGTTGAATTCAGCAAAACTCGGCGAGTCACCACCGACGTACTCGCCTGTCACACCTTCGTTTGTGTGAACTTTCATGGCGTAGGCGTATCCGGTTTGTCGTCGACCACCTTCATAAACCAGGTTGAATCCGTTGTAATCCTTACCGACATCGTTCATCGGAAAAGTGAATTCGTGAACTTCGATTTTCGTGATGCGCAGGTTTGACATGATTGGGATTTGCTCCGATAGGTCTAATTGCCCGTGTCTAGATCTGCCGGAAGTTTAGGCGAATGTCGGGTAGGCCGCACTGTAATAGCCGTGAGCAACGGCGAAGAAAATCCTGATGACACGACGAGTCGACGACTCGTCACTGCTTAGGACGGGTAGAATCTGCCTCGAACATACGAGACGTCATTAGGAACTACGCATGACCGAAATGAAAATAATGGTTTCGCGCCATTCTGCTTTTTACAGCCCCCTGATCAGCACCATTGCCGGAGGTTTTCTCGAAAAGGAAGGCATTAATGCTTCGTATCACATCGTTGCTGCGGGCGGGAGCAGCGGCGCTGAAGTAGCGTCGGGAAACATGGACGTAGCGCAGGCAGCCGTGTCGGCTAGCTGGGGACCACTCGATTCTGGTAACAAGCCACCTTTCACCCATTTTGCCCAAATTAACCGGTACGACGGATTTTTTATTGCTGCTCGGGAAGCAGACTCAAACTTCACTTGGGACAAACTTCTAAAAGGCAAGTTTCTCCACGTTCACGGTGGTCAGCCTGAAGCGATGCTCCGCTACGGTACTCACAAAATGGGAGTCGACCTGAATGATGTCGACGACATAGATTCACCTGGCGGTGACGAAATGATGGGGCAGTGGCGTTCAGGCCAAGGCGACTACTTTCACGAGCAAGGCGCATTCCCTCAACAGCTAGAGCACGATGGTGAGGGACACATTGTCGCATCTGTAGGTGAGGCTATAGGGCCAACCGCTTTTTCTAGTCTTGTTTGCCGATGGGATTGGCTCGGGACAGATGAAGCAAAGCGATTCACTGCTGCATACCGTGCGAGCAGGGAGTGGGTGAATACGGCCGATCCTTCTGAGGTTGCAAAGGCGGAAGCGAGCTTCTTCCCGGATCAGGCAGAGGCAGCAATTGCCAGTGCGGTCGGGTTCTACCAAAAGTTAGGAACCTGGTCCGGCGACATTGCTGTTGAGAAAGATCTTTACGAATCGGCTCTGGACGTGTTCCAGCACTCGAACATGGTTGGGGCACGTCACTCTTACGATGATGTCGTCGTAGCTCCGCCAGCTTCCTAGGCGAGCCAAAATAAAGAAAGACGACTGGTCTGGAGGGCGATTATTTCGGTGACTTCGGCCAGTCGTTTTCGTTAAAGGTCATACCTAAATGCCCGAAAACTCGACCCCAGCGTTCGATTTGGTCCTGGTGGAACAGTAACGGTAGCCAACCGAGTTTCAGGTAAATCGAAATTGCCGGTAACCGAAAATCATCCGTTGAGAGATACGAGTAGCGGGGCGCCGATTTAGCGAGTACTTCTGTTGCTGCCGCTATTGTCGCCTGTCCTGCACCTGTTCGTTGATGATCGGTATGAGCAACAACCCACTGCAAGCTATGTCCATCGGGGTGTTGAGCTTTTGGATAAACAGCGGCGGCCGAGGATGCAACTACGCTGCCAGACGGAAGGTGCTCGACTACAAAGAAACCATTTTCAACTTGCTTGAGCAGCATGTCATTGAATGGAGATGGTTCCGTAAATGCAGTAGCGAACGTTTGGTCGTACGAAGCTCGGTCTTCGTGAGAAACGAGTCTCAGCTTGTAACCGTCCGCAACCTCAGGCACTTCAGGCACAGGTTCGCTGAACCGGATCATCTCAAGTTGAGGCTTGAGGGCAGAACCATCTCGTCGCCGTAATTCGCTCAAATCGGTGCCACCCCGAGCCGTTCAATCAATTCATCTAGTTGCCGATACATCCCGGCATCTGGTTTGACTGCAGGAAGTCGTGGGTACGCCTCGGTGAACACTCCTCGTCGTTTGAGGATTTCTTTGGCAATCCAGTAAAGCTGTCCTTCACCCATGGTGTAGAGCTTCACGAGGGGTTGATACGTATTCCAGATGTTTTCCGCACCTGCTTCGTCTCCGGAATGGAACGCATCCCAGGTCTTTCTGACGATGTCGCAGAGTGCAATTCCCTGCATCGTCCCTCTGGCGCCACGCCTCAGCTCCTCGAGAAAGTAGACCCCGTTGGCTCCACCGAACATCGACAGTCGGTCGCCGGCTGCTTCACCTGCTTCTGAAAATCGATTCGGAGTTGGGAGACTCTCGATCTTTGCGTAACAAAGGTTCTCGTGGGCATTTGCAAGTTCTGCGAGCAGCGAGGGAGCCATTGGTGCACCCGTCATGTCTTGCATAAAGATCGGCAGATCCGATGCTTCTGCAATGTCGAGGAAGTGCTGGCGGACAAGTAACGTAGGAATACCTGGAATTGCAGGAGGAGCGATCATGACAGCGTCAGCCCCAAGCACCTTGGCGACACGTCCATAGTTGATCGTTTGTGCTGTCGATGGTGCACCTGTGTTCATCACGACCTTGATTCGGTGGTTCGCCTGATCCACCACCGTGCTCAGAACGTCGTCTCGTTCGTGATCGCTGAGCTTGTTTACTTCCGTACCAAATGCGATTCCTACGCCGTGGACGCCACCGCGAATTGCGTATTCAACTTCCGCCCGCAGGTCGTCGAGGATGATGTTGCCGTTCTCGTCGAATGGCATTTGGAGAATCGGAAAAACGCCTGAAAAAGAAGTGTCGACCAATGTTTGCCCCCCTGAAAGAAACTACCCGACAGGTATTCCTATCGGGTAGATATTACTCGGTTTGAAGTTTTCTCGAACGAACTAAGTTGCGCTGCGGTCTACGTAGATCGTCTTGGTTTCAGTGAAGAACTCGATGGCTGCTTTACCTTGCTCCCTGTCACCAGAGGAGCTTGCCTTCATTCCGCCGAATGGGACCTGAGGTTCAACACCTGCGGTTTCACCGTTGATCTTCACGATTCCGGCTTCGATTCGGTCAGCGAAGTCGAGAACATCATTCAGGTTCCTGGTGAAGATTCCTGCACTTAGCCCGTACTCAACGGAGTTGGCAATGTTCAGTGCTTCGTCAGCGTCAGTGGACGGGATGATCGAAAGAACTGGTCCGAAAATTTCTTCACAGGCAACGAAGTCTGCTGGTCCGACCTTGGATATTACAGTTGGCTCAACAAACGTTCCCTTGTCGAAGGTGTCTCCCGATGGAGCACCTCCGCCAGCAAGTACTTGTCCGCCGTCTTGAACTGCTCGATCGACGATCGATTGAATGTTGTCCTTCGAAGCCTGGTCTATTACAGGAACGACAATGCTATCCGCATCGGCTCCAGGACCGATCTTTAGTGCCTTGGTCTTTTCAACCACCAGACTGGTGAACTCTTCGAGCACATTTCCAACTACGATCGCTCGAGATGTCGCCGTGCACTTCTGACCGGAATACTTCATGGCACCAGAGACGGTGATTTCTGCTGCTTGTTCGAGGTCTGCATCTGGCAGGACTATGACCGGGTTCTTGCCACCCATTTCGAGCTGATACCGGTTGCCTCGCTTTGCCGATTCGGCGGCAATTTGCATGCCGATACGAGTCGATCCGGTGAACGAAATGGCACTGACGTTCGAGTTAGTGATCATCTCGTTACCGACCGCACTACCCGAGCCTGTGATCAGGTTGAAAACCCCGCGAGGCAGATCAACTGCTTCCCACATGCGAGCGATCAGTGTCGCTACGTGAGGTGCTGCGGACGCAGGTTTGAGAACAATAGTGTTTCCATAGACAAGTGCAGGAGCCATCTTCCAAATCGGGATAGCAATCGGGAAGTTCCAAGGGGTAATGAGGCTGACCACTCCGAGCGGAGTTCGGTTCGTGTAGAGCAGGATGTTGGGATTGACCGAAGGAACGACCGAACCGACCGGGTTTGATCCTTCAACTCCGTAGTACTGGAGCAGTGCGATAGCACGTCCGACTTCACCGCGGGATTCGAGAATTGCTTTTCCGCACTCCCTGGTGACTGCCTGCGCGAACTCTTCGAGGTTGGCTTCGAGATAAGCGGCTGCCTTTAGCAGGTATCCACCGCGTACCAGTGATGATGTTCGTCGCCAGCCTTCTTTGGCAGCTGCTGCAGCCGAAATTGCCTTGTCTACATCGGCGGCGTTTGACGCTTGAAATTCACCGATTACGTCGCTGAGATCTGCCGGGTTGGTGCTAACCGAGACCTCACCTGTCGACCCATCGACCCATGATCCGTTCACATAGTTCTGAAAACGATCCGCCATGTCATTCCTTTCGGTTTAGCAAGAACAATTCAAGTCAGGGACTTCAACGTGTCCCAACGTGTGATCTGTGCCAATGCTGGCATTGAGGCAAAGAAGTGTCAACGCGAAAAGCGGTCTCAAGAATGAGACCGCCGTGAGTTTGGATGAATTGGTTCGAGCCTTGTAGAAACTCGAACCGGTTTATATAGAGAGCCGAACTGTTCGCTGGCTAGCGATTCTTCCTTCCGATTCTCGTTTTCGTTCAATCGCAGTGAGAGCCCACTGAACACGTAATTCCACTTCGCCATGTGCCCAAGGCTTGTTTATGTAGTCGAGCGCACCGAGCGTTCGGGCTGTATCAAGATCGGTAGGATGTCCCTTCGCAGTGACCATGATCACCGGAACGTCTTTGGTGCGAGGATCGTGTTTCAAAAGAGCCAATGCTTTGAATCCATCGATTCGCGGCATCGATACGTCGAGCAGAATCAGGTCTGGCTCGTAGGAAAGAGCCGCAGACTGAAGCTCATCCCCATCGGTGGCTTCCGACACACCGTAGCCGGCAGCTTTCAGTACACGAGTTAGCAGCAACCGAATGTCGGGGCTATCGTCTACTACAAGTATCTTTTTCATCTCAAACTCCTGTTGTCACCAGGTGATGCCCGGTGACTGCCGACAGCTAGGCTGTCTTGCCAATGTCCTCCCAGTCCGTGTTTGGGTAAAGGCGAGAACGCTGTTCAGATATAGGTAATTCGTTCGGCCCGAGCTCATTGACGGTGGGCTTTTCAACCAAACCGGGCACACTGAATACGACAGTGGTTCCTTGGCCCTCAATCGAGTTCAACCAAAGTTCTCCACCGTGTAACTCCGCGATAGATCGAGCGATGAGTAGTCCGAGACCGGTTCCCCCGGCTTCGCGGGCGATTTGGCTGTCTACTCGGAAGAAAGCTGTGAATAGCTTTTCCTGGTCTTCGTCAGAGATCCCAATTCCTTGATCCTCAATTGTGACCAGCAGGTTTTCACCTTCAGTGGCGACCGTGAGCCGAATTGAAGTCTCAGGTGGCGAGTATTTGTGAGCGTTACTGAGCAAGTTGGTTATTAACTGAGCTACTCGACCACGATCAGCATTTAGCCAAACTTCTTCTGAAGGCACATGGAAGTCGAGGTCCTGCTGTCGGGATTGCAGGAGCTGCTCGAAGCCGATTCGCAGTTCTTCAACCAGTTCACCGACCACAAATGGCTCTTTGTCGATTCGTAAATTACCGCTAGCCATTCGTGAAATATCAAGAACGTCATTAATTAGCGTTGCGAGGTGCGTGGCATTCTTGCGCACGATTTGCAAGGTTTGGAGCTTATCTTCATCCTGGGCGTCAGCATCATCCATGAGGAGATCTACGAACCCTGAAATGATCGTGAGCGGAGTTTTCAGCTCGTGTGACACGGTCGACAAGAACGTGTCTTTAGCAGCGTTTGCTTGCTGCAGTTCCTGGTTTTGCTCATCGAGTCTTGCTCTTAAGTCGCGTTCCTTTTCGAACATACGGGCGTTTTCCACCGCCGGAGATACCTGCCGTGCTACACCTTCCAGGAATTCAGCGTGAGCGGCAGTATACGCATCTGTTTCATCGGTTCGGAAAGACAAATAACCGATCGGTTCTTTCAGCTTGCCCATTGGAACTTGGATCCAGGACTGGAATCGATCATCAGCGATCAAGGTTGAGTCGAAGTTCTTGATCAAAACACCGTTTCTGGTCATCTCCCAGGATTCTTGATCTGAAGGTGGCTCGATCAGATCCCCAACCCTTTTGCCTTCTACGTCGATTCCATCGACGTAGACGATCCGCAGTTCTGTTGTATTCGGCTGCTTCAGTGTCGCTACGCATCGAGTTGAGGGAACGACCTGCTCAGTTTCTTCGGCAACAACTTTGAAAATTCGGTCAAGTCGAAGTTCTGAGTTTGCTGCACGACCAATGGTCGCAGTAACGCGTCTTTCCTCAAGAGCTTTGGTCAGTTCAGTTGTCAGCTTCGAGTTTTGTATTGCTGGAGCAATCTGGTTAGCAACCCTTTGCAACGTGTCAGCTTCGTCTTCGCCCAGGATTCCAGTTGCCGGTTTACTGACAATTAGATAACCGAGCGGACTTCCACCCTCGCCGAGTGGGGCCTGCATCCAAATTCTGTCTTCGTCAAAGTTCGATTGATCGTCTGCAGTTCCGGCGATGATGTCGGAGCCTCGTCCAGTAATCACACCATCTTTGTCATCGAGACGCCAGAGTTCGATTCGATCGTCAGTGTGTAGACCGTTCAAACCTTCTGTTGACCAACAGACGACTCGCCCCTCGCCTGCTTTCTCAGTTGCGAGAATAGCACCGAAATGATCAACATCGATGAGATGCGAAAGCGCACCACTAACGACCAACAGAATCGAGTCAAGATTGTTCTCGTGGGTTGCTGCGCGACCAATCTCAGCCAATACAGTTCGCTCTGCCACACGAGCTTGGCTCGCCGAGTAGTTCATGGCGTTGCTGATACCTGGTGATATTTGAGCAATGACCTGCCGCATGATGTCAGCGTGGTACGGCGTGTACGCGTTCGGTTCCCGGCTTCTAATGGTTAATGTGCCGTCGATTGCGGAAATTGGAACGGTAAGTTGAGATTCAAGCCCGTAGTCCCTAGGGCTGATCATGCCGTCAGGACTGCCGTTTACCGGCACTATCGAGTCACCAATTCTGTCTTCCGGTGCTTTGATGCCCGCAACAAACTCAAGCTGCATACGCCCATCACGACGGGCAGTGGTAATGGCGAGTCGATCGAAGTCGATTAGTGTCGTTACGTCGTTGCTGAAACGAGTAAAGATCCTGTGAAGGTCGAGATCCCAGTTTGCCCCGACTCCAATGGCTGAAATGGTTCGGCGTTCGTCTTCCGACTGATGAAGTAAAGTTATTGCTCTCGAAGTGATTTGCGATTGATGCCAGCCGAACCAGAGCGTTCCGGCAAGAACGGTACCAAGGACCACGGCGACTTCCAGGAGTTGTAACCATGCTCCGGCTGAATCGCGTATACCGGCGACTCCAAGCTCGATGAACAGCGTGGCAACAATTGCCACGACTGCAGGGATGTAGGCGACGAGACGTGCCTTGTCAGATCCGTCATTTCGGAATGCGTCTTTGAATCCACCGAGAACTCGTGATTCTTCGGTGGATCGTGACTCGTTCGAATTGCGTGTGTCGATCAATGCGCCAATACGTTTTAGTTTTGCCAGTTCGACCGCACGCAAACCAACGTTCACGCACCAAGTCGTCTAAGCAGTATTGCCTTGATCTGAACCCGACTCGTCCGCGGAGTCTCACATTGATGTACGTGAAACCACCAATTAATCGAATCGATGCGTATTGGCAAAGATTCGTTTTAGGAGCGGTTTACGCGCTCCAAGAAGGACTCTGACGATTTCTGTAGCCACTGTTGCCAAGGAACGCCAACACAGCGAACACCCATATCGAGGAATTTGTCGAGGTTGTCATCATTGACGAGAGTTCCGGCGACGGCTCCAGCATTAACGATCTTCGAAATCGCTGTCTGAATGGCATTCTGCACTTCAGGGTGTCCTGGGTTGCCAGTGTGACCCATCGATGCTGCCATGTCCGACGGGGCGACATAGAAGACATCGATCCCGTCTACTTTCGTCAGTTCATCGAGATTTGCGATTGCTTCAAAATCCTCGATCAGTGCGTGGCAATGGACCTCTTGATCGGCACGTTCGAAGTAGTTTTCAACTCCGTAGGCCCGCCGTCCACCAGCGACTCCACGTTTGCCGTTTGGCGGGTATTTGCAGGCATCTGCAGCCAGCTTCGCGTCCTCGACAGTGATGATGTGTGGGATCATCACTGCACTCGCTCCCTGATCAAGCGTGCGGAGAATTTGCGCTTCATCAAGTCGGTTTACCCGAACAACACTGGACATGCCCCAGAGTTCGCATGCTCTCGAAATGTCAGCCAGCTCTGCCCAGGAAACCCCGCCGTGTTCAAAATCGACGAAAGCAGCGTCGAAACCCAGATGCCCGAGGAAATCGCACATGTCGGAATTGTTCGGACCGTTGGCGATTACACCTACCCCTCCGTTA
The DNA here is from genome assembly GCA_964472915.1 of uncultured Dehalococcoidales bacterium. Classification (GTDB taxonomy): domain Bacteria; phylum Chloroflexota; class Dehalococcoidia; order Lucifugimonadales; family Lucifugimonadaceae; genus Lucifugimonas. Next base: position 3,414 of record CAYYMP010000013.1, on the reverse strand, counting down.
TCAATGACCTGCTTTAGCCGATTGACGCTGTATTCACGAGTTCGTGCCAATTCCTAATACCTCGAATCTTTTGAGTGACGAATAGTGGTGATGCAACTTACACTTCTAAAGCCGGTTTAGGAGACACCAAGCGGCGCGGTCAGGCGAATTTGAGGACAACTTGTCGAGATTTTCACGTGCGAAGAAAGTTCACGGACAAACCGTCGAAGGTCGCCGCGCTGTGTTGGAATCACTACGCGCAGGCAACAATATCGAACGCCTGTTGATGGTCGATGACGTTGAGCTTGGACCGCAACTAAAGGAAATCATTCTTCTCGCGGACGAAGCTGGTATCCCCGTTGAGGCAGTGACCAGACGCGATCTCGAGCAGCAATCCCATACGAAAAAACATCAGGGTGTCCTCGCTGTTGTTCCCGATCAGCGATACCACGACACTGACCAACTATTAGTAGACGCGGAAGGGCAAGAAGCTGCACCGCTGATGGTGATGTTGGACGGGATTCAGGACCCTCACAATCTCGGTGCCATTGCACGAACGGCCGATGCTGCAGGCGCGCACGGTCTAATCATTCCTGAACGACGCGCCGTCGGAGTCACTCCCGGTGCAATTCGAGCTTCTGCTGGAGCATTGGAGCATGTCAAAGTTGCCCGTGTTGGTAATTTGAACCGAACGATCGAAGACCTAAAGGAATCAGGTGTTTGGTTCGTCGGGCTCGACGCTGACGGAGATGCTGAGTACACCGACATCGATTTCACACGTCCGACGGTGATAGTTGTCGGCTCTGAAGGGAAAGGGATCTCCAGGCTGGTTCGAGAAAACTGCGACCAGATCGCGTCGATCCCGATGGCCGGGCAACTGTCTTCACTCAACGCATCAGTCAGTGCCGGTATTGTTCTCTACGAGGCTTACCGACAGAGGCGACAGTCTTAGTCCCGCGACAGCTCCGTAATCACATTCATGAGCGGTTTGCCAGCCGCCAATCGGTCGATATTTTCAGCGACAGTTTGAGCCCTTCGATCACGTGTTCCAAACGTGGCGCCCGACTGGTGCGGGGTCATTATCACGTTCTCGAGTTCCCAGAATGGATAGCGAGATGGACGTGGCTGATCTGAGTCGCCAACCGGGTATTCGTACCACGTATCAATAGCGGCACCGGCGATTGAGCGGGTTTGCAACGCATCGAACAGCGCCTTCTCATCCACGATATGTCCACGGGCAGGATTGATCAGGTATGAGGTCGGTTTCATTAGAACGAGTTCATCCGTTCCAATCAAACCGCGTGTTGCGTCGATCAATGGGGTGGAGACCAGCAGAAAATCGGATTCGCTAAGAACCTTTTTCATGCCATCGGGACCGAAAAAGTACTCGACTCCATCATTTTCAGCTTCCTGCTTGTATGCCTCAGTTCGGCCTGCGACTATGACTCTCATGTCATATGCGTTCGCGAGTTTTGCGACTCTACGACCGATTGCACCGTAGCCAATGATTCCAAATGTTCGAGACATCAGCTCTCGGTATGAACCGAACCGCTGTGGCCAAAAGTTCCATTTTCCTTCGCGGAAATTCCGGTCTGCTTCGATCAGGTGATGGTCGAGGGCAACTGCCACCGCCATGACCCATTCCGCAATTGGAGCTTCGTGGTGATAGGCGTTGGCAACAACCACGCCCTCGGGCACAGCCTCAGGATCGATGCGGTCATATCCTGCAGCAGCTATCAGGATGGCTTTAAGCGAATCACACTCAGCCGCCATCTCTTTTGTGAAATCAGTCGCTACAAGAACATCTGCTCCCCGCAGTGATGACGGTGTGGGCTTGTTGTCAACGAAAGCTTCCTGCCGCCATTCAACTTCAGTGCTGACTGGCCACCATTCCGCGACACTCAAGCCTGATGGTACGGGTGGGATTACAACCGTTAGTGGCTGGTTGGCGTTGGACAATTTGAACTCCTAAGACGAAATACAATTCGACTGAAATCAAAGCGGTCGGCAGACTATCACGCACTGGGGGATGAGATAAGAACCGGTGGCTATAATGCGCCGGCTCTCACGAATCTTCTGAATCGAGAAAATATTTGACCCAACAAACCAGTAGTCCGAGTAACCCAGAGGCATCTTCAACTTCGGACAACTATCACTGGAAAGTTTTCTGGACTGTTGGCATCGCACTTTTCGCGATGGTTCTAGATTTTTCGATCGTCTTCCTTGCCCTTTCCTCGATTGCGGACGAGTTTGAAGTAACCCTGCGAGCTGTGACCTGGGTGGCAATTGCTAGCTCGCTGACCATGAGTGCCTTAATGCTTCCTTTGGGCAGGGTTTCAGACATCACAGGACGGAAGCCTTTTCACATCGCTGGAATGGTGTTCTTTGTAAGTGGCGCGCTACTTGCATTTCTTGCACAGGACCTTCCAACCCTGATTAGTGCCAGGATCGTAATGTCGATCGGTAGCGCTATGGGGCAGGCGGTTGTATTCGCAATAATCGTGGGCGTATTCCCAGGTGATCAAAGGGGTAAAGCTCTTGGAATGATCACAACAATGGTGGCGATTGGAGCAGCAGCTGGGCCAATAATCGCCGGACCTGTAATTCAGGAGTTTGGTTGGCGTGCCATTTTTCTCGTAACCGCCGTACCAACCACGGCAGGAATCATTGCTGCTTTTGCAGTTCTTGATGAAAAGCGAATAGGTACAGGTCAAGATGGAGCCCGCCAACAATTCGATTGGATCGGTGCAGTGGTTTCTGCAACAGCACTGTCATTGCTAATCCTCACTATTTCGAACCCATTCGCGTTTGATTGGGGCTCACCGCAAATCGTTGGAGGAGCTGTTGCCAGCATCGTTTTGTTCGCAGTGCTGGTGTGGTGGGAGCTTAAAACCGAAGCTCCAATGCTCAATTTGAGATTCTTCCAAAACTCGACGTTTTCATGGTCAACGTCGGCTCGATTCTGGGGCTTCTTCGGAGGCTCAGCGACATTCTTCCTGATGCCCATATTTATTCAGAGTTTTATGGGCTACGACCAACGTTCCGCGGGGCTCATTATTTTTGTCGGTGCGCTTGGGATGGGATTGGCATCACAAATGTCTGGTCGATTGTCAGACAAATACGGGTTCCGTCCATTCACATTTGTTGGTCTGGGCACGATGGTCATTACGAACATCGGGTTTTCATTCTTCGTAGCGGACACCTCTTTGTGGATCGTTGCTCCTGTACTTTTTGCCAACGGTTTAGGAATGGGCATGTGGATGGCGCCCAATATGAGTGCCACATTGTCGACCGTAAGTCGACAGGACTACGGTTCAATGAGTGCGTTCCTCAACCTGGTGAGAAACGTTGGAAGCGTAACTGGTCAGGCACTCGCGGCTGCCATAATTGCGGGCATCATGTTGAGTCGTGGTGTGGAAGTTCAACTGAACGAAC
>CAYYMP010000012.1:0-33403 GCA_964472915.1 uncultured Dehalococcoidales bacterium | reverse complement strand
CTTTCCATTCTTCAAAATCTTTGTTCATTTCATCGGAGAATTCGCGGTCAACCTCACCTGGCGTGTAGATACCTTCGCGAATTCGCTGTTGACCAAACTCGTCCTTGAGCCTGATGTTCTCGGAGCGCTCGACAACTTCTTGTGCAAGGTGCGGTGGGATGAAGATCACACCTGAACTGGTGCCAAGTACAACATCTCCCGGAACACATGTCGCTTCTCCGATGCGAGTGATGCCGTTAATCTCGGGCATGCTCACGTCGAGGATTGCACTTGGATCAATACCTCTCACGAAAGCATTGAACTCGTCCATTTGGAGAATTCTCTGCGTGTCTCGAATACCACCGTCGATAACCATGCCGGTGCCAGAACGAGATTTGATCGCTGTTGCCAGGTTGTCGCCAGCGAAGGTGCCGTTGTAGACCTTGCCGAACAAATCGACCACTATCAGATCGTTCTGCTCCAACTCATCGATCACCCATGAGTTCTGGAAGCCGACCCGGCCGTCCTCTTCTCCCTGTTTATCGATTGAGTCGTGAACGTCAGGTCGTCGAGGAACCCATCGGCACGTTACAGCCCTGCCGACAATCACTCGATCTGGGTGAAGGTTCATCCAATCGCCAGCGAACTGCCAGTGGTAACCGTTGCGTTTGCACGTACCCCATGCTTCTTCGGTCGTGACCAACTTCATTCGTTCAAGAATGTCGTCTGGGACCAATGGTCGTCCATTCGAGTCACGCTCACCGTCCCAATCGCGGGTGACAGCACGAATCATCTCAGGATTAGTTAGCTTCATGAGTTCTCCAGCCGAACACGAAGTCCAGCGTCAAAAAATTTCGCGACGAATAAAGATACACCTAGATTTGAGGTGCGGGTGTCCCATCCGAGTTCATGATGCCTGCTTCGATGAGCGCATCTTTCAACTCCGCCATCTGCACATCATTGAGCGGCAGGTTGGGGAGTCTTGGAACAGTGCCCTCGTACCCCATCAGATTGAGTCCAGCCTTCTGAACGCCTACACCCCAAGACATACCCAGGAAGTCGATGTGGTTGATTCGTTCTTGCATCTCGCGGGCTTCAGCGTAGCGACCATCCAGACATGCCTGAATGATGTCTCTGGCAATGTGTGGTCCCCAGTTCCCGAACAGTAGACAAGCACCGACGGCACCGATCATTCCTCCGGGCATCAAGAGAGTGCCGTTACATGTCCAGAACTTCACCTTCTCGTCTACGAACGTCGGCATTCGACACTCGTAGCGGTAGTTGAGCGACATGATGTACGCAAAGACGTTGTCCATTGACGTGATGTCTCGCAGCTCGCCAGGGGTCACATCGACGCTCATCGCAGTTTTGGGTTGATGAATAACTACGACGGGGACCGGGCTGCCTTCGGTTACCTGCTGGAAGTAGTCCTGAATAGGAGCTGTGTTACCTCGCCCTGCGGCTGGAGGAATTCGCACGCGGACCATATCTGCGCCAGCTTCGGCATACAGGTTGGAGAGCCGAACCGCTTCCGTTGGGGAGAGTGCGTCGATTCCGGCAATCACGAAGCGCCTACCCGCGTGTGCTTCAACTACGGTTTTGATAGCGGAGACCTTTTCAGGTTCTCCCATGTGGAACTCTTCGCCACCGTAGCTGCCAACCACAAATCCGGAGAGGGCTGTGCTGCTGAATTTGTCTACATTTCTGGCTAGCGCATCGAGGTCAAGCGACTCGTCCGCTCGAAACGGCATGTTGGTTGGTGCAACGATTATCGGATCGCTGGAAGGTACGGGCATCTCAAACTCAGTTCAATAAACGGGTTGGTCAATAAAGCGGTGTCGATGTTACGCCGATAAGCGTAAAACTGGCTGTATTTGATATGTGTTTTTAGCTGTCAATCACGTCAGAATCGTGCCGACATGGTAATGCACCTGATGCGAGTGAATTCCTAATCGGAAATCTTCGTGGCGATCAGGCTCCCGTCTTCTCGTTCCGAATACTCAACGGTAACGGTTTCGCCCAGAATCTTGTGCTCGTTGAGATGTGAAGGAGTGAATCCAGTGAATGTCCCCTGCCCTTGGAATGTCCAGAGTTCTCCATCGTCATCTCTCACTACCAGGGATGAAAATGTCGTCAGGCTCTTAGATTCAACCTCAACTACGTGCCCAGTAACTGCCGGATCACGAAGTACGATCTGTGTGACCGCAAGCCCGATCAGCACCAATCCCGCCGTAATCACAAGTATCGATAACCAACGCATCCAGAAATGCTACCCGTTGTTTGACCAATCGAAATTCTTACCGCATGAATAATCGTCTGTTTATCACGCTTTACGCCCCCTGAAAAAGTCCTGTATCAGGGATAATTTCAGGTTGTCGTAAGCTTGCTTGAATTATTAGGTAGTCTCAACGGCTAGCCAATGCAGAATCGATTGACGACAAAACCCGGTGACCGAGTAGTAAGGCGTCCGCGCCAGGCGGAAATGTCACCGATCCGCGCGCATGTCGAGCGGCGAGAGGTATCGGTTCGTGGCCCAACATCGCCGATGCTGCTGGTCTACAGTTTTTTTGCAGTGGCATTGGTTGGGGCATTACTGCTGTCACTCCCGGTAGCAAATACTGAAGGTGAATTTCTCTCACCAGTAACGACCTGGTTCACCTCTGTTTCCGCAATGACCGGAACTGGATTGGTCGTTGTGGACACACGTGAAGCTTGGACCGCGTTCGGCGAAGCAGTGCTGGCCGTGCTGATTTTTATCGGTGGCTTGGGATTCATGACTGGAGCAGCGTTCCTGCTGTTCATCACAGGTCGAAGATCCAGTCTGGAAGGACGATTGGTTGTAGGAGCCGGACTGGACGACAATCGACTGGGAACGATCGCGTCGCTCGCCCGCAACATCATCCTTATGGCGATCGTCGTGCAAATTATTGGTGCGGTACTGATATTCATCCGCTGGTACGTGATCGCTCCCATTTGGCCAGGAATGTCTCTCGGGGAAGGAATTTGGCAGAGCGTTTTCACTGCAATTTCTGCTTTTAACAATGCCGGATTCGAAATTCTTCCTAACGAACTGATGGGCGGTGACAGCCTGGTTGGGCTTAGCCGTGACATACCTTCTCTCCTCATCATCGGCTTCATGATCCTTCTCGGGTCGAGCAGTTACGCTGTGCTCGCAAACGTGGTCGTACTACGTCAGTGGAGACGCTCAGCCCTGCTTTCCCGACGTACGTTGATCGCAGTGGGTGTGATGGCATTGATCGGACTCGGTGCGCTGGAAGTTATGGTCGGGTTCACCAGGGACATCCAGTCACTCAAGATCGTTGGAATATTTTTCCTGGTGGGTTCGGTTAGCTACGCAGCACTCGCCTATTTCATACGAATCAGACGATGGCGAGACCTGACTCTCGACACCAAGCTCGTGTTGGTCGGGATCGCAGTAATGCTGACTATCGGGTTCGTAAGCTTCCTCGCGCTCGAATGGAATAACGACGCAACAATTGGAAGCGAGTCAGTTCGAAGCAAGTTGACGCAAGGTGCGTTCCACACGGTAAATCGAACTTCCGGTTTCTCTACTGTCAAATACAGTGAATTACACACTGCGAACACCAGCATTTCAGAAGGCTTGATGTTCGTAGGTGGTGCAAGCGCTTCAACCGCCGGGGGAATCAAAGTCAGCACATTCATGGTCGTACTGATCGCCTCAATTGCCATTTTCAGCGGTCGAAACAGGACAACTGTATTCGGACGAGAAATCCCTAGACCCAACGTTCAACGTGCCATGGCAGTTGGCGCTACGGCGTCTGCGGCGGTTTTGACATTGATTGTGGCGCTGTTCGCCGTACAACCCGATCTGGATTTCAAAACAGGAATGTTTGAAATGATCTCAGCGTTTGGAACAGTGGGCTGGTCGGCTGGTGCAACTCCAGATCTGAACGCTCCTGCCAGGTTTATCGTCTCGATCGCAATGTTTACCGGACGTTTCGGACCAATCACTCTCGCTCTGTTCATGGCGAGTCGTGAACGCCAGGATGTAATCAGGTACGCCACTGAGCGAATCAGGATTGGTTAAACAAAAAGGGAGTGCATCACGTGCACTCCCTGTCGTCTGCTAACTATCTAACGCTTACCACTGGACGAACATTGGCATGACAACGTGGGTGTAGTTCTCATGTTTCGGAGATCGGAAGACGCCTGGGCTGGATGGCGTAGTTGTCTCGAGCTTCACGTCATCTCCCTCGATCACGTTTAGAACGTCGGAGAGGAACTTGCTGTTGAACGCAATCTTGGTTTCGTCGCCTTCGACAGCAGCTTCAACTTCGTTTTCGTTGGCTCCAACTTCTTCCGCTCTGGCAATCACCTTGACTGCGCCAGCTGCCTCTCCTTCACCAGGATTGATCATGATCCTTATGATGCCGCTTCCATCGCGAGCAAAGATAGATGCTGCTCTCGTTGCCTGAGACATTTGTCCGAGATCAATCGATGCTCGGGTAGACCAGCTAGTCGGAATGAGCTTCTCGTAGTCTGGGAATGTTCCCTGGACCAGTGATGTCACGATCTCGGATGAGTCCAAGCGGAACTTGGCGGACCGATCATTGCTGTCAGTCGAAAGTGAAATGGTTGAACTTCCATCACCGAGCAATCTCTCAACCTCGGTGAGTGTTTTTGCTGGAACAATAATTCCAATCTCACCATCTACTGCTTCGGCAAGGTCGCCAGTCTCAACCGCAAGTCGGAATCCGTCAGCCGCAGCGACGATAAACGACTTTTCTTTTAGTTCAATCTTTACGCCAGTGAGAACCGGGCGAGAATCATCCGTCGCAGCGGCGAAAACAACCCGCTCGAGGGCACCTTTGAACGCATCGGCTGGAATGGTGACAGAAACTCCTCCTGATACTTCAGGGATTGGAGGAAACTCTTCTGCCGGGATTCCTGAAATATCTCCATTGAACTTGCCGCTGGAGACTTTTACTCCCGCTGGTTCCGCCTGAAAGTCGATAGTTACAGTCTCACCTGGCAACGAGTTGACGAAATCGGTCAACATTCGCGCAGGAACTGTGATCGAGCCTTCACCTTCGATTTGAGCACCAATCCAGGTGCTAATTGAAATCTCAGTATTGGTTGCAGTGAGTTTGAGCTGGCCGTTGTCGCCTTCGAGGAGGACGTTCTGAGTCACAGGAAGAGTTGCCCTGCTCGCTACTGCGCGACTTACGTTGGCAAGACCTCTGCTTAGATTCTCTCGAAGGCAAGTAACCTGCATGCGTTTCCTCTACGTTCTCAAGTGCAAATGACCGACACGCGATGCGTGTGTGCGTGCTCTAAAACCACAAAATGGAGGTGGAAGTATATGGACGACCACAAGGTCTGGTCAATTAACGGTGACGTGCGTTCGGGTTGATTGAACAAGATAGCGCGCCGGATCGACCTCTGAGATAGTCCTGTACCTGTACCATTCAAGTCCTCAAAAATCATCGTTAACGTACATGACAGCACCTGATATTCAAACGACACTCCAACGAGTCGCGACTGGCGAAATAAGTCCAGAACAAGCGGCTCAGATCCTTCAGCTTGCCCACAACAGCAATCGGCATGATCAAGGGCCGGATCCAGCCGGTCTAGATTTTGCCACTCTCGATCACAAACGTGCTGAAAGAGTTGGCTTTCCCGAAGTTGTATACGGGCTAAGTAAAACTCCAAAACAGACAGCTGAGATCGCTGCCAGGATTTTCGAAGAAAACCAGGTTGTACTAGTGACGAAATCTTCTGAAGAAGCGTTCGAGTTGGTGAGAAAATCTGTGCCTGAAGCAGTCTGGGACGATTCGTGCCAGGCAATCTGGGCGGACGAACGTCCTGAGAAACAGTTGTTAACTGGTGTCACGGTCGTAGCAGCCGGTACGTCAGATCTTCCAATTGCGAACGAAGCGGTACTTACTGCGACACTCATGGGATGTGAGGTGAAACTCATCACTGACGTCGGCGTTGCTGGCCTCCACCGACTTTCCAGTCGAATTGATGATTTGACCAACTCGCGTGTACTTGTCGTAGTTGCAGGAATGGAAGGAGCCCTCCCGAGTGTCGTCGGAGGGCTTGTCAAAGCGCCTGTGATCGCACTACCGACATCAGTTGGTTACGGGGCAAGTTTGGGCGGTGTGACCGCCCTGCTCGCCATGTTGAACTCCTGCGCCCCCGGTGTATCGGTCGTAAACATCGACAATGGCTTCGGTGCTGGATATCAAGCAGCATCTATCGTCGGGGCAACCTGGAAGTAATTTTCGGAAATAAAAAAGGCCGCACTACCAACGGCAGCACGACCTTTTGAGTTTCGAGAACGAAAACCTAGTTCAACGTCTTCAAATACGCAATCAGATTCTCGATGTCTTCGTCGCCCAGGTAATCGAATCCAGGCATTACTGGTGGGTAACCGTCCACGACGTATGCACCCGGCTGTCGGATTGACTCCTCGAGATATGCCTCAGCATCAAGAGACGTTCGTGAACTAGCTCGCTCGAACACCCCGCCAAGACCCGGTCCAACGACTTTCGCATCAGTCGTCGAGTGGCAACTGCTACAGCTAACAAAGAGACTCTCACCTGCTGCTGCGTCTCCGCCATCAGATGGCGCATCTGCTGCTGCAGTAGGAAGTTCCTGGACTTCACGCTCTACTGCATCTGCTGCGGTTGGGTGAAATTCGATCGGCTCTTGAGTTGGTACTTGCTCTTCAGAACAGGCGATTAGAGCTAGTGCAGTCAGAGCGCCGATCAAGGTGATTAGATAAACACGCTTGTTGAACACGTTATTTCCTTGTTTTCAATGAGAATTCGATAGACGTGAAGAATTTCTCTATGTGTTCAAAACTAACGCCGCACCCGTTGAGAATCAACGTACCAACGGACATTTTTTCTAGATTGCGGCGGATGACCCGGTCGGCAGTCCAATTCGAGGGGCAACTTGCGGGCGCATACACGCCAGTACTCGCTAAGAAATTCGCCTGATTTCGATTTCCTCGCCCGGAGCGAGAGCAACACGACGAATTTCGATCCCCAGTTTCAGCAACCAATAACTCAGAGTGGCCTTGCTTACCCCGAGTTGCTTCGCCGCACCTGTCAAGCCATCTTCATTGACCATTTCAGGCAATGCTCGTTCAAGAGGACGACGCAGCTTCTTCTCAACTTGAAGCATTTTTTTTGTTTTACCACCGGGCATTTCAAATCTCGCTTGCTACTCGTCGAAGGTGATTTGCGAACGATCTTTCCGTAAACAGAACCAACTCTCGACCTGTTTTTTTCTGCTGCTACAGCCTATCGAATTTGTTTAGATTTTGTCAATTATTTGTTTTATGTTTTTTCAGTACTTTTTCTAAACTTGTTCAAAACTTAGACCATATTCTAATAATTCTTTGAATATGATTTATACTGAGCGAAATGGTGTGTAATTCCGACGTATTTTCTGCCCGGTTCATTCCCATATCTGCTTTTTATTCGCGCTCTTTGATGGTCAGAGAGTTCGTAAAGCCTGCTCAGTCACAGTTGTTTAATCAGATCTAGCATTCGTCTTACCGTTTCCGTGTAGGCAAGAAATCTAAGCAACTCGGTCATCAGAATCCCATGGGTGATTCAGAGAGGTGGTTGCAGGCGGGCGACATATAAATCTTCCCTATCCTCGAGACTCGAATGGTCTCTCCGTCGAATCTCAGTTTGCATCCTTCAATGTCAGAAACATTGCACCGTTTGCAAACTGAGTCAGTCCTTATCCCGCTGCTACCATCGTCCTCGGTCTACAACAAACTCCATTCAAAAGTGTTCCCTACCCGTCTCAGTACACGGAGCGTCACCAATAGATTTCATAACGGATCTAATCCACACGATCGAAACATTCGTTCTCGAGTTTTCAAGCGATGTCTACGAGTTCATGGGATGGTTCGGCGTTATCGTCCTGATGTCGATCGAAAGCACAGCCATCCCTCTTCCGAGCGAAGTGATCATGCCTTTGGCAGGGTGGAGACTCGTACTCGACGAAGGACACGGTGTTCCTCATGTGTTCCTTGCCGGGTTCTACGGCGCGGTAGGCAGCTTGATCGGATCACTTGCCGAGTATTACCTCTCGCGTGCAGGCGGACGTCCTTTAATAGAGAAGTACGGAAAATACTTCCTCATCACCCAGAAAGATCTTGAACGGGCTGACAAGTGGTTTGCGACGAGAGGTGAAATCACGGTTTTCGTCGCTCGAATGATTCCCGGAGTAAGAGGTTTCATTTCGATTCCAGCAGGAATCGCTCGAATGAACGTCATTCGTTTCAGCATTTTCACGTTTATTGGGGCGTTCCCGTGGACTCTAGGTCTTGCCTGGGGTGGTTTCTTGCTGGGTGAAAACTACGATTCCATCAGAGATGTGACCAAACCGTTCGATGTCCCAATCATTGGAACAGTCGCAGTTATAGTTGCCTGGTTCATCTGGCATCGAATCCGAGAGGTCCGGGCTGAATCGCGAAACCTGAGCAAATAAGCCTGCTCGCATAAAATAACGTTCAAGCAGGACAAATCACCAGTGAAACCTCTAAATCTCGTAGTGAATGGTGTTGGCGTCGACTGCGCTGAAGGCAGTCGGGTTTTAGACGCTGTACGGGATGCTGGTTTTGATGTCCCTACCCTGTGTTTCGATGAGCGTATCGGTCCGCAAGGGTCGTGTCGGATGTGTCTGGTTGACGTATCAGTCAACGGCCAGACCCAACAGCTAGCCGCTTGCACAGCCTTCGCAAATGAAGGCATGGATGTTGATACCCACAGTGACTCAATCGTTGGGTATCGAAAAACACTTCTCGAACTTCTGCTATCTGAGACATCAAGTCCGGCCGGCTGCCCGAAGTGCATCTCATTCAAAAAGTGTGAACTACACGCCAGCGCCGAAGAATACGACGCTAAATGGGATGCATTCCCCAGGCTCGAACCCCGATCGAAAGCGCCGGATCCAAACCCTTTCATCCAACGAGACTATGACTACTGTATTTCGTGCTTTCGTTGCACGAACATATGCGGTGAGTGGGAACAAGCATCAGCGATTACCGTGGAAGGTCGCGGCCAGCAGAACGCAATATCTAGCTTTTTCAACAACAACCTGCTCGAATCGCCGTGCACCTTTTGCGGCCAGTGCATCAACACCTGCCCCACTGGCGCCCTTACCGACAGAAAGATTGTCGGTAAAACGTCCTCCGAGAAACTCGAGAGAACAAAAACTGTTTGCCCCTATTGCGGAGTCGGATGTGGGATACACCTCCTTTCCGAAGACGGCGAACTGAAAGGAACCGAACCAGACTTCGACGCACCGAGCCGTGGGTCTTTGTGCGTCAAAGGGCAATTCGCATCCTGGGAGTTCGTCAGAGATGAAGAACGACTGAAATTCCCGCTGATCAAAGATGATGGAGTATTCCGGCGCGCGTCTTGGGATGAAGCACTTACTCGTATCACCGAAGAGTTGAGAACCGTCGTTGCAGAATCAGGACCGGACTCAGTGGTTTGCTGGTCATCAGCGCGGACTGTGACTGAAGCGAACTACCTTATGCAGAAGTTCGCCCGGGTTGGTATCGGCACTAACAATATCGATAACTGTTCCCGTACCTGACACGCTCCGACGGTCGCCGGTATGGCGGTCATGGTTGGAAAAGGGGCGATGACGAACTCCATCGAGGAACTCGCAGATACCGATTTGTTGCTCGTCGCGGGTTCAAATACGACAGAAGCTCACCCGGTCATTTCGTTACGTATGAAACGAGCCGTCAAAAATGGTGCGAAGTTGATCGTGGTCGACCCACGCAAGACTGAACTCACCAAATGGGCGACAAGGCATCTCCAGATCAAAATTGGGACGGACATTCCCCTGTTCAACGCGCTGGCACACGTAATGATCAAAGAGAATCTGTTCGATGCTGAGTATGTGGAAAACCGAACAGAAGGGTTCGACGAGTTAGCAAAGCACGTTGAGAACTACACACCGGAATACGCAGCAGAGATTTGCGGTGTGTCCGCAGAGGACATTTACGCCACAGCGCGTGAGTACGCTTCAGCATCTGGAAAAGCAGCCATTTGCTACACCCTTGGAATAACAGAACATTCTTGCGGCTCACACAACGTGCAATCGGTCGCCAACCTCGGAATGCTCGGTGGCAACTTCGGGAAACCAAGCGCAGGCGTGAATCCGTTACGCGGGCAAAACAACGTTCAGGGAGCTTCTGATTCGGGTGCCCTTCCAACCGACCTTCCGGGGTATCAGAAGATCGAGCGACCCGGTGTTCGAGAAAAGTTCGAAGCCGCTTGGGGAGTTGATCTCCCGAAACGGCGTGGCATCACCAAAATAACCGCCATGGACCAAATGATCCGTAAGCGAGTTCGAGCCGCTTACATCATGGGCGAAAACACGGTCGTTTCCGACCCGAACACGAACCACGCCCAAGCAGCCCTGGAAGCTTTAGATTTCCTCGTGGTTCAGGATATTTTCATGACAGACACCGCGAAGTTGGCCGATGTGGTATTGCCTGCTGCAAGTTTTGCAGAATCGGATGGGACTTTTGCGAACAGTGAACGGAGAGTTCAACGTGTAAGACCTGCAATTGCTCCTGTCGGTGAATCCAAGACAGACGTCGATATCCTCTTGGAACTCATGAAGAGGTTCGGAGGCCCAGAAAAATCCCGCACGGCTTCGGACGTGTGGGATGAAATGCGTCAACTAGCACCACTGTTCGCGGGTATTTCGTACGATCGTCTCGAAGGTGAGGGCGGAATTCAGTGGCCATGTCCCGATGAAGACCATCCCGGTACTCAGTACCTACACAAGGATGAAATGGATTCAGGAATCCCAGGATTCTTTGCACCAGTCGATCACGTTCCTCCTGTGGAAGAACCTGACGCAGAATATCCTTTGGTTCTTACCACTGGCCGCAGGCGTTCGACTTACCACACCGGCACGCAAACTGGACGGGCATCTGGATTCGATCTATTAGTTCCCAGTGAGTTCGTCGAGATAAACCCATCAGATGCCACATCACTAGGTGTCGTCGATGGTGAAGTGGTCGAGGTGAGCTCACGGCGAGGTTCGGTAACCGCTCCAGTTAAAGTCACCGAGAGATCGCCAAAGGGAGCAGTGTTCATGACATTTGCATTCCCAGAACTAACCCAGACCAACCGTTTGACTTCAGACGCTTACGATTTCATCACTGAGACGCCAGAATTTAAAGCCTGTGCGGTCAAAATAAACCGAGTGGCTGTCAGCTAACTGGTCGGGCTCATTTTCGAGGACCAGAAACTCGGATCTCCAATATCCGGGAAGTCGACTTGTTCGAGAGTCCCCTCTATCTCACGACCCGTACTCAGGTTCTCGGCGTTGGCAAGAATAAATTTGGCAATTTGCTGGGGCGCACCGATCTGATTTGTGAGTGGATTCGTGGTCACGATCAGCTTCCCCTTAAACTCGGATTCCAAACTCAACTGCGTGATCAATTCACCAGCGCAGTCAGTGGCGTAACCAAATAATATCCCATTTCGCAGGGCATCAATGACGTCTTGTTCCTCGATAGCCTGGGAATGCGCGGTATTGATTGCAACAGCACCTTCCGGAAGCAAGTTGAGCTCTCTTGCGGTTATCAACGGTCGCGATGTCGGACCATCAGAAACATGAATCGAAATTGCGTTTGATCCCGACATGAGTAGATCAAGCGTTTTACGCCTTACACCCAGTTCATCGAGCAGACCGGCCTTTGGAGTCCTGATATCGGTGACCGCCACGTCCCCATATTTCGTCATTAGGTAGGACGTGACCTCAGCCCCAACACGTCCTAGACCGATAACACCGCAGGACGATTCGTCGCTTACTCCCAGAGCACCGGCAAAGCCCAGGACACGCTTAGCGACACGATCGGCGATCACGGGTGCCACCCCAGCCACGACGATCCTGGCTGCCAATAAGCTGTTCACAAGCTCATAGGATGGGCGGCAGGACGTAAATTGGACTACTTCAGGTTCACGTTCCAGAATGTCGTCGAGTGAGACCCCTTCTCCAACTACTAAGAATTTCGAGTTGTGAGATGGCTCGCTTGCATCCAACCCGGCGCTAATCGCCTCATCTGACGTTGATATCGGTTCGGTCGGAAACAGTAAGTTGAAGTCGATTGCTGAGCTCATTGCAAAACTAAGGGTAGCTCATCTACATTCGACCGCATCAGGGTTCACCCGTCGGTATGATCTTCGTCTCAGTAATTCAAAGCGGTTCCATTGATCAAAGAAAACATCTCCAACCCTCGCACTCTGTTATTTATCCCCGGCAATCGACCTGACATGCTCAAAAAAGCTGAAGGCTTTTCAACTCAATGGCTCATTCCTGACCTTGAGGATTCGGTACCCGACGCAGAAAAAGAGACAGCCCGAAAAACTGTCGGCGATCACCTCCGTACCCTGCACGGTGCCGGCAAATATCTCTGTCCAAGAATCAACTCACTTGAAACAGGTCTTACTGCGGACGAAATTTCAGCGTTAGTTTCCGATCACATTGTTGGGATATCGGTAGGAAAAATCAGTTCAGTCGAGGATGTCCGAGCAATCGAAAAGTTGATCGAGAAAGCAGAATCCCAGAACAGTGTATCGAAGGGCAGCATTCGTATTCTGCCCTGGTTAGAAACAGCCGGTGCAATCGTAAACGCCTATGAGATCTGTGCCTCGTCCGCTCGTATTCAATGGGCGGCTTTCGGTGCCGAAGATTTTTCAGCCGATATGGGTATTAGTAGATCAGTTGACGATTCAGGGGATGGCGCATCAGCTGCACTTGAACCAGGGTTGGCGTACGCCCGATCAGCTGTTGCAGTAGCGGCCAGGGCTGCAGGGGTTCATATCCTTGACACACCTCATACAAAATTCAGAGACTTGGACTCACTTGAGAACGACGCACGTGAAGCGAAAGCTCTTGGGTACAAAGGGAAGCTAGCAATCCACCCTACTCAGACGGAATTAATCGAAACTGTGTTCCGCCCTTCTGACTCAGAAATTGAACGTGCAAGAGCTGTTCTAGATGCGGCCAAACAAGCCGAGAGAGATGGCAAAGGTGCTGTTGCACTCGATGGCGAAATGATCGACATGCCAGTAATAAAACGTGCCCAGAACGTTCTGCGCGACGCTGGGTTGTCATAAGGACCACGAACAGATGTACGGTAGATTTTTCGAAGATTTTGAGAAGGACGAAGTTATTGTCCATTGGCCCGGAAGAACCATTTCCGAGGCTGACGACACATGGTTTTCGCTCCTGACGCAGAACCAACACCCTGTTCACATTGATGCTCACTACGCGGCAGGTACACAGCACGGACAGAACCTCGTCAACGGACTTCTCGTACTGTCGGTCGCAATCGGGCAAACGGTTGCAGATATAAGCGGGCGCGCTATCGCAAACCTGGATTATGAGTCCGTTACTCACGAGGCACCTACATTCCACGGAGACACCATCTACACCAGATCGCGAGTACTCGACACTCGAATTACTTCAAAAGGTGACCGTGGTGTTGTGTACATCGAAACTGAAGTACTCAACCAGCGCGATGAACGCGTTATGACCGTTCTACGACACGTGCTTGTTCCATTGCGTCATCACGAAACGCTCGGTGAGGGCAAATTGCCCCACGAAAAGAGCTAAATGACCGAATCACCACGCAAAGGACCTCTCTCTGGAATCCGAATACTTGCTATTTCTCAATTCGGCGCGGGTCCGTTTGCCACTCTCAACCTCAGTGATCTAGGCGCTGAAGTCATCAAGATTGAAGACCCCACAACTGGCGGCGACGTCGCAAGGTTCGTACCACCCGGCGCAAAAGATGGGGATTCTCTTTACTTCCAAGCTTTCAACCGTGGATCGAAATCTATTGGTATTGACCTTCGCAACAAAGAGGGTCGGCGGGTGTTCGAACAGCTTGTGCCCAAGTGTGACGCTGTTTTCAACAACCTGCGCGGTGATTTGCCTGAGCGAATCGGCATAACTTACGACGATCTGAAGCACCTTAATCCTTCGGTGGTCACTTGCTCACTTTCAGGATTCGGGCGAACAGGTCCTAGAGTTTCAGAACCCGGCTACGACCCGATCATGCAAGGCATGGCCGGGTACATGTCGATCACGGGTGAGACCGATGGACCGCCAGGTAAATCTGCGGTATCCATCATCGACTTCGCCGGTGGCTATGCGGCAGCCCTGGGTCTTGTCGCTGCGGTTCTGGACGCTAAGCAAACTGGCGTCGGCCGAGATGTGGATGTCAGCTTGCTGGACACGGCGGTGTCGATGCTGACCTACTTCGGCTCATGGACCATGAACAGTGAATGGCAAGCTGAACGAACCGGCTCAGCTCACCAATCACTGGTTCCTGCCCAGAATTTCGCTACATCTGACGGGTGGATATCCGTTTTCTGCGCAAAAGAGCATTTTTGGAAGAATTTTGCCGAGTTGATCGGTTGTAGCGAACTTGTAGACGACCCGAAATATTTGACGTTTGGCGATCGATACAAGAACCAATCTGAGTTGCTGCCGATTCTTGAAACCAAGTTAAAAACTAAGACGAGCGATGAATGGCTGAGACTATTTCGCGGCAAGGTGCCGTCAGGTCCAGTGAACTCGATCAAAGATGCACTGGAGGACGAACAAGTTTTAGCCCGAAACCTGGTACTTGAAGTCGATCATCCCGACATGGGGTGTCTCGGACAAATCGCTGGCCCGATAGCGACTGCTGGATCGAATGAAGCAACACAACCCGCTCCAAAGTTGGGTCAGCACACCAATGAATTACTCGCTGAACTTCTCGGTATGACCGATGACGAAGTATCTGGCTTAAGAGATTCTGGCGCAATCCGGTAATTTGCATTCAATTTACGAGAGCGAAATTTCCATTCACTCGTAGAATGAAAGTGTTGCCCCTGTAGCTCAACTGGATAGAGCGAAAGACTTCTAATCTTTAGGTTGTGGGTTCGAGTCCCGCCGGGGGTGCCATCGCAACTAAAAAAGCCATCGTACACACGGCGATGGCTTTTTCTTTTTGTTCTTTGGCTAAGACGCTCGCCTACGGCGTACTCGCACACGTCGTGGTCGTCTTCGAGCGGAACGTATCGGAGCTGGTCTGCGCTGAGGTTGACTCGGCGTGCTCGGAGTTACGAGTTCAGTTCCGAATTCTCCGCCAGCCCGAACCGCTAGAGAACTCATCGTGTTTAAGCGTCGAACGATCATGTCACGCTGTTCTTTTACGGCGCTCTTCTTTGCGTTCAACGTGAGTTCAGTTTGTTCGAGCCTCGTACGCTCTTCAGAGAAGTCTTTTTCGAACTCGTCGATTCGGTCTCTGGTCGATTGCGCCTGGCGACGTAGCCTCGCCGCTGCTCCACCACTCCCAGACATTGCGGCTCTGACCGCAGCATCCTGGGCATCGGTAATCAAATCTGTGCGACGGCTTTCTTGTTCTGCGATAGAAATTGCCTGGGCTTCGACACTCGATTGCAACTCAAGGACCTCTTCCTCAAGTTCCGCGAGCGATATTCGAAGGCGTTCCACGTCTTCTGAATATCCCTGGATCTTCAATCCGATCTGGGCACGAACTGTTGGTTTTCCATCTTCATCGCGTTCATCGATGAACTCGAGAAGTTCTTGGAATCGTGGATCTAGCATGTCCGTCCCTTACGCAGCCCGTTGTAGTTCGTGTGACGCACCAGGGCTGTTGTAGACATAACCGAATCCTCGCCGTGTCGTGATCAATTTGCGGGACGGATCATTGTCTCCAAGTTTTTTCCTCAACCTGGACATGTGCCACTTCACAAGGTTCTCAGTTTCGTATCCCGGTCCCCACACCCTCTCGAGAAGATCGTTCGGCGGCACCGGAGACCCAACGTTCACTACAAGCTCGTTGAGCAATTTGTACTCAATTGGAGTCAGATCAACGGCACTGCCGTTCACCTGCACTTCACTTGTTACGAAGTTGATGTCAAGGATCTGGTCGTGGAATCCTTCGTTGATTGGGGTTGGCACTGAAGTACTTGCCCGACGTAGATTGCTCTCGATTCGAGCTTGAAGTTCAATGAGGCTGCCGCCCTTGGTAACGAAATCATCACCGCCGGACCGAAGCGCCTCGACCTTTTGGTCAATGTCTTCAACTCCACTCAAGAAAACCACCGGTACATCGGACATCGTCCGAATTTGCCGACAAACCTCGATGCCGCCCATAGCTGGCATCACTAGGTCAAGTACGACCAACTGTGGTTGAAATTCGTAGAACTTACGAAGGGCCGTTCTACCGTCAGGCGCCGCTGCTACCTGGAAACCGGAGTCTTCGAGAGTCGCGTGTAGGGCTTCCAGGATGTCTGGAGCGTCGTCGACAACGAGAATTCGCTCACCAGTCATTAGTGCAGGGTCCTTTCGGTCAATGAATAATTCGTTCAATGCATCCAACCTAAAACAAACCCTTCGCACCGTGAACACGCGATCGCACAAACTCGAATACGGGAATTCCGCAGTAAAGCTACATGCGAATACTCAGCAGGTTTAAGCCTTTTGGGTCATCGTTCACAATATCTCCACAAATTCTTGACAGTTCAGAGTTACAAATAAAGATGACATCTTGAGAAAGACACGCGCACGGAGAATGAGAGTCAGTAAATGAGACGAGTCTGGTCATTGCCCATTCTCTTAATCGGAGTGGCAATTACGCTCCTGGTAGTGGGCAACGTTGCATTAGCAGCCGGGAACGCATCAGGGGATTCTAAGAAGGATGATTTCCTTTCAAGGGTTGCCGATGCTCTTGGTTTGCCATTTGATGACGTGAAATCAGCTCACGATGAAGCGAAACGCGAATTAGAAGACGATCAACTCTTCGAGGCCATCCTCAAACTTGTCGAAGAAGGACTCCTTACTCAATCTGAAGCAGACGAGTTATCAGGCTGGTTGCTCGCACGTCCTGATTCTGCAAACGAACGCACAATGCCGTTACTGGCCGCGCCAGCGGTGCGATTCGAACTCTCTAAGTACGGTTTCGGCAAGCCTCATCACGGGCTCAGCGATTCCATGATCGCGGGTATGGCAGATGCGCTTGACCTCACGGTTGAGGAACTTGAGAGTGCAATTGAAACTGCCAACACGTCCGATCTAGGTGAGACGAGGCTTGAAAACATCCTCGCCAACATCCAAAAACTTGAAGATTCAGGGAAGCTCACAGAATCTGAAGCGTCCGAACTCACAGGTTGGTTTACGAACGTACCCGAGTGGCTGCTTGCAGACGACCTCGCTTCGACAATTATTGGTCGGTTGTTCAAGTCACGATCGTTCGAGATGTTTAAAGGTTTTTCGGATGGTTCGCTACCGTTCGCCTTCCCACACGGTGATTACGATCTGGAGCAGCACTTCGACGGAGACGAAAGGTTCAGATTTAAGATCTTTCCACGCCACGGGGAACTGGAAGGATTTGACGAGTTCTTCGACAAATTCCATACCCCAGATGGTGGTGAATATGTTCCACATTCCTTAGAAGGGTTTGAGGAATTGATTCCCAGGCTGGAAGAATTGTTCGAGAATTTTCCTAACCTAGGGGAACATGCTGAGTTAGAGCTGGATGAGGTTCCGCAGGCTTAGTTCCAAATCCGATTCGATGGTTTTAGATCAACAACAATCACAAAAATCCGTCCTCATCGTCGAGGACGACAAATCAGTCGCACAGCTGATTCGCCTGTACATGGCTCAAGCCGGATATCAGGTTCTGTCTGCCGAGACTGGCCTTGATGGACTCGATCTTGCTTTGAACGGAGATCCCGACATCGTATTACTCGACCTCAACCTGCCAGGAATGGACGGAACTGAGGTTTGCCGCAACATCCGGGCAAGTTCGTTCGTCCCGATCATCATGGTCACGGCCAGAGTGGAAGAAGATGATCGCCTCCTCGGGCTAGATCTGGGTGCCGACGATTACGTCTTAAAACCGTTCAGTCCTCGTGAACTCGTTGCTCGGGTCAATGCGGTTCTTCGCCGAACCCAGCGCGACGCTGAGAAGCGTGAATTGACCAAAGAGACCGTTTCGGCCGGTTTGATCAATATTGATCTCGACCGTCGCGCAGCTAGCGTAAACGGAAGCGAGATCGATTTAACACCCACCGAATTCCGCCTACTCACGTACTTCATCGAAGCGTCTGGTCGCACGGTATCGAGGGAACAGATAATCGAGAACGTATTTGGGTACGACTTCAATGGTTACGACAGAACCGTCGACACTCATGTCTCGAATCTGCGTAAAAAACTCGAAGTGGCAGATCCAGAAGTAAAGCATCTCAAGACGATGTACGGGGTGGGTTACCGTTTTGACTCTTAGCTGGATACACAGTCTCCAAGGCCGACTGACTATCGGTTTTGCGATCATTCTGGCCCTCGCTATCTCTGGAGTGAGTATTTATTCCGCGTATGCGACCAGGCTCGAGACCGAAAAGTTCGCGGCAAGTATTGAGCAAGCACGCGCAGATCGGGCTGAGCAACTCGTGCGTGACACGTTTGAGGCGAGCCAGGACTGGGATGAAGTTCAATACGCAATCCAACAAGTCGGGTCTCTGTTCGGCTGGCGCGTTGCATTCGAAAATGAATCAGGGATGATCGTTGCCGACTCACACCAGGTAGTGCGCAACCCCCAGGGATTTTTAGAGACATTTGCTGAACGGTTCGAGAAAGCTAACAGAGTTGTGAAACGCCCCGTTTACGTTGACGGCAAGTTGATCGGTCACATGCTGGTTGATGATCGTCCTTCAGGAAAAAACCCTCCCCTTTCCATCCAGGATTACTACGATTCACTTACTCGCCAGGCAAGACAGCAAGAGCAGCGTAGACAAGCTCCTCCACCACAGCCGACGCAAATCGCCAATCCTTCGACTGAACAACTGGTCGCCGAGGTTCTTGAATACGTTGACCCGCCACTTACAAATCTGAACACAGAATTCCAGAGGTCTCTGCTGATCGCAGGCATTGCATCTGGGCTTGCAGGTCTGCTGATTGTTTCGGTGTTTACCAGGCAAGCGCTTGCCCCAATCAGGGGACTCACGAACGCGGCGAGCAGGTTGGGTGCCGGGGATCTTTCTCAACGTGTCCCTGCCGACCGTCGTGATGAGATCGGAGATCTGTCTCGGTCGTTCAACGCAATGGCGACTGACCTCGAATCAGCGGTGGTGCAAAGAAAGCGATTAACAGCTGATGTTGCGCACGAGCTGCGAACTCCACTAACGAACATCCAGGGATATCTGGAAGCAATCAGGGACGGTGTAGTCGAAGCGGACGAAAGCACGATCGACACCTTGCACTCTCAAACAATCCATCTATCGAAGCTCATCGAGGACCTCCGCGTCCTTGCGATAGCCGACGCCGGCGCACTCAGTTTGAACCTGCAAACAGGATCGCTCGCACCGGTCGTTGACAGTGCAGTGAAGAACTTCCAGGGTCGAACATCTGAGAAGGGTGTCTCACTCAATTTCACTCACGATGCAGGACTCCCGAGCGTCAGCTTCGATGCCACGCGAATTGAACAGATCGTGACCAACCTGATCGAGAACGCCCTGACGCACACACCTGATCAGGGTGAAATAGCGGTCGAATTATCGACTGTGCCCACCGGTGTCGTGCTGACCATCACTGATACTGGTGCAGGCATCCCCAGGGATGAGGTCGACAAAGTGTTCGACGAGTTCTATCGAACAGACCCGAGCCGAACACGTTCTACAGGTGGTGCGGGATTGGGTCTCACAATCGTGAAGAAGCTCGTGGAGGCTCATTATGGACGCATTTCTGTATCTAGCATCGAAGGCAGAGGAACGACGTTCATCGTAGAACTACCAACCGCCAGCGAGCGTGTGTGATTTATTCAAATGGCGACAGCTACTAAGATTGTTGCTTCACCCACTACCGTTAACTCAATTTCTGACCGCTAATCCATGACATCAAATATCGATCTCGTAGCGTTCGACCTCGGAAATGTGCTGACCTTTGTCGACGAAATGCCTGTCGCTGCACAAATTGCTGAACGAGCGGGATTGTCACCCCAAGAAGCTCATGATCTTGTATTCGGCCAACCTAAAAAGCTTAAGTTCGAGAGCGGTCAACAAACATTCGAGCAACACTGTGACTGGTTGGTGGATTCGCTCGATGCCAGTTTTTCTGTAGCCGAGATCAAGGGTCTATACGACTCCGTACTTACCCCCGACCCTGCCATGTTCCCCGTCGTGAACGAAGTCGTGACGTCCAGGCGTATCGCACTCGTATCCAATACTTCGTCGACCCATTGGGAGCTCGCCTCGAGTTTTCTTCCTTTCGCCTCCGAGTTCGATCCGGTGATCGTCTCTTACCAAGTCGGCGCGATGAAGCCTGACCGGGCTTTCTACGATTCTTTGCTCGATCGCTCAGGAGTTCCAGCCGAGAGCGTCCTGTTCGTTGATGATCTTGAGAAGAACATTGCTGCGGCTGCAAATTCGGGAATGCAAACTCACCATTTTGTCGGTGTCGACAATCTAATTTCCGATCTTTCTCGACGCAAAATCATTCAGTAGTCGAAGCGATTTCGATTGATTCAAACGTAGAAGTGTGAGAAAACTTGCTCGTTCCAGAACGGAGTGAACGAGTTGAGTAACGACAGCCCGAACGAATACACGCTCATAAAGGCAAGCCGACTCTTCGATGGAGTCGACGGAAGCACGCAGCAAAATCGAGCCGTGCTCATAGCCAACGGCAAGATTGATCAAATTGGGTCGGTATCCGACCTCAGAGCACCAGACGGAGCCACCGTCGAAGTCAAGGAATACGGCGACGCAACGATTCTCCCCGGATTGGTCGACGGTCACACCCACATGATGGCTCCAGGTGACGGAACGCCTGGTGACCAGACCGGTGCAGAAGAAGATGACACTCTTCTGACTCGTGCAATTTCCAACGCAAGAACTTTTCTACACGCCGGTGTCACGACGGCTCGCGAAAACGGTGCAAAAAACCGAGTCGGATTTTCACTCAAGAACGGTATAAACAGTGGACTCGCCGAAGGTCCAGAAATGGTGGTCTCTGGACGCCCAATCACGGTTACCGGAGGTCACTTCTGGTACTGCGGTTCAGAAGCCGATGGTGTTGAGGGAGTACGCCAGGAGGTCAGGCAACTCGTCAAAGAGGGTGCGGACTTCATCAAGATAATGGCCACCGGTGGATCAACGTGGTCGTCCGATCCGCTACGACCTTCTTACACCCTCGAAGAGGTCACCACAATTGTAGATGAAGCGCACAAATTCAACCGCCTGACAGCATCTCACTGTGCGTCAATGCAAGGTATCCAAAACTCCCTTGATGCCGGGGTCGACATGATCATTCATTGTGTTTTCGAAGACGAAACCGGGATGTATGAGTTCCGACAAGATCTCGCTGATCAGCTCGCCGAGGCACAGGCGTGGGTGAACCCAACGCTGCACGTTGTTCAAGCAGGTATTGATCACACGCTTCGAGTGGGTCACGAACGTGGTTGGCTCACTAAAGAGGAACAGGCAAGCATCGACGAAACTGAGCGTTCACTTGAAAACCGGTACGAGTCGATCAATAAACTCATAAAAATGGGTGTCCGAATGATCGCCGGGAGTGATTCACCCTGGGGTGCCTACCCTCCGGGAGAGTTTGTGAAAGAGATTATTGCTCTCAACAAAGCGGGACTTTCAAACGCTGAAGCTCTGCTTACAGGGACACGGGATGCTGCGGACTCAATTGCGACCGGTGACCGAGCAGGAGTCCTGGCAGTCGGACGTCCTGCAGACGTATTGGTCGTTGACGGCGACCCGTCAGTCGATCTAAATGCGCTCTGGAATGTTTGTGACGTGTACAAGGCAGGAGTACGAGTGAAACGACCTGCCTAATTACGCCTCCTCAACGCCTACATCAACGAAAGATCAACAAAATGCCAACTATTGCATTCCTTGCCCAACTGTCCACCGCCGAACACAAACGTCGGTGGGATCTCTTAAACGAAATTGCCAACGACGACACAAACGTAATTGTTGTCGACCCTACCGTGTCTCATGGCGAACTGATCGAGGCACTGAAAGATGCCGATGCAGCTGTTCCCTGGCTTGCTTCTGTACCACTAGAAGTAGCGAAAGAGTTGCCAAACCTGAAGCTAATCCAGTTGCTCACAGCTGGGTTCGATTCAGTGGATGTCATTGGTCTCTCGAAGCTCGGTGTCCAAGTAGCCAACAACGGTGGTTCGAACGCAATTTCGGTATCTGAGCACGCGATGTCACTCATGCTGAGCGTCTACCGTCGAATGATGGAGGCATGGACCAACACAGTCGATGGCAACTGGAGAACAGGGATTGATCAACTCCCGGTTCGAACTGAAATCAATGGCAAAACCGTCGGTATCGTTGGATTCGGAAACATCGGCCGACAAGTAGCGCGCCGACTCTCAGGATTCGATTGCGAAGTGCTATACCACGATGTCGTCGAACTAATGCCTGGTCGAGACCAGGAGCTCGGGGCGCAAGCAGTCGACTTCGACTATCTGCTGAAGTCGAGCGATATCGTCACAGCACACGTCCCGTTGAACAGCTCGACACGAGGAATGTTTGGCTACCGAGAATTCGAGCTGATGAAACAAACAGCTATCTTCATCAACACTTGTCGGGGTCCCGTCCACAACGAAGCAGAGTTGATCAAAGCGCTCGAAGACAACCAAATTGCCGGTGCTGGTCTCGATGTCCTCGAAGAAGAACCAACTGACCCGAACAACCCTCTGCTCAAGATGAACAACATAGTTGTCACACCACACTGGGCAGGCGGTACCGGAGAAGGAAACGAGCGCGCAGTTAGATTCGCTCTTTCCAATCTTGAGCGTCTCGCCGACAACCGAAAGCTGCTTTCAGTCGTCGATCCAGAATCGATTTTCTAGATCGAAAACTACTGAGCGGTATAACCACCATCAACCGGAATGTTTGCACCGGTAATGAACGATGATTCGTCAGAGGCGAGGAACAGGGCAGCCTGCGCAATTTCGACTGGCTGCCCGAGTCGTCCCATCGGGTGAAGAGAAACCAATCTAGCGTGGGCGTCAGAATCGTCGGTCAGTGTTTTCGTAAGCGCGGTGTAGGTGAAACCGGGGCATAGGCTGTTCACGCGCACTCCGTCTTTGGCCAGTGCAACTCCCATGTCACGAGTTAGCTGCACCACGCCACCCTTGGTGTGTGGATACGGGTTGAAACCATCGCTCAACCCTTCGGCGTAACCGACTAGCCCAATTATCGAAGCGAGATTGATAATCGATCCGCTTCCCTGCCCTTTCATGTGCTCAACCGCGAAGTACGACATCATCATCGTGCCCTTCAGGTTGATGCTTACCACCCAATCCCATTTCTTCTCGAAATCCCATTCAGCGGGTGCGTATCGAGGGGTTACTCCCGCCGAGTTAACCAGGACATCGATCCCACCAAGCTTATCGACCGTCTCAGAAACCATGCGCTCACAATCCGAGCGTTGCGATACATCACCCGACAGGGCGATGGCGTCACCACCGCCTGCGACAACCGAACTTGCAATTCGATCGGCGTCCTCTTGTTTCAGATCGGCCACGGCAACCCGCGCACCTTCTGTCGCAAACAGATGTGCGGCAGCATCACCGATTCCAGATCCTCCGCCTGTAATCAAAGCAATCTTGCCTTCAAGCCGACCGGCCATATCTGAACTCCCGTGGTGGATTCTTGGTGATTTCGAAAATTGACCGTGATTCTAATTAGGTTTCGGCGCGGTGCCAGCCTCGATACACGTAAAATTCTCCAGTTATGGCTCGTACATCCCGTAAGAAACAGAATCAACGCAGAAGGCGCTCTGACTCACAGCGATCTCAGGATCAACAGTCAGCACCGGCAAAACAATCAGAGAAAAGCACCAAGACCTACCCCATGGTCCTGGCAGGTCCGATCAAGCGTCTTTACGCCTTCACGATCGATCTAGGCATCATCATGATGGCAATTTACACGATCGCTCCAATCTCAGGAGGGAGATTGTTCAGCGACGAATCTGCGGTTCCCAACATCCTCTTCATTTTTGGATATTTCGTACTCCCGACCACAGTTTGGGGACGCACACCTGGCAAATGGGTGGCAGGAGTTGTCGTCGTTGATTCAGATGGACGAACGCCTGGTCCAGCCGCAATACCAAGAGAAATGATTGGCAAGTTCGTGTCTTTCGTTTCGTTCGGCATAGGACTGATATGGCTTGTATTCGATTCCAACAGTCAGTCGTGGCACGACAAGATTGCTGGCACTTATGTTGTTGAAAACCCAGACTCCGGTGGTCCGCGATTCATGCGGGATTTCTTTAAGCTCGGATCGAAAACATATGGCGACGGATCTGATTCGAAGTCTAAAAAAGAAGATCAGAGCTCAGACTAAACGTCACACATACGAAAGATTCGGAAACGCTCAATGGCAATATCGAAAAAAGTTCGCGAACAAATGAACGACAGTTCATGGATCAGGCGAATGTTCGAAGAAGGTATCGAGCTTCGCAGGATTCACGGACCGGAAAATGTTTTCGATCTTTCACTCGGCAACCCTCTTCTCGAACCGCCGGCTGAATTCAAAGAGGCTCTTAAGCGGATCGCAAACGACGAGTCACCTGGCGTTCATCGCTATATGCCGAACGGTGGGTTTCCCGATGTTCGAGCAGCGGTGGCCGAAAACCTGTCTGCCGAGTCTGGTACCCAGTTCAGTGCCAACGAAATATTGATGACGGTTGGTGCTGCAGGAGCTATCAACACAATTCTCCGCTCGATCCTCGACGAGGGTGACGAGGTTGTGGTTATTGCCCCTTATTTCGCCGAGTATGTTTTTTACGTCCAGCATCAGACAGGTGTAGTCAAAGAGGCGACTTGTGATGAAAACTGGCTTCCAGACCTTACTTCGCTAAAGTCATCCATTTCCGCAAAAACCAGGGCTGTGATCATCAACTCTCCGAACAACCCGACCGGAGTGATCTACCCGGCAGAAACCATTGCGGCTATCTCAAATGTCCTTCAGGAAGCCGAAAAAGAGTTCGGAACCGAGATTTACCTGATCTCCGACGAGCCTTACAGGAAGCTCATTTACACAGATGATGCGTATCCGTTCATATTCGAGCATCACCCCAGGACGATCGTCGCTACGTCACACTCTAAAGACCTTGGGTTGGCGGGGGAACGTATCGGTTACATCGCAGTAAATCCGGGCGATCCTGGCAAGGTTGATTTGCTGGATGCCCTCACGTTCTCACTCAGGACGCTTGGCTTCGTCAATGCGCCAGCTATCCTCCAGCGGGCAGTTGCAGCCGTTCAGGATGCAACAGTGGACATCGATGTCTATCGTAAGAAACGGGACATGCTTTACGGGGCGCTAAAAGACATCGGATACGAATGCGTTGAACCCGACGGTGCGTTCTACGTCTTCCCGAAAACCCCTATCCCCGACGACACCGAGTTCGTTCGCCAGTTGCAGCAGGAACTAGTACTAGTTGTTCCCGGAGTGGGATTCGGCACTCCCGGATTTTTCAGGGCGTCGTACTGCGTTGACGATTGGGTTATCGAAGGTGCAATTGAGGGATTCAGGAAAGCGTTCGAGCAAGCGAACAGCTAGGACAAGGGTTCTTTCAGACCCGATCCCGTAATTGGAACACAGACGTTCGAGTTCCTTGCGATCACTCCTGACTCGATGAGCTTCTGGAGCCCTGAGAATGCAGCTACAGAAGTCTTTTCAGCGAATATGCCTTCGGTTCGGGAAAGTCGAGTTTGCCACGCTGGCAAAGATTCTTCGGAGACAGCGATCGCAGAGCCACCGGTTGATTTTATTGCTTCAACCATCTCGGCAAGTCTTGGTGGCTTCGAGACGGCAATTCCGGATGCGTTAGTAGATTTCGCCATTTCCGGCTCCCACGCTTGCCCGGACATAGCCGCCACGACAGGTTGTACTGACTCGCTCTGAATTACGTGGAAGCGTGGGATCGCGTCAATTACTCCTGCGTCCCTCAACTCTTCGAATCCTCTAACCATGCCGATCAGAAGCGAACCGTTGCCAACGGGCAGCACGACGTGTTCGATTTCGTTCCCGAGTACATCTTCAAGCTCGAACGAAACGAGCTTCATACCTTCGGAAAAGTACGGACTGAGATTGTGAGACATGTAGATCGAACCGTTTTGTTCTACGAACTGTTCGGCGGCATCTGTAGCTGCCTGTCTCGGACCGTCAATCTCGTGGAGTCGGGCTCCGAAAATTTGGATCTGGTCCAATTTACCTCGCGCCGCACTGGCAGGTGCGAACACATGAGCACTCATCTTCGCTGCAGCCGCATAAGCGGACAACGATGCCCCTGCATTTCCGGATGAGTCCTCTACAAACTCTGACACGCCCATATCTCGTCCCATCGTCGTAAGCACCGCAGAACCACGATCCTTGAACGACCCAGTTGGAGCCATGAACTCGAGCTTTGCCCAAAGTTGACCTAATCCCAGCTCAGATGTGATCGAATCGAGCGAAACAACTGGTGTGTCACCTTCGCCGAGTGAGTTTGCATCCTCTGGATCGGAAATCGGGAGACGTGGAAAGTCCGGCCCCGGATCGTCTGAGTATTGAACTCTGAACAGTCCACCGCAATCGGGGCAAAAAAGCGTCTCAACAGAAGGTTGGTGTTCGTGACCACAGTCAAGACAGACGAGTGTGTGTTTCATTTACCGAATATTCTCCATCAAGCTATTCGGCGGCAATCGGCCTGAACCTGATACCAGGCTCGGCGTAGCCGCCACCGATTCCCACCGCGTGACCGTCGGCTCTCCAGCAGGCAGCGCCGCTAAGAATGGCTCCGGCTTCAAACTTCACGACGTTCATACCTCCGCCAATGGTGTTAACAGGTGTCACGCGATGACCTTTGGCAGCTACGCCATCGCGAACGACCTTACCGATACCGACCTCGATCTCAACATCCTGACCTTGCGTCCATATTCGTGGAGCTTCAACGGCTTCTTGAGCAGTCATTCGGTGGTCAATCATGTTCACGATTGCCTGAGTGACCGAAGTGAAAATTCTCACTCCACCGGGTAATCCGAGGGCGAATTCGGGCTGACCGTCTCTGGTCACAATCGTTGGTGCCATGCTGCTCGTAACCCGTTTGCCCGGCTGAACTGAAAGAGTATTGCCAGGGTGGGGATCGAACATTTGTTGTGTGTTGTTAAGCAAGATTCCAGTGCCCGGCACCATAACCTTGGAACCGAACAGTTCATTGATCGTCTGAGTTGCGGACACAACGTTCCCGTCAGCATCGGCGACAGTTAAGTGAGTGGTGTGATTCGGTTCTCGTGAGCCCTGGTTGATCTCGGGAGTTGATTGTTCAGAGTCGAATCCATCGACGAAATCTTCAATGTGATGCTTGGCTATCAATCGATCGACAGGAACTTCAACGAACTCAGGATCACCGGTATAGACGTTTCGGTCGGCGAACGCCTTTTTCATTGCCTCCGCCATCAAGTGAATAGTGGCAGGAGTCCCGAATCCCATATCGCTGATATCGAACTCTTCCAACATATTCAGAATTTCAACGACATGTACACCACCAGCTGAAGGTGGAGCAGGTCCGAATATTTCGTACCCTCGGTAAGTACCGTTGACTGGTTTCCGCAAAACGGTTCGATAGTCGGCGAGATCGTTTGGGGTAATAATCCCGCCGTTTCGAGAGAGGAAATCGCAAATTACTTGGCCCAACGGACCGTCGTACAGATGCTCGGGTCCTGCATTAGATATTGAACGCAGTGTGTGAGCGTAGTCCGAGCGGTCGACATGTTCACCAGCTCTTATGGCTTCACCACCCGGCATAAACACTGATGCCGTTTCCGAAAATTGAGATATCTGTGAGGCCGACTGCTCAACACAGTCATGAAGGTAGTCGGTCGCTTTGAACCCACGTGTCGCAAATCGGATTGCTGGTTCCATAACCTCACTAAGCGACATCGTTCCCCAACGCTCGAGCGCCTGTGTCCAGGCCTTCAAAGTTCCAGGTACGCCAACAGACAAATAGCCGAGTGAACTCAAGTCGTTTTCTGACTTCATATAATCCGGTCCTGAGTCAGCGATCGGCTTGTACATGTCCTCGGTTGAGGCTGCAGGAGCCGTTGAATAACCGTCGAGAAGATGCTGTTCACCCGAAGCCAAACGCACGTTCATGTGCCCGGCACCGAAGATTCCAACCATCATGGGTTCAACAACCGTAAGTGCGAACAGTGCAGCGATTGCCGCATCGACAGCGTTCCCGCCGGCAAGCAACATTTCTGAGCCCGCCGCTGAGCCCAGTGGGTGATTCGCTACCACCATGCCCTTCGATCCAGTCGCCGGCCGCTTCTGGGTGCTAAAGGTCGTGCCTGCTTTTTTGCGCCAGTTGTGAGTGATCATTTTCGAGTGTCGTGAAGTGGTTCAGGTATGCGATGGAAAACCAACTGAATCCCATATTTGCACGAAATTCACTTGTGAGTTGAACTGTGCAGGAATAAGTTATCTGCCAACACTGTGCAGCGGAGAAATTTCTGACGAATTTCTTCGGGAATTTTCACCGAATACTGGAGCTACAAATGGCAGAAATGGGAACGTCCGCAGTCTGGCATGACTCAGACCAATCTTGGGAAATGCGCGAGCTACCTCTCCCCCCACTGGAAGCGGACGCAGTCCAGGTACGAGTCCGTGCAACGAGCGTTTGTGGATCCGATCTCCACATTTGGCGCGGCGATGGAATCCCTAAGGATGCTCCACCAAGAGATCCGTTCGTCTTCGGGCACGAGATGATGGGCGAAGTTGCAGCAATGGGTTCGAAAATTACAACCGATTCACTTCGGCGACCTTTGAAAGAAGGTGATCGAGTCGCTTTCTCATATTTCTTCCCATGCGCTCGCTGCTACAACTGTCTGCGCGGAGAGTTTGGTGCCTGCAAATTCCGAATAGGCCGAAAGCCGCTAGATGAATTCCCATACTGCAACGGTGGTTTCGCTCAGTACTACTACCTTCGCAGCCCTCACTACATATTCAAGCTTCCTGACACGATGTCGAACGCAGCAGCTGCACCGGTCAACTGTGCTCTTGCGCAGGTTTACGAAGCATTGCACCTTGGTGGTGTAAAACTTGGTGACAACATTGTTGTTCAGGGAGCTGGTGGACTTGGTGTCAATGCCACGGCAGTTGCAAAAGAGCTTGGAGCTTCGAAGGTGATCGTTATTGATGGTCAGAAGCCGAGACTCGACCTTGCTTTGCAGTGCGGTGCAACCCACACCATTGACATCAATGAGTACGACACACCAGAGTCTCGCATTGATCGTGTGATGGAACTAACTGACGGAATTGGAGCCGACAAAGTGATCGAGGTCGTCGGGTTCCCGGCTGTTGTCGAAGAAGGACTCAAGATGGTTCGCATGCGTGGAACCTATCTTGAAGTTGGGCACATCTCGCCTAACTCGTGGGCGAAGATCGATATGTCCACTGTGGTTTCAAACCAGACTCGAATCTACGGCATCCAGCATTACGACCCATGGATCATTCCGAACGCAATCGACTTTCTTGAGCGAACACGCGACAAGTACCCACTGATGGATGTGATTTCTCACGAATTCCCCCTCGACAAGATCGATGAGGCGTTCAAGACCGCAGAGTGGCTCGGGCGTGAGCGCGGAAGTGAAGTCACGAGAGCGATCGTTACACCGTAATCGAATTCATCCCGAATCAATCCAACTGGAGCAACGCAGAAAATTGGCCGACAAACCCAACTTCCTTGTAATCATGTCCGATGAGCACGGCGCTCAATTCTCGTCGACGTACGGACACTCGATCATCAAGACGCCAAATATGGATCGATTGGCTGAAATGGGAGTCACTTTCGACGCCAATTACTGCAACTCCCCGCTCTGCATCCCGTCGCGCGCTTCGTTCATGACCGGTCAGTACGTTTCTACGAACGAAATCTGGGACAACTCGAAGCCGGTGCCGGTGGATCGTTTGACCTGGCCGTACCTGCTCCGAAACGAAGGCTATGACACCGTTCTCAACGGGAAAATGCACCTCGTGGGTCCCGACCCGCTTCATGGATTCAACAGGCAAATCTCACGAGACCCGCATATCGAAGAACCGCTCGGCCACTACAGGTGGTCAGACGGTATCCCGCAGGCAGATGAGCCGTGGTACGGCGTTCGAGAAGCGGACCCGGGTGTGAGTCCTATGATCGAGGCCGATGACGCTATGGAATCCGCGGCACTCGAGTACCTGTCCGACCCGGCGCGTCACGAACAGCCATGGGCAATGTGCGTGGGATTTATTGCACCGCACTTCCCGTTCATAGTGCCCGATAAGTACTTCGACATGTACTACCCGGACAACTACGACATGCCGACGTTGCCTGAGGGCCACTTGGATAACCTACCGCCTTCAGCCCAAAGGCTCAGGAAAATGTTCGGATTGGATGGTGATTGGACGGATGACGAAGTCGCGAGAGCACGAGCAGCTTACTTCGGTTTGTGTACATATCTCGACGACAAAATCGGTCGATTGATCGACACGCTCGAAGAGCAAGGACTTGCCGAAAACACGGTAATTGTTCACACCTCAGATCACGGCGACATGCTTGGCGAACACGGGCTGTGGCGAAAAATGTGTTTCTACGAACAATCTGCGAACGTTCCGCTTCAAATCGCGTGGCCAGGCAATTTCGCCGCTGGAACCCGCGTAGGGCAAGCTGTTTCAAACGTTGACGCAGTTGCAACCATTCTTGATCTTGCCGGAATCGATCTATCGAAGTGGAATCTTGACGGACAATCGCTCATCCCTGCCCTAAATGGCGATACCTCTGAACTCAACGACATCGCTATCTCAGAACATTTCGCTCATGGAACAGACCGAGCGATGGGCATGGTCAGGTCTGGCAAGTGGAAGCTCTGCTACGGTCACGGCGATCCGGTTGAACTTGAGGTATACGACCTTGAAAACGATCCGGGTGAGTTCAATAATCTCGCCAATACGCCCGAGGTTGCCGAAGTGCAGGAGCGACTATTGAGAATTCTTCTCGAGCAATGGGGAGATCCGGATGAACTCACGGCGAAGATCATGCGAGACCAGGAAGATCGCGAAATAGTTCGCAACGTAACAGGTGTTGGAACGTTCTTCTAAATTCCCAACCTTGCGCGAAAATTCATTCATGACCACAGTGAACTCTGCTCTCGTAAACGAACTTTCGGCAGTCGTCGGCGACAAATACGTCATTTGGAAACCTGAAGACCTGCTCGTTTACGAATATGACGGTTCAATCGACAAGGCCACACCTCGTGCGGTTGTGCTCCCTGATTCCGCTGAGGAAGTTTCTGAAGTCATAAAGATCGCCAATCGTCACGGCGCATACATCGTGGCACGAGGGGCCGGGACAAGCCTTTCTGGTGGCGCAGTTCCATTACGCAATTCGGTCGTTATTGCTCTCACTCGTCTGACCCGGATGGTTGAAGTCGATGCGGAGAATCGAATTGCCATAGTTGAACCTGGAATGATCAACCTTAAGCTTTCCGAACAGGTAAGCCATTTGGGATTGTTCTACGCGCCAGATCCGGCAAGTCAAAAGACCTGCACTATCGGTGGAAACATTGGTGAGAACGCCGGTGGACCCCACTGTTTGGCTCTTGGAGTAACAACCAACCACGTTCTCGGTCTTGAAGTGGTTCTCGCAGACGGTTCGATTGCCTGGCTAGGCGGTGCCCAGCGTGAATCGGTCGGCTACGACCTGCGTGGTGCATTTGTAGGTTCTGAAGGCACACTGGGTATCGTGACAAAAATCGCCGTGCGCCTGCTCCCTAAGCCTGAAACTGTCCACAGCATGCTTGCGGCATTTACCACCATGGACGCGGCTTCTCAAACAGTTTCAGACATCATTGCAGCGGGGCTCGTGCCATCGGCTCTAGAAATGATGGATCGCAACACAATCGACGCAGTCGAGCCGTTCTACCACCCTGGCTACCCTGACGAAGCCGAAGCAGTCCTGATTGTCGAAGTTGATGGTCTAGTCGAAGCTGTTGAAGACGACACGGAAGTCGTTCTAGACATTTGCCGCAAGAACGGTGCCATGGAAATTCGTGAAGCCGACGACGAAGAAACCCGGGTGAAACTCTGGGAGACCCGAAAAGGCGCTATAGGTGCTTACGGAACCATTGCCCCTACCTACTATCTGGTTGATGGCGTCGTCCCTCGAACTAAGCTCAGGGAAGTATTGCGACAGGTAGATCAGATAGCCGCAGAGCTAGACGTAACTGTCGCCAATGTCTTCCATGCTGGTGACGGCAACATTCATCCAGCAATCCTGTTCAACGAACGCAATCCTGAAGAAGTAAATCAGGCGATTCTGGCAGGAGCCAAGATTCTTGAAGCGTGCGTCGCTGCCGGCGGAGCTCTCTCAGGTGAGCACGGCATTGGTATAGAGAAACAGGCATATATGCCGCTGGTCTTCTCAGAGGAAGATCTTGAAGCGATGGGCAGGCTGAGAACAGCGTTTATAGGTGATTCGCCGGATGATGCACCTATTGAAGTGCCATCTCTGTCCGAACGGTTTAATCCAGGCAAGGTGTTCCCAGGAGGAGCAGTTCACGGTGAGGCGTACGGCATCACTCCGCACTCGTTCCGACCGACCGGAACCTCCGACTGGCAATAATCGTTCCGCTAACCCCGGAGGTTTAGTGCCGATCACGTCCAAATGACTGGTCGACTAAGTTAGACTTAGCAGCCCATTTCAAGCGGTGTTGGAACACACCATTTACCGCGCCGTTTAAAACTACGAAAGAGGTATTTCGAGTTGCCTTCAGCCGACGGAAAAATCAGGATCGGAATTATTGGCGCGGGTTCGTTTGCGAATACTCACATGGATCATTTTTCGCAACTCGATAACGTTGAAGTTGTTGCGGCTATGAGACGTGATGAATCCGCTCTTGCGGAGTTCACCGAGAAGTGGAATATTCCAAACTCGTTCACGGATCACAAGAAGATGCTCGAAATGGCTGATCTAGATGCAGTGGACATCATCACGCCGACCGGTTCACACAAACAACTGACTCTCGACTCTGTTGAAGCCGGCAAGCACGTCCTTTGCGATAAGCCATTAGCACTGACTGCCGAAGACGCTCAAGAAATGCTTGAGGCGGCTGAATCGGCAGGTCTTATTCACTCGACAAACTTCAATCAGCGCGGCAACACGACTATCGGACGAATCCGACGTTATCTCGACAATGATTTTGTCGGCAAAATTTTTCACGCGAATATCTGGTGGGGGATGTCGCACCAGTTCGACGCTCGGCCTGAAACGTTGACCTGGAGATTCCGATCCGAAAACGGTGGTGGTTCCGTTTACGAGCTAATCCATG
>CAYYMP010000011.1:0-35453 GCA_964472915.1 uncultured Dehalococcoidales bacterium | reverse complement strand
CAGCAAACAGGAACGCTCGGGCAATGTCCTCAGGTTCCTGCAATCGACCTAACGGGGTATTGTCGAGCCGACGATTGAAGTTGTCGGGATTGTCGATACTCGTCGACCAGTCGTTAGGACTGTGGTCATTGTTGCCACGGATAAACGGTGTATCGACGTGCCCCGGAGAAATAATCACGCTACGGATGTTGTCTCCGGCGAACGAATGTGCGGCAGAACGGTTTAGTCCGACCATCGCCATTTTTTGAGCGGCATACCCTGGGCTTCCACCACCGGGCCGGATTGCGGCGAGTGACCCCATGTTCAAAATCACACCTGAGCCCGCTTTTCGCATTGATGGAACGACCGCTTTGATTCCGAGAAATGATCCGGTCAATCCAATGTCCATAATCATTCGGAACTGTTCTTCCGTCTGATCCTCGAAACTCACTCGGAAATTTGCGCCTGCGTTATTGCACAAAATGTTGATGGGACCTAGTTCCGATTCAGCTTTTGCCACGGAGTCAGCCCATTGGCTAGCATCCCGCACATCCAGCTCGGCAGCGACCGCGCTCCCGCCCTGTTTCACGATCTCGGAAGCGACTGCTTCAGCTGCTTCGAGCCGGTTGTCAGCAACCGCTACTGCGGCACCTTCTTCGGCAAACAAACGTGCCTGGGCACCGCCCATTGCGCCACCACCACCGGTGATAAACGCCACTTTGCCTTGGAGTCGATTACCCATGAAATTCTCCGCGTTTGAACTACCCGAGTACTACTGATCCATCAGTGCTTCGTGCGGTTTCGCCCGAGCCTGGATTAAACGGATGCTTCAGCATCTCTTCAACATTCAAATCAATGCCGAGACCTGGCTTCTCAGGTGGAATGAAGTATCCGTCTTGAACTTCAAGTACGTTGTCTACAATCGTCTCTTTGAACGTTCCGGTTTCCGGTGCGAACTCGTTGACATCCCAGTTCGGTGTAGCAGTCGCGATGTGGGTGAGGGCCGTGTTAGCAATCGGACCTAGGAACTGGTGTGGAGCCATCTTGATGTGGAAGCTCTCGGCGACCGCCGCGATCTTTTTCACGTGTGTGAACCCGCCTGCAAGTCCAATATCCGGCTTCAAGAAACTTACACCCGGCAGTCCGCAGTACTCGCGGAACTCCCACAGAGTGTTATTTCGCTCACCAACAGCAAGAGGAATGTTCACCTTCTCACCTACAGCGCCCATAGTCATAACCGAGTCAGGAGCG
The DNA here is from genome assembly GCA_964472915.1 of uncultured Dehalococcoidales bacterium. GTDB lineage: Bacteria > Chloroflexota > Dehalococcoidia > Lucifugimonadales > Lucifugimonadaceae > Lucifugimonas. The sequence goes on along the minus strand of CAYYMP010000011.1, from coordinate 34,223 downwards.
ATCGGGTCTTCAAAGAAATACGGCAAGAATTTTTCGATCTGCTGAGCAAACACGACCGCAGTTCCAGGGAACATATTCCTGTGAATTTCGATGCCAATATCGAAATCCCAGCCGACTTCTTCTCGTACTGCTTCGACGATTGCTGTGTTTTGACGAATTAAATCGCCGTGCGACAACTCTCCCCAATTCTCTGGGAACGGCGTCATTTTCAGAGCCGTGTATCCGTCAGATTTTGCGCGCCGAGCCGCTTCAGCAAAACTTTCCGGTGACGAAAGTGGACCTGAATACCCGTACGACCCGAGCAAAACAATCGCTCGAACCTTGTCGCGAACTTTTCCGCCGAGTAGATCCCAGACTGGTGCACCAAAGCGCTTGCCCTTGATGTCCCAGAGCGCCATATCGATGGCTGAAAGTACGGCAGTCAATGCAGCACTCCTGAACGAGTACTGCCGGTAAACCGTGTTCCAGATTCGATCAATATCACGCGGATCAAGCCCATTGATATCGTCACCAACTCGATGTGCGATTACCTCGGAAGCATCGGCATAGCCCCAGAAGTTTCCTTCTCCAATGCCATAAGTACCGTCATCACAGGTGACTCGAACAGTCAGCCATTTAGAGACAAGCCACGTCTCGATCTTCTCAATTTTCATTTAGACAGTCCGTACCTAATGCGCGCCATACAACGAAGTGTTGGTCACAGACTCAATCATCGACTGGATGTACCCGATCGAGTAAGCCCTTCCACGGTGCCCCCACTCGGTGTCACCTTTGGTGTGAACAGCGTGATCGTCCATAAAGAACCCGTCGAAACCGTTCTCTGCGTAAGTCCGCATTGCCTTGTACATATCGACGTAACCCTTGTTAATAAAGGCCTCGTTGAACTTCGGCACGGTCCCCGACACGTTTCGGAAGTGGACGTACAGGACTCGTTCACGCTTCACGAAGTATTCGATCATGTCGTAGATGCTTGAACCGTTGTCCTGATCCGCACCAGCGAACTGCGAGAATGAGCCCTGACACAGCAAAATTCCGTTGTACGGACTGTCGACGATGTCGATTAGTCGCTTGTAGTTCTCGAAGTTAATTAGCAGCGAAGGAACGCCACCAATTTCAGGCATTGGCGGGTCGACCGGGTGAAGTCCAAGACGGACGCCGTACTTCTCAGCAACCGGTGTAGCTTCTTTCACCCACGTCTCAAGGCACTCCCACGCTCGATCAAGATCGATGTCCCAGTCGATTACTTTTGGCCAGTTCTCTTTGGCAGCGTCAAAAGCCGTGCCACGCGCGCCCCAGCCAATGTCCACATGACCGGTTCGATAGAACCGAGGGTAGCGCCAGCTCATCGTGTACATCGGGATGCCCGCGTTACCGATGGCCTTGATCGTCTCGATCATGTTCTCGAGCTGTTCGTCAAATCGAGGACCACCAGCAATAAGGTGGTGGCGCATATCGATTTGAGTGTTCTCTATTGCTGTAAGTGTCAGTCCAAAATCTTCAACCCGGTTCTTCAATCCAACCAGGTCGACCAGTTCCCACTTTCCGTTTTTCACCGGCACAGGTGGGGTGTTCAATACGACGTGCTGGATGCCGAGCTGCGCCATGTATTGCAGCGTCTCACCGTTGGTGGAGCTGTTGAGTCCCATTCCTACTCTCACGACGCAGCTCCTTTCTTCACTTTGCTCATATCGACAGGGCCGCCGTACTCAACTTCCTTCTCTACAGCCTCAATCACTCCGGCAATGTAGCCCTGAGCGAACATCCTCGAGCGATAACCACCGAGGTTCCCAGGGAAGTCATCGTCAGCAACCATCAACGGACAGTGGTCATCGATGAAGTTGCCGGTAAAGCCAGCGTCACGGTATCTGCGCATCGCTTTCTTCATGTCGACATAGCCGGTGTTAATGAACTCTTCGTTGAACGAAGGAGCTTGACCACTCACGTTTCGGAAATGGACGTACATGATCTTGTTGCGTTTGCCGAAGTAGTCGATCATTTCGTAAATGTCTTCACCGGGCATTTCACTGAACGTGCCCTGGCAGAACTCAATGGCGTTGTAGTCAGAGTCAACGATTTCGGTCAGACGCTTGAATGCATCAAAGCTTCGGAACAGTCCCGGAACTCCACCACGTTGAGGTACGGGAGGATCTTCGGGGTGAATTCCGCAGCGCATCCCGACTTCTTCAGCAACCGGGGTTACCGCCTTGATCCAGTACTCAAGTGCATCCCACATTTGCTCTTCGGAAATTTCTTCACCAGGGAATGTCTCAGGGCGTCGACTGTTCTCCCAGTCGTAGTCGTAGCCGGTGCCAAGCGCGCCACCACGAATCACAGTTGCCTTTGCCCTGCCCCAACTGTTCGGCATCCAGTTGTAACCGTAGATCGGGATTCCCGCGTTGCCCATGTCTCGGACCTGCTGGAGCAAGTCCTCGATCAATTCGTCCTGTCTCGGGCCACCAAAAATCACATCGTGATACGCAATGTCAGGAGAAAATCCACCTTCGATTGCTGCCAACTTCAGATCGTAAGACTCGATCTTCATACGCAGTGCCACGTACTCGTGGTACTTCATGTGGCGACTGCCGGGTCCTCCGTACACGAGGACGTTCGGAATCCCGAACTGCGCTACGATCTGCAAAACCTCGTCGGTTGGATTGCCGTGAAGCGCAATCATCGGTTGCATAAATTTCACTCCCGTTGCTGGAAAACTTCTCTCGGGATAACTGGGACTCCGAAAGCGAGTTGGAATTTAGCACGGGGTTGCACACCGATGTCGTTGTGAGCGTGAGATTTTCGACTTTGAAACAAAGAAAAACCGGGTGGACGAAGCCACCCGGTCAATTACTCGAACTCTGGTCGCACTAAGCGAAAGGATCGAAATCAGGGTTAGGTTGAATGATCGAGAAAACAGCACCTTGCGGGTCTTTCAACACGGCGATCACACCGGGACCACCAGAGTCGAACGGTGGAGCAATGACTTCGCCTCCAAGTTCTGCCGCTTTATCTGCGGTCGTCTGAGCGTCGGAAACCTCGAAGTAGTTCATCCAGACTGAAGGCATACCGACCATTTCTTCTGGTTGATCCATTAATCCACCAGCAGGTTGCTCGCCAACCATAAGCAGCACGTATCCGCCGGGCGCGTTCGGCATCGGCACCGAGGCGAGACCAAACACGTCAGCGAGGAACTGCTTAGAATTTTCCGTATCGGTCGAAATCAACTCCGACCAGGCGAACGTTCCGTGTTGTCCGTTTAGTTCAGATCCGATGTTCTGCTTAGGCTCCCACACGGCAAACACGCCGCCTGAAGGATCCACGGCAACAGCCATCTTGCCTGCGTCCATGGCTTCAAACGGTTCCTGAGCCAGCTGTCCACCGGCTGAACCAACCTTGGCGGCAATCGCATCAATGTCGTCAACTGTGATGTAGGTCAGCCAGTTCGGCGGAATACCAGCTTCCCTCTGGTCAGGTGGCTGGTCGTAAATACCCGCAACCGATTTACCGTCAATCGACTGCATGGAATAAATCATGCCCTCACCAGCGGGTTGTCGGTCCGCCGTCCAACCAAAAAGTCCCGAGTAGAACTTCTCGGCGGCATCAATGTCAGTTGTCCCGAGGTCTACCCATGAGGGCATTCCATGTGGATAACTTGTCACTTCAGGCATGCCAGCCTCCAATACTCAAAATCTCGTAGCCATCTCTGTGGACGCAGCATCATAGACCATCTACGTAGGGACGCCGTTAACTGGATGTCACTGAAGCAGGGTCTGAGGGGCTAGAGCTTTCGGAGTTCAGGGGAGGTGAAGATCAACCACAGGTGGATTACAAGATATATCGCCGTGCCACCAAGCATCATTTCGCTGTTGCCGACGATTTCTCCAATCCAAGCTCCAAGGAACCACCCCAACATCATCATTTGTAGAGACAGGGAATAAACCGACATGACTCTGCCGATCATGTTGCTATCGGTTTGAGATTGCAACAGCGCCATTACCGCCGACGACCAGATCGGTATCGCTGCACCGATCAGTCCAAGTGAGAAGAGAGTTAGCGAGAAGTTTGTGGAAAGCGCAAACGTCGGAACTGCGATCACGAACATTACTGTTGCGATTAACACCGCCGGTATACGTCTGTCAGGATCTCTTCGAGCTGAAATCCATAAAGCCGATGCTCCCTGCCCAATCGCCCACGCGGCAAGCATGAAGCTAAAGCCCGTCTCTCCAACATCAAAACGTTCACGTGCATACACCGGCATAATCGGTACGAACGCCGCACTGAAAATTACAGAAAATGCCAGCAGCGACAACCTGCTGATCACAGGATTTGATCGGATGTACCGCAGCCCGTCCATCATTTCGCGAATCGCAGAGGCTCGCCCCGTTGTGACCGGTTCATCTTTTGGCATTCGATATGTGAACCCAGCCGACAACACGTACATTACGATCAACGCGAAAAATGGCGAAGCCAGTCCGAACGGTCCAATCAAGACTCCGGCCAGCAAAGGTCCACCTGCCCGCGCAAAGCTGTACGCCAACGTATTGAGTGAATTACCCGCCTGAAGAGAGTTCATGGGAACGTAATTTCGAACAAGTGTTTGAGAGGCGGGCATACCCATTGCGAGTACAGCACTCGACACAATCGAAAGCGTCACGATCTGCCAGAGTGCAAGTGAGTCACTCATCACCACCAGTGCGGTGAGAATCGCCAGAGCCAATAAAACGATTCGTTCCCAGAGCAGAATGACTCTTCCGCCCAATCGGTCCACTAGAACTCCAGCAAACAGGCCGATCGCTATTGCCGGGATCACTCGTAATCCCATGGCGGCCCCAACCCAGAACTGCGACGCGCCAAGTTCAAGAATCACCCATGATTGAGCCATCATCCTCAGCTCAACACCAGTGTTGTTGGTGAAGTTACTGAAGAAAAGGTTTCGGAACGCTCGCTGCGAGAGAAGTTCTACGGCAGGCACGTTCTTGAAGCGAGCGAACATATGCGTTAGTAGAGCCCTGTTTCGCCAGGCTCAGGTGGAATGATGTACAGTCCGGCACCCTTGCGTCTACTGCCTGGCATCCCTGATCCCTTCGTTGTCAGCGGATTCACGTTCATCTCCGCGATGGCGTCCTCATCAACCGAGAATCCAAGTCCCGGCGCATCACCCATTTCGATGAATCCGTCGACGATGTCGTTGTCGATGCTCACTCCAGTTGGAGGTGTCAGGTCTTTCACTTCCTGAGCAAGATGGTTTGGTGCTGCAGCTGCCGCGTGAGCCATGCAGCTGCCCGGCGATCCGATGATCGAGATGGGCAGTTCGTAGGCTTCAGCGAAATGGGCGATCTGCAAGAAGCTGGTGACACCTAGGGTTCCGAATTGCACAACGTCGACGGCCTCGTTGTGAATCAACGGGTAAAACTCGTCGATCCCGTTGATGTTCTCGCCGGTAGCCACCGCCGTTTTGATGCCACGAGAAATTTGCCGTAGGCCACGGTAGTCCCAGCGCCTTCCCGGCTCTTCGGCCCAAGTTAAATCGAACTTTTCTTCGATTCTTGAGATATATCGAATTGCCTGCTTTGCCGACCAATATTCGTTAGAGTCGATCATCAACAAAGGCTCTTTGGCATTCTCCTTTAGGACATCCCGCATGATCTCTAGGCGACGCATATCCGAATCAAAATCGAGACCAACTTTCAGCTTGCCACCGTCGACTCCGCGGTCCGCGTATTCGGTGTAGAACTCAACTAGCTCGTCGTCAGTCATGCCCATGTCCAGCCCCGACGCGTAAGCCTTTACACGTGGCTCGCTGGCGCCAAGGAATTTCCAGAGCGGTTGCCCTGCATCCTTCGCTTTGATGTCCCACATTGCTGAGTCTAGCGCGCACATTGCACCGTACATTGAGCCTTCAACCCCACCTTTGAAGCCAACGTCCGACATCTCTTTCCAGAGACCGATAACACCTCGTGGGTCTTTACCTTCTAGAACCGGAAAAAGCTTTGCCACATCGGGTGATGATTGAGGGACAATCCCCGTGACCCCTGCGTCCGTCTCTAGGAACAGATATGTCGCACGCGAAACGTCATCAGGTGAAACGCTATTTGCATCGCCAGACGGGTGACCCCGGTGGTAAAGCCAGGAAAGTTCTCGATATCCGGTTATTTTCATTTGCTAATTCCAGTCAAATAGGTCATTGCGCTTGCGGGGAACGAGAATACTCGTGACCTCGCCAGATGCGTCGCTCGATGTTTGCTTTGCGAAGGTGGATAGTCAATCGCCTCGACTTCACAAAACGTCATCCTGAGCTTGCCGAGGGGTCAAGGAAATAACTAAGCAAGTACTCCAGCTTCGACAAGCGCGGCGCGCAAACCATCGGCATTTTTGAAGTGATGGGCGGTCCAGCCGAGTTTACGGGCTCCTTCCACCTGGGCGATCCCATCGTCCGTGAAGAACGCCTCATGATGCTCGATACCTGCAAGATTCGCGGCGTACTCATAGATTTCAGGCTCAGGTTTCACGAATCCAGTTTCGGACGCATTCACGACGTAATCGAAAAAGTCGGTAAGTCCGTGTTGCTCCATCTCCCAGGGAAGACGAGTCGTAGCGTTGGTGAACAGCGCGACCGGCAACTTCACCTTGCACTCCTCGGCTATTGCTATCACTTCTGGAATTAGCTTGCCATTTCGTTGATTCCAGTCAGCTATCGCCGCGTCCACTTTGTCGGCGGGATAGCGTTCCTTCAGCACTTCTCCAACACCGGCGCGCCATTCTTCATTCGTTACATGCCCGCGAATCGCAGGATTAACGTGTTCTTTGGCAAACGCAACTTCCCTGAACGCCTCAATCGGAATTCCGAATTCATCCTGGAAACGCTGTTCGTCGTAGTGCCACGTTCTGAGTACCCCATCGAAATCAAAGAAAACGCACTTAATCGGCATTACCCGTCAAAACCTCGGATCATTCCTCGAATGTATGAAACCTGTCCCAAGTGCTGGGACTCCTCAGCCATCAGGTGACCCAGGATCCACGTGCCTTTGTCAGAACCTTCACCTCGGTAGATAAACGGGTACTCTCGATCAACGTCTTCCTCGGTCATCGAGTCGATATGTTCGAGGGTCACTTCCCTGACTGCGTCGTAATACTCCATCACCTCGGCAATATCCAATGCCTTGGAAGCTTCGACTTCGCCGAGGGAATCGCCACGTCCATGACGGTCAAGAGTCATGCCGACCCGCTCATGCCATTCATCGGTCACCCAGATCCCTGGCAGTCCCTGGAGCGTGGAAATCCATGTGTCTTCGACACGCGACATATGCCAAACAGTCCACAAAATGTGGTTCGACTGAGGATCAGGTTGCCAACGCAACTCTTCGTCGGTCAGTCCTTCAAGTTTTCGTTTGAGAACTTCGTAATACTCAACTAGATTGCCGCGAACAACGTCTTTGAATCCCAACCCCTGATCTCCGTTATTTACTAGCCGTTCAGTCCACGGATCATTCCGCGTATCAAAGCTATCTGGCCAAGATGCTGCGATTCCTCAACCACCACGTGACCCAGGATCCACGAAATCTCGATCGGACCTCGATTTCTCGTTTGCTCGCGAGTGGTATCCATGTCGGCGTCGGTCAATGAATCGATCACCTTGAACCCGGCTTCACGCACGGCATCGTAGTAGGCAACAATCGAGTTGATATCCCGACCAGGGAACACTCGGACCTGATCCATGGTTTGCCCCCAGCCGTTGCCTTCGTCTGCAATTCCAGTTCGAGACTGCCAGTCACCAGATTCCCAAATGGTCGCACCTTCTCCAACAACACCGTTGATCCAATTGTCCTCGACGCGCGCCATATGCCAAACAAGCCAAATAATCGTGTTGGTATCGAGTGTCGCCTGCCAGGTAAGTTCAGCTTCCGAAAGTCCGTCGAGTTTTTCCTTTAACTCGTCCAGGTATTCCGTCATAGCGCTTTTAATTGCGTCTCGAAATGAACTCATCGCTATCCCCTAAAACTTACACAAATTTCTCGTGGATGTCCTCAAGGTTCATACGACCCTCATGATTTCTCAACACCGCGAGATTTCGGTCAACTTCGTCCCTGTTTCGCATCCCAACAAGTGCTACATCAACAAGGTTGTTGGACAGCACGAACTGTAACAGTCCGGCAGAGTAGTCGAAGTCATCATCCGGTCGAACAGCTGCGTGCCAGCGTTGAAACACCGACGCGGTAAGCGAGCGCATCGTCACAACGCCCATCCCTGCTTCGTTCGCTTCATGGATCGAACCGAACGGACGAGTTGGTTCGTAGCTGTGCTGAAAAACTAGGTTGTAACAGGTTTGCATCACATCGAATCGTCTCGCCTCGATGAACTCGTACACCGGTGGATTTTGATCTTCAGTGGTGAAGCCGATGTGTCGGATCAACCCTCGATCTCGCGCCTTTTCGAGGGCTTCAAGAGTTCCATCAATTTTCAGCGTTTGTTCACGCGCTTCAGGTGAATAAGTCGTGCCATGCACTTGAACGAGATCTACGAAGTCCAGCTTCAGGTTTTTCAAAGATTTCTCAACCGATTCAAACGGTTCAGGATCAGCATGCGAAACTTTTGTGGCAACGTACAAATCAGAGCGTCTTGAGCTAATTCCGGCTGCGGCAAGACCTTCACCAAAAATCCGTTCGCTTTCGCCTGAGCCATACGCTGCAGCGGTGTCGAAATAGTTAATCCCCGACTCAACCGCGTATTGAATAGCATCGATCACATCAGCGCGCTGTTTCGATTCTTCGGGCGAATACTCCGTCAGATAATTGGTGAGACCAGCCGGCGCACCACCAAACCCAATCCGGACCGCCTCAAATCCAGTTTTGCCTAATCGCGCAGTTTCTAAAATCACATCACTCCTCAAACGAAAGACCTCCACCCGAACTGGTGGAGGTCTGTGTTTATCCCAAATAGAACCTGTTGCCTAGTTCCCCGCACCTTGCTTCGTCACAGCCTCAATCATCGCCTGGATGTAACCGTTGGCGAATGCTCTCCCCCGGTGTCCCCAGTCAGTGTCCTGGTGAGTGTGCGGAACGTGATCGTCAATGAAGAATGAGTCGTAACCGTTGTCGTAGTACGTCTTCATCGCACGGTACATATCGACGTGACCCGTGTTGATGAACTCCTCGTGGAAGTCTTCGGGATTCGGCGCAGAAACGTTGCGGAAGTGCACGTAAAGCACCTTCTTCTTCTGCACCATTTCAGCGATGAACTCATACAGCGCGTCACCCGCTGAATCGAACATTTCCGAAATTGTTCCCTGGCAGAACTCGATCGCACAATTGTCCGACGGATAGATATCTAGATAACGACGGTAGTTTTCGTACGACCTGAACAACTGCGGGATGCCACCGAGATCATCAACTGGCGGATCGCATGGGTGGATACCGAGCCTGATCCCCTCTTCCTCGGCCACTGGAGTAATGATCTTGATCCAGTATTCGAGGTTCTCCCACATTTCTTCTTCGGTGTACTGACGACCGTGGGTGTAAGGCATCTGTTTAGCATCTTCGTAATTAAATGCCGTTGCTACAGCCCCACCCCTAATTAGCTTCGGTGGAGTTCGCCAAACGTGAGAAGGCATCCAGTTGTAACCGAAAATTGGAATTCCCGCGCGAGCCATGTTTCGCACGGTAGTGATCATGTTTTCGATCTGCTCATCGCGTTTCGGACCGTTCAACATGATGTGGTCATAGAACTGGGTTGGAACGTTCTCAAGTGCGGAAAGCTTCATCCCGTAGCTTTCGACCATGTTGCGAAGTTTCACAAGATCGTGAAGCGACCATGTGCCGTTGTAGTTCGGCAGGTCCGGGGTGTTTAGCAAAATGTCTGTCGCCCCGTACTGCTGGGCGAATCGCAGGTACTCCGGTGTAGCCTGCTTGAACTGTCCAAATCCTGGTCGCATGCTCGTCGTAACTCCCGATCTTTCATGACTTCAAAACCTCAACTCGATTGAGCCGGGGTTTGGTCGCCACAACTTACACGCGGATTTCAGTCAACGGAAGACTGACGTAACGCTTCTTGGACTCGACTATCGTTGGTCATTTGAAATACTTCAATGATCGAATATCTAATCCTGGTAGCGAACTTCCAAATTGCTAATCGACACCCACGCACATATTCATCAGCACGACGAGTCAGAACATCGAGAAATCATCGATCGAGCCGTCGATGCAGGGGTTGGCAAAATCATCACAGCAGGGGTGACGGTTGAGGACTCGAAAAACGTTCTCGAAATGGCGGAACGCCACGCTGAAATTCTTGCCGGCGTTGGAGTCCACCCGACCGACATCGTCGAACGATTGACGGATACTGATTACAAAGAACTTGCCCGAATGGCTCAGCATCCCCGGGTCGTTGTCATGAGTGAAATCGGCGTTGACCACCAGTCGCGTTCACCAAACCATGACTGGCAGGCTGAAGCCTTTCACTCACAGATCGAAATCGCCCGACCAGCCGGTCTCCCCATCGTTTTTCATATCCGCGAAAACAACGATGATTACGACGCCGACTCGGCACGATCCACTGCTGTCTCAATCCTCAAAGAAACCAATGCTGGAGAACTCGGTGGAACTGCCCACTACTTTCAAGGCAGATGGACGTTCGCAAAAGAGTTACTTGATCTCGGGTTTCACATTTCGTTCGCTAAAACATTGACTCGCATCAGCGACCTGGAAGAAACGGCAATCAATGTCCCGGCAGAAAAAATTCTTCTCGAAACGGATGCATACCCACAAACCTTCAAAAAGAATCGCCAAAAGTGGACCGAACCTCGTGACCTGCCGCTCGTCCTGGAAAAACTCTCACAGCTCAGGAATGTGCCGACAACTGAACTGGAAGAAGTAATTCAGCGAAACACGGAAACGCTGCTCGGCGAACGATACGCTGCGCTAACGTGACAAAAATACCTGTGAAAATCGCCCGGGCATTTGCGGAAATCCGCTATAAAATCGTCTTCGCACGCGTCAAAACTCACATGAACCACAAGAAGAATTACGATCAACTGGTTCTCAGATGAGGGGCAAGAATTGACAGCACAATCCACCAATGTGGCTCTCAAAGAGTGGGCGGTAACGTCCGCAGCTCTTGCGCAAGGAGACCAGATTTTCATCCTTCGAAAAGGCGGAATTCGAGAGGATGGAAGGCACTTCAAAATCGAACACGACAGATTCCTGTTGTACCCGGGTCTTTTCCACGAGGGAGAGATTCTGTTGAAGGCTGATCAACGTCACCGCCTGGAATCAACTTCGGGTGATGACTACTCGCAGGAGATTCCACTGTCGGTTTACTGCGAACTGGTTGAAACTCACGACATCTCCGAAGAATCGGATGTCACCGCACTCCACGACCTCCACATTTGGTCTGAAGAGTTTCCAGTAAAGCGATTCAGTTGGAAACCTCGCCACCCGCTTAAGCTGATGGTTCTCCGCGCCTACAGTTTGCCATCCATTCACCTGTCAAAAGTCGAAGATTCTTACGGTGGTTGCAAATCGTGGGTCGACTTGAAAGACAACGTGGATCTTTCCACCATGCAACCTGCGCTCAGTGACGATCAGTTCGCCACTGAATTGGACAAACTCCACAAAGCGTTGAATCTCTCGCCGGCCACCGTATAAACGAACAGGAATTCGAGTAAGTGAAGTACCGACAAATTCAGTCAACTGACATAACCGTCTCCGAAGTCGGATTCGGCGTGTGGAGCGTATCCACCAACTGGTGGGGAGAAGTCTCCGAAGAAGACGGAATCAACCTGCTGCAAAAAGCCCTCGATTCTGGCATCACTTTCTTCGACACTGCCGATACATACGGTACGGGCTACGGTGAGGAAATAATTCCAAAGGCTCTCGCCGATCGACGCAAAGACATCGTTATCGGAACCAAGTTCGGGTACGACATCGAAGCTCCTCGAACCGGTCACAAAGAGCGACCGCAACGCTGGGAACCAGACTTCGTGAAGAAGGCCTGCGAAAGCAGCCTAGAGCGACTCCAGACCGATTACATCGATATTTACCAGTATCACAACCCACGCCTCGACGTGCTTCAGCGAAAAGACACCATTGGTGCGCTTGAAGACTTAAAGAACGAAGGCAAGATCAGGCACTACGCAGTAGCTGTTGGTCCCGACATTGGGTGGCGTGAAGAAGGTCTGTACACGATCAACGACATGAAAGTTCCGGCACAGTTGATCTACTCGATACTCGAGCAAGACCCTGCCGACATCATGATCGAAGCGGCAGAAGAACAGGGAATCGGCGTTTATTCCCGAGTCCCACACGCATCTGGAATGCTTGATGGGACCTACACCAAAGACACGGTCATCGAAGACATGCCGTTCGAGAAGTCGGACCACCGGGCTTACCGACGAATGAAGTGGCTCACACAGTCAGTCGAAAAGCTTAAGAAGATCGACTTTATGTTCGAAGGAAAACCGGCAACTGTTGGTCAGATTGCGATCAAGTTCGTTCTCGAACCGTCGGTTATGGCTTCCTGCATCCCAACCATGACTACCGTCGAACAGATCGAGGAATACTCAGCGGTGTCTGACATTGACCCGATTCCGCAGGATGAGCTCGAGCGTCTTGCACCGCTCTACGAAGACAACTTCGGTACCGGTGGTCGGGATCCACAAAAGTCGAGTACTTCTGGAACCGGCTGGGTAGACCACCTCGGCAACCCTGTCGAACGACAGTTCGTGATCCCTGGCGTCAGCTAACCAGAGAAATCCGCATCGAGTTACTTGTGCTGTCGGCGCTGAGTTCGCCGACGGTGCGAGGATTTCTTCGCTTTTCTGGACACGTCGAATCCGGCAAATGAACCGGCTTCGGTATATCCGTCAGAATCCTCGGATTCGGGATCAATCTCGTCCTCGACATCCGGTTCGAATATTTCTTCTTCAGCGACGTCGACGTCAGAGTCGGATTGTTCCGTCTCAGACGGTTCAGCTACTGCGACAGCGACTACCGATTCGATCGGTTCTCGCTCGGGTGATTCCAGAGAACCATCAATCCGTCTCAGTTCATTCTCAACAAAAATAAAGTCACGCTGCGGAATTATGTGAAGCATCCCGAAGAATGCCAGCGGCCATCGATCAGGTGGCCATTTCTTCACATACTCCATTGTGGGACCGATCTGGTAGGCATCAACTAGCGTGCCTGGGTCCAGAACCACGTCGGCTTCAAGTTCAACTCTATGCGGAAACGATTCAGACTCTCGGTGGTGCTTCCAAATCGGCTCCTCGTCTTCGAAACTTTCTGAAGTCACCGTTGCGGTCGCGGCGAATCCTTTTTTATCAGAAACGTAGAAAAGGATTCGGTCCTCGGGACCCATTCGAACAGCTTTGCGTCGGTTCTTGGTATCGACACCCTGAATCGAAAAACCACGATCGCGAGTAATGTCCAGGTTTTCCTGGGTGGTCACGAGCATCCAGTATGTTTTACCCAATGACACGCTCCGTCGGGAGATCGAAATAAGTGGTAATAATGATATGTCCATTCTCGCTAATGGTGTTCATTTTCGATTGATCTCAGTTGGAGAAACGCGTGTCCGCAAACATAGAAGCACAGGTACTTTCATTCCTCAACTCAACACCAGTCGAGTACGAAAAAGTTGAAATCGATCCAGCGTTTGCCGACACAGCCGAGTTTTGTGAGAAGTACGATTTTCCGCTTGAGAACTCTGCGAACACCATCATCGTCGCCTCAAAGAAGAAACCAAAAACCTTCACCGCTTCAGTTGTCCGAGCAAGTCAACGACTGGACGTAAACAAGACCGTCAAAAACCTTATGGACAACGGCAAGGTTTCGTTCGCCAGGGCGGAAGAAACAATTGAGCTCACAGGAATGATGATCGGAGGCGTGACTGCACTCGCACTGCCCCAGGAGCTTCCCGTTTACGTTGACCCCGGCTTGATGAATCTCGACTACATAATTCTTGGCGGTGGTAGTCGCTCGCTAAAGATCAAGGTAGCCCCAGAAATCTTCAACCACATGCCAACGGCATCGGTCATCGAAGGCCTGGTTGGCTAGTCGATCTCTACCTGAATTCGATTCGCAGCCGACACATAGGCAGCAGAAATAACCTTCGAAACATCCAGCGCCCTGGCGGCAGTCATAATCGGTTCCTTGCCACTCATGACGCAATCAATGAAGACGCGAATATCGTCGGGATACCAGGCTGTTTCGTCAGCCAACGATTTGTACTGCGTTTTCTTCGGGATACCAGAAGATTGCTGGGTCGATCTCCACATGCCCATTGGGTCCTGTGGGTGTGGCTCGGGCAAACTGGGCTTTGGTCCAGTTCCGTAAATCTCAAGCCTTGGTTCCCAGGCATCAAAACGCTCGGTGCCTTTGGTTCCGATCACGGTGATCCGGTGCGGACCGCCTGCTGGATGGCTATCCCACCCTATTCGACCACCAACTGCAGAAACGGTCACCCCGTTGTCAGTCGAGAAAACGACTGCCCCGAAATCTTCCGTGTCATTGCGCAGGTGTTGTTCAAAGAAGTAGTTGCCAGTCACTGCCGAAACCTCAGTTGGGCTGCCGCCGCTTAACCACAACCCAAGTCCAATCGGATAAACGCCCAGGTCGAAAAACTCTCGCTTGGATTCAACAAAGGTGAATTTTTCAGGAACTTCAGTTTCAACGCGGAGTCCGCGCTCGCTGTTCGTTCCGCCCGGTCCCTTGGCAAATAGGATGTCGACATTTACGGCTTTGATATCGCCCAACCGACCCGACATCACGCACGCTCGCGCCGCTCTTGCCCACGGAGTGTGAACGAATGAGTACATCTGGTTCGTGACCTGGTTTCGCGTAATCGCATCGAGGATCTTTTCTGCAATCGAAGCTGAACCTGCTAACGGCTTATCCAGGTACAAAAATTTGCCGGATTCAGCGCATTGAATTGCCACGCGTTCTCTACGCTCGACATCTGCGCACATGCTGATTATGTCGACGTCATCGCGACTCACAGCTTCCTCGATGTTCTCGATGTACGGGACACCGTGTTTTTCTGCCAAAGCGATGTTCAGCGAACGACGTCGTTCGGAAATACCCTGTTCATCAGCAACCGCCACGATCTGTGTCCGAGGATCGAGTGCGAAGCCGGCAGCATGAGTTTCCTGGTGTGTTTGGTTCCCGCCAATACAAAGTACGCCGAGCATTGCCATTACCGCACCACTTCCTCAAGCGTCCGAATTCCGTCGCCTGGACCATCGAAGTAGATCGCCCCGGCCGATCCAAGAAGCATTACTTCCGGAAGCGAGTCAGGATTACTGGAGCTCTGAGCGAGA
This sequence comes from uncultured Dehalococcoidales bacterium, assembly GCA_964472915.1. Lineage (GTDB taxonomy): Bacteria > Chloroflexota > Dehalococcoidia > Lucifugimonadales > Lucifugimonadaceae > Lucifugimonas. The sequence goes on along the minus strand of CAYYMP010000011.1, from coordinate 18,919 downwards.
ATGGCAGATTCGCCGGTGGTCCAGACCAGCATTCTGGTTTTGATCAGATCGCTTCCGAATTCGTCGGTACGTTCAGGTGTTGAGCCAAACAATCGATTGCACAGGTTCTGAGCAATATCAAAATCGTTAAGGATTCCTGCCGGTTGGGTCCACCGAATAAAACGTGGTATCCCAATTTGACCGGATCTCGCAGCCTCGTTCAGGTCCTCGGATATTTTCGCCAAAAGATTCAGCTGCACTTCAAGATTGCTCATGCAGCGAATAATACCGAGCGTTTTTGAACCGGGTACCTACTGTTCGGCTCGAACCTGGTATTTGCTGCGAATCCAGATCGCTGCTGCATTCATTGTCAGCAGGATCGCCAGCAAAACGATGATTCCTGCAGCGGCGATGCTTCGGAAATCCTGCTGTGGCTGGCTCACCCAGGTGAAGATTTGCAGCGGCAAAACTGTGAACTTCGAGTCAGGCGATGTCGGTACGAATGTCACCCACACCAGCGATGAAATAATCAGGATTGGCGCCGATTCACCGATTGCCCTTGATAGCGCAAGAATGATGCCGCTCATCATTCCCGGAATTGCCTGTGGCATCACGACTGTCTTCACAACCTGCCAGCGAGTCGCTCCCATCGCGTACGCTGCATCTCGGTAGCTGGAAGGCACTGCCTTGATCGCTTCCTGCGATGCAATAATCACGATCGGCAAGATCAGCAGTGTCATCGTTAGCGCACCTGCTGTCAGGTTTCGTGATCCGTTGAAAACAAACTGCACGAATACGGCAAGACCGAGCAAACCGTAGATGACGCTGGGGACACCAGCGAGGTTAGCAATGTTCAACTGGATCAGCCGAGTAAGACGGTTACGTGCTGCAAATTCTTCGAGGTAAATCGCAGTTCCTACACCAATAGGGATAGTGAACAAGGCGGTAAGGCTAACAACCCAGATCGTGCCTGCCATCGGCGCCAGAATTCCAGACTGTAAAGGTCTACGCGAGGCGTAGCTGCTCATGAACTGCCAATCAAGATATGGAAGTCCGTCGAATAGCACGTCGAGTAACAGTGCTCCCAATCCTGCAATGCCTACCACGACAGCAAGGAAGAACAGTCCATAGAAAACTCGGTCGCGCCAAACACGTATGGCGTGCGAGCGACGACGGTCTGTTTTTGTAGCCGAAATCATGCTCATCCTATTCGTACACCTGCCTGAAACGGGCGATTACCCATCGGCCAAGGATGTTCATGCCCAGTGTCATCACGAACAGAAGTAAACCAACCGCGAAGATCGTCTGGTACTCGAGTGACCCTTGAGGAGTTTCTCCAAGACTGACCTGGACGATGTACGCGGTCATTGCTTGAATACTTTCGAGTGGATTCAGGGTGAGATTCGGCGTTGCACCTGCAGCGATCTTCACGATCATCGTTTCACCGATTGCTCGAGAAAGAGCAAGAATGAATGAAGCAACGATTCCGGAAAGCGCAGCGGGTATTACAACCTTGGTCGCAACCTCAAACCGCGTTGCCCCCAAAGCGTAAGCTGCGTCTCGAAGCGAGCGTGGCACAGCCACCATCGCATCTTCACTCAATGTCGAAACCATGGGCATGATCATCAGACCCATCACGATTCCGGCGGATAAGGCGTTGAAAATGATTACTCGATCGGCGCCGAAGATGCTCTGCAGTATCGGGGTGATGAAGGTCAGTGCGAAATATCCATAAACAACCGTTGGGATCCCGGCGAGGATCTCGAGTATAGGTTTGAGGATTTTCCGAGCTCGCTCCGGCGCGTATTCAGATAGGAAGATCGCCGCCCCAAGTCCGAACGTAAGTGAGACGAGCCCAGCAATGACCGCGACAAGAAGCGTTCCACCGACGAGCGGCAAGGCTCCGAAATGTTGAGGTTTGAACAGCGGAGTCCACTGGGTTCCGGTCACAAACTCCCAAACCGTCACCTCTTCAAAGAACCCTAAGCTCTCTTTGAGAAGGATGAATACGATCCCCAGAGTGGTCGCTACTGATATCGCAGCCGTTGCACGAAGCAACCAGGTGACCAACGTCTGCTCTCGATATTGACGCTTACGTCGGCGAGCCACTTTTTCAAGCAGTTCTTGCTTCATCAATGCAGACTCTGCACCACCGGCGAAAGGAGTGATATTTGCGTCAGATGTGCTGGTCATTTAGTTTGAAACAGTCTGTTCGAGAGTGCCCATATACACATGAAATCCCGGTGGTTGAACCATCGGGATTCCAGATTGAGCTTAGTTTATTAACACAGCGTTAATTGAGGCCAAGCAATTCAAGGTTTGCCTGGTAGTCGGCATCACTCAGTGCGACGTAGCCAACCTCTTCTGTAAGCGGTGCGCTCTCGTTCATGAAGAAGGTCAAGAAGTCTCTTACCTCCTGTCGTTCCAATGAAGCCTTGTTGACGTAGATGTAAATCGGACGTGAAAGCGGAGCGTAAGATCCGTCATTGATAGTCACGCTATCTGGGGAAACGCATCCCGTACCAGGATCAACTCCAAGCACCTTGAGCTTGTCCGCGTTTTCAGCGTAGTAGGCGTATCCGAAGTAACCGAGCGAACCGCCGTCGCCGGCAATTCCCTGCACCAAAGTGTTGTCATCAGCCGAAGCTGTATAGTCCGATCGGCTTTGATCTTCTTCACCATTGATTGCTTCTGTGAAGTAATCGAATGTTCCAGAATCAGTGTCCGGGCCGTAAAGCCGTAGCGGCTTATCAGGGAACGAATCACGTACTTGGTTCCAATTATTCAATGTCGAACCCGCGTCCCAGATTGACTTCAGTTCTTCTGTAGTGAGACAGTCGGCAAAGTCATTCGACTTGCTCGTGATCACAGACAGACCATCCCAGGCGACACGAACCTCAATGAACTCAATGTCATTGGCAGCTGCCTCTTCGGCTTCAGAATCCTTGATTGGTCGAGATGCGTTCGAAATATCTGTGTCCCCAACCACGAATCGCTTGAAACCGCCACCTGTGCCAGAAATACCGACCGGAATCTGGACATTGGAATTCTCTGCCCTGAACTCCTCAGCCACTGCTTGCGTGATCGGGAATACGGTTGATGAACCATCAACGACAATTTCTGAAGAGGAGCTACCGTCGTCTGACGATTCACCACCGCAAGCGACTGCAAGGGCAAGTACCGCCATCATGGTCAGCACTGCCAGAACCTTTGATGGTCTCTTGTTTATTACTGAGAACATTTGCTGTTCGAACTCCGGAAGATTTGTTGATATTTCGAGGTGAGCGCAAATCTGTTTAACGCCTTGTTAAAACCTCTTAATAATGAGAATCTGCCTTTTTCTTTAACACGATGTTAAATCGAACTAACAAACAACTGAACTCATAAGGGGTTAACGCAAGAACACCCCTGACCAGTTGGTCAGGGGTGTTCGTTTTTTCGTTCGTTTTCGGAACCGGCCTAGTTTGCCTGGATCGTTGCAAGTTGTGAAGCGTAGTCTTCATCGCTAAGTGCGACGTAGCCAACTTCTTCAGCTAGCTCTCCACCGTGCTCCATGTAGAACTCGAGGAAAGCACGAACTTCAGGTCGCTCGTTGGAGGCCTTGCTCACGTAGATGAACAGTGGGCGTGAGAGCGGCGAGTACGTACCGTCATTGATCGTTGTGTTGTTCGGAGAAACACAGCCACTGCCGGAGTCAACTGCGACAAGCTTGAGCTTGTCAGTATTCTCAGCATAGTAGGCGTATCCGAAGTAACCGAGCGAACCGCCATCACCACCGATTCCCTGTACAAGGGTGTTGTCATCGGCAGATGCTGTGTAGTCTGATCGGCTTCGGTCTTCTTCACCGTTGATTTCGTCGGTGAAGTAGTCGAATGTTCCTGAGTCCGTGTCTGGACCGTAGAGTCGCAGAGGCTTGTCAGGGAACGAGCTTCGTACCTGGTTCCAGTTGTCAACTGTTGAACCTGCATCCCAGATGAGCTTGAGCTCTTCTGTTGTAAGACAATCAACGAAATCGTTCGACTTGCTGGTTACTACAGATAGTCCGTCCCATGCGACAGTGACTTCAATGAACTCGATACCGTTGCTCGCAGCGACTTCAGCCTCTGAGTCTTTAATTGCCCGGGAGGCGTCCGAAATGTCAATTTCACCTACGGTGAAGCGCTTGAAACCACCACCGGAGCCGGAGATACCAACTGGAATCTGGACGCCAGGGTGTTCAACACGGAATTCTTCGGCAACTGCCTGAGTAACAGGGAAGACAGTGGAAGAACCGTCGATCTCGATCGTGCCAGAGAGCTCTACTTCAACTGCAGGCTCTTTGATGTCAGCGACCGGGTTCTTGATAAGGCTGGTGTTTGCAGCGTAGTCAGAGTCGCTCAAAGCAACGTATCCAACTTCGTTTGCAAGCTCTCCGCCCTCTTCCATGTAGAACTCGAGGAATGCCTGAACTTCAGGTCGCTTGATTGAGTCGATGTTCGCATAGATGAACAGCGGTCGTGAAAGCGGCGAGTAAGTTCCATCATTGATCGTGGTGTTCGTTGGCTGAATACAACCTGAACCCGAGTCCACTGCGACGAGCTTGAGCTTGTCGGCGTTCTCAGCGTAGTAAGCGTAGCCAAAGTATCCAAGCGAGCCACCGTCACCAGCAATTCCCTGTACGAGAGTGTTGTCGTCAGCAGATGCTGTGTAGTCTGATCGGCTTCGGTCTTCTTCACCGTTGATTTCGTCGGTGAAGTAGTCGAACGTACCTGAGTCGGTGTCTGGACCGTACAGTCGGATCGCCTTGTCAGGGAACGAGCTTCGAACCTGGTTCCAGTTGTCGACAGTCGATCCGGCGTCCCAAATTGCTTTGAGTTCGTCAGTGGTCAAACAGTCAACGAAGTCGTTTGATGTGCTCGTAACAACCGAGAGGCCGTCCCACGCGACGATCAACTCGATGAACTGGATTCCGTTCTCTGCTGCGAGTTCTCGCTCTGAATCCTTGATCGGGCGTGAAGCGTTCGAAATGTCGGTTTCACCGACAACAAATCGCTTGAATCCACCACCTGAACCAGAAATTCCTACAGGAATCTGCACCTCAGGGTGTTCCTTCCGGAATTCCTCAGCTACAGCCTGGGTAACCGGGAAGACAGTTGAAGAACCGTCGATTGTGATTTCGCTCGCACCGAATGAGGCAGAACTGCCGGAAGATGAGCTTCCTGACGATGACGAGCCACTCGATGCAGCTGTAGTTGCGGTAGGCGCTGCGCCTGAGCCGGAGGAAGACTCAGGAGAATCGTCATCATCGCCACCACAGGCAGCGATAACACCGATCATCAGCACCGAAACAGCAACTAACGCCCACTTCGAGTATTTAGTAGTAAACGTCTGAAACATTATGTTTCGTTGCTCCTTGGTCGCATGACCTTAGGGATATTCAATAACGCGACAGATGATTTTTCGGTCGCGGAAACCAGATTCTTGTCTAACCCTTAAGGAAACGTTAAAGGAGCGTCAACGTCGGTTAAAGGCTGGTTAAAAGGAACGGAGTTTTACCCCGTGAAAGCATGCCTATCAGCGCGCTGTTGGCAGCGAGAATACGAACTCGGATCCCTCACCGTGTGTACTGCTAACGCTGATTTCGCCGCTGTGTGCTTCGACAATATGGCGTGCGATAGCGAGACCCAGTCCTGTACCTGGTTGTGAGCGACCCGGGTCGGTCTTGAAGAATCGTTCGAAAACGTGCGGCAGGTGTTCCGGTTGAATACCGGCACCAGTATCGGAAACAGAGAACCATACAAAGTCTTCTTCTTGCCAGTATTTGATAGTGACAGTCCCGCCTGGCTCGGTCCATCGAACGGCGTTGCTCAGCAGGTTCGTAAGAACGTGATCGATTCTTTCCGGGTCGGCTATCACATTCGGAGTGCTGGCGTCTTTTTCAACCCTGATGTCCAACTCGGCATCGGTAAAAATCGGGTCGAACTGCCGAGTAGCAGAATTGATCAACGATTCAGGTCTAACAGCATGGAACTTTAAAGGTTGTTCTCCAGATTCAATCCTAGATAACTCAAGCATCTCCTCCACCAAGTTCTCCATGCGCTCTGCGTCCTCACGGATCATCTGGAAGAACATATTTCGGCTTTCGGGATCGTCTAGCGCGCCACGCTCGAGTGTCTCGACTGCTGCCTTCACACCTGCAATTGGAGTGCGTAATTCATGAGATGCGTTCGACACAAACTCACGTCGCGTCGTATCGAGACGTCTAATCTCGGTAATGTCGGTAAGCAGCAACAATGCCCGCATTCGTGAGGCATCTGGCGTTGGAAACGCAGAAGCAAATGCAGCGACTATAGTTTGCCCACCTTGGAGTTCGATTTCGACTTGTTCCAGTGGACGCTCTTCGATTGCGGCAGCAACAACCTCGTGGATCTTCGGATTGCTTGTAACCGTCGCCAGAGTCGATCCAATTGATTCAGCGGTTGTGTTGAGCATCATCAACGACGCTGGATTGGCTGATTCGATTTCACCATCTTCACCAACAACCATGACTCCCTCTCGCAAGGAATTCAACATCGACGACAGTCTTATCCGCTCTGCCGTTTCGGCGATGATGTCCGCACCCACACGATCGACCAATCTGTTAACGGCCCTGGCCAAGCGCTGAAATTCTGAAGGTCCCTCAAGGTCTAGTCGAACCGATCTGTCGATAGAGGTGGTGCGAACAACGTCTTCCGTCAAGCGTTGGAGTTGGCGACTGAGCGTCACTGCTCTGACGAAGGCGATTAGAGCGGCTCCGAAACCGGTCAAGATCGTTCCGACGACACCGAAAATCAGCGTTCCCGTTGCTATGACAGCAACCAGCGCTGCAGTTTCAAGCGGAATTCTCCAGCGTAGCGAGAGATTACCCAAATGGATCCTTACACTCGTTCAGGGGTTGAGGGGAAGGATTCTATACGTTGATTCGGTAACCGACGCCTCGAACAGTTCCCAACATCTTTGGGTGGGCTGGATCTTCTTCGATCTTGAGCCTCAACCATCTGACATGAACATCGACTGTTCTCGTATCACCGGCGTAGGCAAATCCCCAAACATCCTGTAGCAGTTGGTCCCGGGTGTATACCCGTCCCGGATTTGCCGCAAGGTGAGCAAGCAGGTCGAATTCTCGAGGACGTAATTCCAGTGTTTCGCCGTTCAACTTGACCGTTCGGGATGAACCATCAATCACCAACCCACCTAATTCAATAACCTGCTCTGGAGTCGTTTCCGAATAAGTTTGAAGCATCTCCATGCGTCTGACTTGAGCATTAACTCGAGCAAGTAATTCACGCACACTGAACGGCTTCGTTACGTAATCGTCAGCACCGGACTCGAGACCACCAATGCGGTCTACTTCGGCATCGCGCGCTGTCAACATCACAATCGGTGTTATTGATCCATCACGGCGTAAAGATTTACAAATTTCAATGCCGCTCAGGGTGGGAAGCATCAGGTCGAGTACGATGACATCTGGATTCTCAGACCGGGCCGCCATGAGCCCTTCGCCACCATCTTCCGCCACAACAACATCAAACCCGTCTGCAACCAGGTTGTAACGAAGCGTCTCCCGCAGAGTACGGTCGTCTTCTACGATCAGGACTTTATTCTTCGCACCAACTACCGCCTGTGTAGTCACGGCCTATTACCTCTAAGTTCAAGTGGCTCGGCAAATTGGATAGCCAATGTGAACCAGTTTAGATTCTTACCTTAAATCTAAATTACATAATGTTAAATCGTGTTAGAGCTTACGCTGCTGAAGCGAGTTCCGAGGTCTTGGAACCGGCAAATACTCGCGGCAATGTTACGGTCATTGACGTACCGACACCAGGCTTCGTGTCCACATTAATTTCACCGCCGTGGGCGTCGACGATTATCCGACTGAAGTAGAGGCCAATTCCGGTTCCAGAAACTGAACGAGTTGACTCATTGTCTGCCCGGTAGAAAGCACTGAATATGTATGGCACGTCAATTGGTTTGATACCGATCCCGGAATCCGCGATACAAATACTTATTTCATCCTCTGAAGCATCGAGGGCAATGTGTATTGAACTTCCCTGCGGTGAGTATTTGGACGCATTTGTGACGAGATTAGAGATGACCTGCGAAACGCGGAACTTATCTCCCTCAAGCTCAATCGATTCGCCCGTCGAAGTAATTTCTAGTTTCTGATCTCGTTCATCAGTGATAGGAATCAACGCCTGCACAACGTCACTTGATGTTTCTACGAGATCGAAATATTCCGGGGTCAAGGTGATGTTGTCTTTATCGTGAAGCGTCGTATCGAGCAGTTCGTCGATGAGAACCTTTAGTTTCCGACCGTTGCGCTGGATGATCTCGACCTGGTGCTGCTGTTTCTCCACAAGCGTGCCAGGCTTGTTTTTCGAAAGGACGTCGGCAAAGGCGAGAATACTCGTGAGCGGGGTTCGAAGTTCATGGGAGATCGTCGTCAGGAAGTCAGTCTTTGCAGCAGCAACCCGCTGCATTTCTCGTTTTTCCGCTTCGAACCGTTCTCGTGCAAGATTCGCTTCTGCGAGCGCCATGGCCTGGAAATGAAGCTCAGCTGCAGCGACTGGTCCGGCTATGTTTGAGGCGAGTGACTGTAGCAACCGAAGATGGTGTCGGGTGTACTTAGCAGTCGGGTGACAGTGTATCGCGAGCTCTCCGACTGACCGCTCACCAATTTTCATTGCTGCTTTCAAGGTTCGTGGGGCCTGTGGTGTGAACTCTGAGTTGCTCGTTGTAGCCCATCGGAGCTCATTCGAATTGCCTGCTCCCCTATCGACGGAAATTGACACACCAGAGTTTGGAACAACTCGGCTGATTTCCTCGGAAAAATCATCCATTGATGCGGCAATGTCGAGTGAAGAACTGATCGTCTTGGTCAAACCAGAGATCGTCTCTCGTTCGATTAGTTCTCGCCTTAGGCGCTGATGCAGTCGCAAATTGGCAACCGAACCTGATATCGAATCAGCCAGAGTTGTTGCTGTGTCCGATTCAAACTCTCCGAACGAGTTTGGCAACTTTGCGCCGATCAGCATCAACCCAATCACGGTGCCATCCGCGTGAATAGGCGCCGAAATTAGAGAACGTACGCCCGCGTGATGTAATGACCACGCAACGTCATGCTCAACCTTTGTTACGTCCGCTACTTCGCAAACAAGCGCGGAGTCAGAGGACAGTACTTCTGGTTGGGGTAGTAGGTCCAGGCTTGCGGACCAACCGTCCGACATGCCGCTTACGCGCACACCACACTGCAACAGGTTTTCAGCAGTCCACTCGGTGTGGTCTATTTGCGCAAGCGCGAGAAAATCAAATTTGATGATCTTGGAAAGATGGGAAGCGAAGCGGGCGGAGTGCCCCGGTGACTCAAAATTGTCACCGAGGATCCGCCCTGCCTCAAATAGAAGCTCAGATCGTCCGTTGCGACCCGGTGTCCTGTGCGTTATTGCGGTCACCAGTCGGTACAGGTGACCGAGGAGATTGGACCCGGAGGGGTATGTCGCATCGGTTTTTGCCATGGGGCGGGCGTTGACCTAGCTTCTACTGTTTTCGCTCATGTCGTTTTGGGGCGACGACATAACTTCAGTATTCCCACCTGTGACACGCACGCATAGGACCAACAGGACTCAACAGGATCACACAAGGGTCCGCGCTAGGTAGCCCCACCGGCTCATCGGCTCAGACGTGAGCCCACAGGCTCATTGCGGAAAGCGTATGAGTGTCAGCACACACACCCGATCTAAACCAGTTCAGTCGCTCCAGATGAAGCTGATCGATAGGCGGCATCGATCATTTCGATCGCTCGCATACCCGCCCATCCAGGAGCCCAGTTCACATCATCCTTTCCCGAAACGACGTCTGCGAAATTCGCAGTTGGACCACCACCTTGATACGCACCTGCATCTGGACTCAACTGCATTTCGAAGTTGTCTCCATCGCTCCGCAGGACCTGCAATCTGGCGCGATCGCAATCGAGGCTCATCACCCCTTCGTTTCCAAATATTCGAACGTCTACCTGGAACGGAGAGTCATCGGGTAACGTGCCGGCTCCAGAGAATGACCCAATCGCTCCATTTGTGAACCTAACGGTAAACGAGTCATAGAGCTCAACGGCACTGGTAGGTGCCGATGTCAGAGCGGCCACAGACTCAGCCTCAAGCCCCGTGAGCCAGTACGCCAGTCCGGCTGAGTGAGACATTTGCGCAAGGGCGTAGCCACCGCCAGCAATCTCCGGATCAGCCCATGTGGCAGCTCCCGGTTCAAACATGTTTTCGCCGGCTCCCCCACCATCACTGAGGAACTGCTTTCCCTCTAGCAATGACCGAATCGGTGACGCCATGTGGCACATGACGTATTCGATTTCTCCAACTGCACCTGCATCCATTCGACGCTTCGCCTCCTGGATAAATTCCGCGTAGTGCCAACCGTACGGCACCATCAGTTGCACGCCTTGTTCATCAGCAACACGTACCAGCTCTCGCGCATGTTCTGCATTTGTTGTGAGTGGCTTTTCGCAGAGAACGTGCAGGCCCTTCTTTAGCGCAGCAAGAGCGTGTTCGTAGTGCATGGTGTGTGGAGATGCGACTACAACGCCTTTTAAACCCGGAGTTTCCAGCAACTCCATGTAATTCTCTGTTGAGTGTGAAAATCCAAATCGCTCTTTCACTTGTTGGAGCTCGTCCGCTCCGAGACGACAAACGCTTGCAAGCTCAATGTCATCGCGTTCGACCAGTACGGGAAGGTGGTTGGTTGTTGCCCACCACCCGGCGCCGATGAGTCCTATTTTCGCTCGTTGATCTGACATTTACGGTTTCTCTCCGTCTGAATTCCCGAGCCCAAGAAAGTCCAGCGCGTCCGCCACAGCTGCGTCAGCAACATCTTTCTTCGAAGCCTTACCTCGCTGGGATTTTGGCTTTCTCTTTTTCTTCTTTTTTGGCTGGTTCGCCGCCAGTCGTCGAGCCTGACATGAAGTGCAGGTGCAGGTTTTTGGATGCTTACGATCTGTGCGGTGGTGACGCTCTTTCATAACGGCTGACTAGCTGTGGAACGCAGGGTGATGATGCCCGGCGTCGCCCTCGATCATATTTCTTACATCTGCCTTGGTGAGAGGATTCGCAGGCCAGTCCTCAGGCGCTGTGTGCGAAAGTCTCAGGAGCAATCGAGACAATTGCCCGACATATTCCTTGAGCTCTCTCGCGTTCAACTTGTTTGCTGCATCTCCGGGCTCATGATGGAAGTTCGCTGTTTCGTGCCTACCCCAGAATCGCCAGCGCCACGTAATTGACGCGTCGATAGCTTCCTCAACAAACGGGAAGTGATCGGAATGAGCATCCATGTGGGCAAGAACATGGCACTTCAATCCGTCATTCATCGTGTCGAGTTGGTTCTGCATGAACGATCGCAAGTGAGGGAATGTGAGCACTATCCCCTTCATATGCCCAGTAGATAGTTCGTCGAGGTTGATGTTCAGCAGTGGCTTGTCTTCTCGATTCGAAGCTTCTTCGGAATAGTGATCCCTGACGTACGCACGCGCTCCTTGCAGGTGTTGTTCTTCCCCGCTCCATGTAGCAAAGCGAATCGACATCCCAGGGCGAACTCCAAGTTCGTCCTTGAGCTTGGATAAGACTCGCGCCGTCTCCATAACACCAATGGTTCCAGACGCGTTGTCGTTTCCACCCGGCGCGCCAAGAACTGTATCGTGATGACCTGCGAGAATCAGATGTCGTTCGGGATGTGACTCACCAGTAATTTCCGCCACTGTGTTGTAAGCAGTCGAGTCGAAGTATGTCGATTCCACCTGCACTTTTATGGCCGGTGAAGTTCCTGCGACTCGGCTTAGATATGCTCCATCTTCAGAGCTTGTTTTGATCACGGCAATGGCGTCTTTTTGCGGACCCACGGTCAACCATTCATCGGAGTTCGAGTACTCCATACGTCCACCGGTCTTGGGTTCGACCGCAATCACACAAGCCGCTCCCGCTTGTGCCAACCTGACGATCCTGGCAGTAAACGGTTCCGGGGTCGTGAAAGGTTCGGGCGCAATTATTGCTAGGGCGACGTTGCCGCGTAGCGAATCACCGAGACTCTCGACCTCGTGAGCACTTGCATGACCGGTATCGACAAGTGCTGCTGTTACATCCGTTGGTTTACAACGGAGAAAAGGCATAGAAGCAATTTCTCGCCCTGAGTCCACAAGTCGAATCTCGACTTCCCCGTGGTTCCATGTGTCGATCTGGAATGGCTCAATTTCGGCACGGTCAAGGTTTGCCGCATTCATTTGAGAACGAATGTAGTCGGCTGCTCGATGGTCTTCTTCCGAGCCTCCCCACCGCGGGCCAATCACATCGCACAATTCTGTAACGTGCTGATTTATCAGCGATCCAGCCCACGCCTCGCCCATCAAAAAACGGTCAACTTCGTGCCAGTTGAGTGTCAATTAGTGCTCCTTGTCGAACCCAGCTAAACGGAAAACCGAAATCTTACATTCCACTAGGTGGGCAGGGAACAAGAATACGGATACAACACATCACCTCACCACGAATCACAACTACAAGGTGTTACACTCGAAGTAGAGACAGTTAATCAGGAGATCAGTAAGCCATGATCCAATCAACAACAATGGATATTCCAGGGCGAGAGATTACCGAGGTCATCGGTCTCGCACGCGGCAACTCAGTACGAGCACGACATGCAGGTCGAGACATTGTTGCTGCCCTGCGAAATCTCGTCGGTGGTGAGATCGTGGAATATGCCAGGCTCCAGGCAGAAACGCGGGAAATGGCAACTCGGCGAATGGTCGCAGAGGCGGAACAGATGGGCGCCGATGCAGTTGTTGGCATCCGATACACCACATCGATGATCGCGTCTGGCGCATCAGAAATTCTCGCCTACGGCACCGCCGTGAAGCTTGCCTAGAGCCTACGACCCGTAAGTCTTCTCGACGTAGTCTTCGACCATTCCAATGAAGTCGGTCGCAATTTGCGGACCTGACAGGAACGTAACTCGCTCCCCGTCAACGAATACTGGAGCACGTGGTTCTTCGCCTGAACCCGGTAGTGAAATACCGATGTTCGCTGCCCTCGATTCGCCAGGTCCGTTCACAACGCATCCCATTACCGCGACCTGGAGCGATTCTGAGCCTGGGTGACGACCGCGCCATTCGGGCAATCTCTCATCAATGTGCTGCTGAATATCCTGGGCCAGTTCTCTAAACAACGTCGAGGTTGTTCGCCCACAACCCGGGCAAGCCGTGACCGATGGTCGGAATCGCCTCAAGCCCACCGCCTGGAGAATGTCCTGGCAGAGCCTCACTTCTTTCGCACGGTCTCCACCAACTTCTGGAGTCAAAGATGCGCGAATCGTGTCACCAATGCCCTGCTCTAACAGGGTGCTCAGGGCAGCTGTGGTTGTCACAACTCCCTTTTGCCCCATGCCGGCCTCGGTCAGTCCCAGGTGGAGTGCGAAATCACACTTCTCAGAAAGTTCACGATAAACAGCAACCATTTGTGGAAGCCTGGAGACCTTGCAGGAAATGATTATCTGGTTCGGAGAAAGGCCAATATCCAGAGCAGCTTCAGCACTCGAAAGTGCGCTCTCAACAAGTGCGGCGTTCTCGACTCCTTCAGAATCCAACGGATCAGGACGACGCGAGTTTTCGTCCATTTTCTGAGCCATCACGTCAGGATCAAGACTTCCGGCGTTGACGCCGATCCTTACCGGTTTTCCGAGATCTCGTGCGATTTCGATGAACTGGGTGAAATTCTCATCGTGGCGAGGTCCACGCCCAACGTTGCCCGGATTGATTCGGAATTTGGCGAGGGTTTGGGCAAGCTCCGGGTAGTCCTTGAGCAGACGGTGACCGATGAAGTGAAAATCTCCAACAAGCGGAACATTGCTCCCAAGATCGGCAAGACGTTTGCTGATTTCCGGTACGGCCTCTGCTGCAGCGGTGTTGTTTACCGTTATGCGAACTATCTCGCTGCCAGCATCTGCGAGTAGCTTTACTTGAGCGACGGTTGCCGCAACATCGGCAGAGTCGGTGTCGGTCATTGACTGAACGACTACGGGATTTCCGCCGCCAATCGTTACTCCACCTACATTTACTGGATGTGTATTATCTCGCGCTGCCAGCTTTATCCTCGCTCAATTCACCAATTGGTATTGCACCCATCAAGTCTACTTTGAACTCGGCTTCGAGCGATACAACTCATTGAACATGGTGTGCGTTTAGAGTTGCCCGTTGCCGATGTACAGAACCACTCGGACAACAGTCGAAACGACGCCAATCCCTAGTAATCCAAAGAGCAGGTTCCAACGCAGTGACCCAATTCTTTGCTTGTGTGCGAGCAATGCAGGAATCCACATTGCGACAATCACAGGTGGAAGCAGAAAGTACATTCCTGTTGGAACGTCACCAACAATCCAAAGCGCGACCAAAAGCACCGAGCTGATTCCTGCTATCAGCATTTGGTTTCGTCGCGCCTGTGCTAGCGTCATGTCCTGTCTAACCGATTATCGATTCGCCGCGGATGATTCGACTCACATCCTGAATCGATATAACGATGATCAGTCCAATTAGCATGGCAAATCCGACGAGGTGAACAAGTCCTTCTCGCTCAGGTGAAATTCGCTTGCCTTTCCGAAGGATCTCCACGAATACGAAGAAGATTCGTCCACCATCGAGTGCTGGAATCGGCAAGATGTTCAGAATCGCAAGCGACAAACTCAACGTGGCAGCAAGCGTTGCAAGGGTCACGATTTTCACGTCGAGTCCGGCATCCGCCGTCGCAACCTCACCAGTTAGCTGACCAATTCCAACAGGTCCAACTGTTGAGGGTCCGTCAAACTGCGGGTTTGAACTGCCGATAATTGCGGTAGTAAACGCATTTCGTGTGATGACAAGAGTGTCGATCGTTTGCCGCCAACCGGTCGGGAATGCCTTAAGCGGGTTCATACCGACTTTCTCAATGCGGCGCTGTTCCTCGCTGATCTGAATCCCTGTTGCACCTTCTTGAATGTGCGTGATCACGCCCAATCCATGGTCATGCGCTAGAGCGTCAGCCAGAGAAATTTCTTCGCCAGCATTTTCGGCTTCGAATACGACTTTTAGCGTGTCGCCAAGTTCGGCAGGTGGAACAAGCTCCGCAGCATCGGCAGCTGAGATTTGGTACAACGTGTCTGTTGGATCGACAACAACCGTTAGGGTGTCGTTCGTTCCTGTGGCAGCCTGGTAAATCCTGGCTTGCGACAGCGCCATTTGAGTTTCGGGATCAGTTACGGTCTCGACCACTTCACGCTTCGGTGGCTTCCATCGAGGAATGATCGTGACTTTCTCAGTCTCGCCGCTGTACTGATATTGACCTTCTGCGGGTCGAGCAAAAATATTCGGAATACCCGATTCAATTTCCCAGACAGACTCAGCACCGAGTCGAACAGTTACCGCTTGTTGAAGCTCACTAATGTTGTCGACTGGTCTGCCATCAACGCTAACGATCCGGTCACCAGGGCGTATGCCAGCTTCCTCAGCAGGAGAACCCGGGAATACCGTCGCAACAGTCACATCGCTGAGGACCTTGTCGGATGGCCACATTAAGACGAGTGGTAACAGGATGAACGGAATGATCGCGTTCACGACTGCTCCTGCTGCCATCACTACAATTCGTTGCCATCGAGGTTTACTTCCTAGAGAGCCGACCGATTGACCGCTTTCCTCACCGACCATTCGGACGAAACCACCAAGCGGAAGCCAGTTAAACGACCAGAGCATGTCTGCCATGACGATCGTGTCACCGTCGAATGACTTGATCTTGCCAGTAACGATGTCTGCCCCCTCGGAGGCTTCTGAGTCATCACCCTTGGCACGAGGTCGAACAGAAACAGCAACTTGGTTTCCATCGTCATCTCGGACCGTTCGAATAGTCGCTGTTTTACCGATTATAGACCGCTGATCAACAGTTACAAATTCACCGTCGGCAGTCTCGATTTGCCTGACAACGCGTTCTGGCGCATCGGCCAAAACGACATCGGTGCTTCTAGCGTTACCTTCATCGGTCGCAGGCATGGCGGCGAGTTCGCTGCTCACCACCGCCATTTCGATCTCAAACGCGGTGCGTGAATCAACCTTTATAGGGGTTTTGCCGCTCCAGAGGCCACCGGCACGTGGAGGATATCCAAAACCGAACTCAAGAGTTTTAACTCCAAATTTGCGAGCGGTAAGAAGGTGTCCGAATTCGTGAAGAATTACAAGTGGGCCAAGGACGAGTAGAAACGTCACGACCCCGTAAAAAACTGTGTCTGGCATATGTAGTTAATGCTAGCCCAGAATTATTGAGCTTTTATTACTGCTGAGTGTGATTTCAGTTGCCCAGTTCGCGGCAGCAATTGTGTCGTCAATCGATGGCTCTGCAACAATTTCGTGCATTTCTAGGGTTTTTTGTACTGCATTTGGAATATCAGTAAACTTGATCTGACCGTCCAAGAACAGTTGAACAGCCGCTTCGTCTGCGCCTGCTAGAACCGCTGGATAAGTTCCACCCATCTGACCATATTCGATGGCGAGACTGAAGCATGGGTAAAGAGAAGGATCCATCTCTTCAAATGTGAGCGATCCCATCGCTACAGCGTCGATTGTCGGTAATGAAGGATTCGCTACTCTTTCAGGAAAGAACAAAGCGTGTTGTATCGGTTGCCCCATATTGGTCGGACCAAGTTGGGCTTTTAGAGTCCCGTCCTCAAATTCGACCATTGAGTGAACGATGCTCTGCCTGTGAATAGTTACGTCGATTTGCTCGAAAGGGATGTCAAACAACCACTGAGATTCGATTACCTCGAAAGCTTTGTTCATCAAGGTTGCAGAGTCGATCGTAATTTTCTTACCCATCGACCACGTCGGGTGCTTCAGAGCTTGCTCTGGTGTGACGTCGTGGAGGTCATCCCATTTGTAATCCCGGAATGCTCCGCCTGAAGCTGTCACGACTAGTCTTTTGGGAGGACTGGTCTCACCTTCCAGGCACTGCCATATTGCCGAAGGCTCACTATCGACCGGCAGAATCGTCGCGCCATGCTCTCTGGCCTTCTGCATCAACAGCTCGCCGGCCATTACGATCACTTCTTTGTTCGCCAGGGCAATCGATTTTCCGTGCTCGATTGCTGCCAAGGTCGATGACATCCCCGCGCAACCGACGGTTCCGGCAACAACGAGATCTACCTCTGGAAGCGAGACGATTTCCTCGGTCGGAATTAATTTCGCACCGCCGTAACCAGATTCGAATTCTCCGAGAGTGTTGACGAATTTGGGCTTGAACTCATCTACTTGCTGTCGAAATAAGTCGGAGTTGTAACCGTTGCAAAGTCCGACGAGTTCAAATCTTTCGGGGAACTGGCGAACAATGTCGAGCGTTTGCCGACCGATCGAACCGGTAGAACCGAGAATTACTAGGTGTTTCTTCAAGCCATCCATACTGCAACCCAGTATACGACCGCGACGTTCAGCATCAGGCTGTCCAATCGGTCCAGAATCCCACCATGACCGGGAATCAACACACCACTGTCTTTTACACCAGCGACACGCTTGATGTGCGATTCGTACAAGTCGCCAAGTAGCGCCGTCACGCCAAGGAAAGCTCCTAGTGAGATCGCAAACATCGTCGAGATGGGTAATTCTTGAACTGCGTCGAGTGCGAAAGCAACAACTGCTCCACCTATGATTCCGCCAATGAACCCTTCCCAGGACTTCTTCGGGCTAATGGATGGCGCAATCTTGTGTCGTCCGACAGCAACACCGACAAATAGCGCGATCGAGTCCACGGCGTAAGTCACGAGAATGGCGAACAGTAAGAATTCTTGCCCCTTTTCATGCCCTGCGAGGGCTGGAAAGTGAGCGATCAGGATTCCCGCATACGCTCCAAAAACTGCGAAGCGGAGAATTGAACCCGTATCTGTTGGACCGCCGGTCTGTAATCCAACTGTGAACCTGAGCAGATTGGCGAGTGCGAGGGCGACCGCTAACAAAATCGGCAGGACCTCGAACTCACGCAGTTCGTTGTCCATCACTAGGACAGTTGCGAAAGCGACTATCGCGGGACCACCTACTAAAACAACCGACCTGATCGATTCAAGGTAGGAGCCTTCTGGTCTCATCATTCGGTGTAGTTCATACCCGGCGATCACACCTGCAACAGAAGCCAGCAGGCCAATCCCGACTACACCGGACCAAATAGCAGCCAGAACCAACGGGATACCGACTGCTGCCGTGATTATTCGGACTCGCAAGTGAATCTCCCCGAGTGAAAATGCGGTTCGTGAGTTTGGACGCTCAACTAGACGCGCTTGCCAAAACGGCGCTTTCGACCGCTAAACGCGTCCAGGGCTTGGTCGATGTGGTCTCCATGAAAATCTGGCCACCAGACGGGAGTTGAGTAAAACTCGGCGTACGCAGATTGCCACAACATAAAGTTGCTGATTCTCAAATCACCGCCGGTTCTGATCAACAGGTCAACATCGGGCATACCTGCTGAGTACAGGTACTTGGAGAATTTATCCTCGTCGATTTCACCTGGTTCGATCCCGTCTTCGATCATTCGACGCGCCGCGTGTGCAATTTCGGCTCGGCCACCGTAATCAAATGCCACCCCAAGAGTTAACCCGGTGTTGCTTGCGGTGAGATCGACCGCAGCCTTGAGTTCGTCGCGAAGTGCTTCAGAAATTCGATCAACTCTCCCGAGGTGGCGAATCCGAACATTGTTCTCGTGAAGTTGCTGGGCTTCGTGTGCGATCACGGATATTGCCAGTTCAAGAATGCCGTTGACCTCAGCTTCAGGGCGGTCCCAGTTCTCAGTTGAGAACGCGTAGAGAGTTAGAAATCCGACACCCTTGCGCCCAAGGTGATCGACAACCTTCTTCAGATTCTCGAAACCAGCCTCATGAC
>CAYYMP010000010.1:0-36820 GCA_964472915.1 uncultured Dehalococcoidales bacterium | reverse complement strand
GATTCGGTGTCGGCATCATCGGCCACTGCATTCAACAGGGCAGCAGTTAGCCTTAGTTCAACTTTAGCTCCAGAACTGAACGCCGCCGCAGTCGTGCCATCTTGACCACGAACTACGGTCAGCGTGTCAGTGCTGGTATCGATTGCCGTTACTTTAACTATCTCCCTAGTGGGAGAGGCATCCAAACTTTCAAACGTGACAAAGGTATGGTCACTAGCGCCAAGAGTAGGAAATACAGAAGCGTCGTCTACAGTGATCGACGTAGCTGTACTTAAAATCGCAGACGATAGATTCGTCCTTGCGTTGTTTGAAAACTTAACTGCCATTGGTTACTCCAATTAGCTAACAGTTACGGCCCAAGAGATACTCATCGAATCACTAGCCCCTTTGTTGACTACACTAAAGACCGTGCGGCAAAGCATGTCTCCAGAGCTTGAGGCGTTAAAAATTGCAGCTTCAGTGATTGCACCAGTCCCCTCGCCTGCCCCAAAAGAAGCAACGTAGGTGATGGTGGCTCCAGACACTGTAGTGCTCGTCAAAGCATTACGGTCTGATTCACTTACCAGCGTGGTCTGTGAAGCGGCAGCAGCAGTCGTGCCGGTGCCGATTGCCATGTGGGTCATAGCAGTAGTGGTATCGTCCTTCATGCGTTCCGCGACGAATTCCTTTCCAGAAGTGACAACGAGGTTCGGCACCTCTGCCACTACTTCGCCATTAAGGGCGATCTTCAGATGCCCTATCATTTTGAAGTTGTCATTTAGCATGGGTTTATCCTCTAAACGTTAAAGGTGCCGAGGTTAAAAGCGTCGGCGTTAATTACTGACGAACTGGTGTCCGCCAGATGGGAAGTCAGTGAGTCCGACATAGTTGCCGTGTCACTGAGCTGGTATGTACCATCAATCGTTACCGCTTCTGCGAACGACACAGAGTCGCTGGCAGAGGTTGATAGCGATATCGCTGGTACATCCGTAAACGAGAACGAATCAGCAATCTGCTGTTGCATTGAGAAAGACAATGTTTCGGTGATACTGACAATGTTGCCCTTCACCCCTTCATAGTCTTTCGCAAACGCGTCAACGGTTGCGGCATCGTCCAACGTGAACGAATCTGAGAACGTGCGACTGAAACTAACGACCCTTGAAAGAACATCGCCAAAGGTAAAGGTATCAGTATCACTAATACTTGGATGCAAAGCAGGACTGTCTGCTATGCCAAAAGAGTCCTCCTGGGATGATGTGACATCCAGTGCAGGAGCATCAGCCATCGAAAACGTGTCGGTTTTGCCGAGGCTGTTATCGAACGTAACATCATGCGCGAATGTGTAAACGTCTGTTTCCGTTCTGTTGTAATCGACAGTTCTGGAAAAAACATCCTGCATGGATGGCGTGTCTGTAAGAACCGTCGTAACGTCTTTAGCTGCGAGGTCAGTGAACTCGAAAGTGTCGGCTCGTACAGCGTTCACGGTGAATACGGGAGCAGCATCAGATATCGACGCTGAGTCTGTCAGATTTCTGAAGTATTCGTTCGCAAACGTCAATACATCAGTCATACCAAACGTGTCAGTTGGCATCGTCAGGCTTAGGTGTAGTGAAGCTACATCAACAAAAGCTACCGAGGAAATTGATCCAAAGTCGAAATCAAGAGACTTCTGTATGTCCTCTGCAAACGTAGTCGTATCGGACAGTCCTTTTTCTGTATCTATGGTTTGGATCGCATCAGTGAATCCGAACGTGTCGGCTACTGGGCGACTGACCGTCAATGCAGGGACGTCAGCAAATCCGAATGAATCTGTGAAGTCTCTCAAGAATGTAAGCAGGACATTCACATCCTCAAGCAGCTCGAAGGTATCGCTTGGGGCTTTAGTGAAATTGAATATCGGATCAGCTACAACAAAGCCGAACTGATCATCGAGACCTTTAGTTGGGTGTAGAGTGACTTCATGTAAGAAGCTAACTGTGTCATCACGCAGGTACTTGTTCAGACTATCCGGGTCTAGTCGGATATCCACTGATTGGAGATCGACATGACTTGTTAGTGATCGAAGCGCGATATACGAAGTAACTGCTTCTAAGGTTATGCTCGAAGTGATGGTTTCAAATATAGGTCGAGCTACCGATACCGAGGCTCTTGTAAATTCGGGCGCAACGAGTTTCGCTTCTGTATGCGAGACAGAAGCTCGTATGTTCCTCGCTTCTACAATCAGCCGAATAGCCATTAGTCGAAGTCGCTTCTGACCTTCAGCTTGATCAGGTCGTTGACCGTCTGCTTACCGCCATCCGAAAACGAGATTTCAAGCTCGCCCTCAAACGTACCAGCGGTATCGAGGGTTCCAATGGGGAAATCAGTAGCAACTTTGCCAGCCGTGGCATCTGTCGTTGTACAGGTGAGGGTACTCTTTACCGTAGTGCTGCCAAGTTCACGGATACGGAGACGCACAGTAGCGCCCGTCAAATTGATGGGTGCCCATGTAGCATCGTTGTTTGGGTCTAGGGTCGTTCCTGTTGCCGCTGTATTGCTGTCTTTCAAGGTGAAAGTCAGCTCTGGCAGGGTGTCCCCAGTGACCAAATTAAGGGTCGATGAGTATGCCATAGTAACCTCGATATATGGTCAAAGTATATTAGTAACGCTAATTCATTTCCACAAATTAAAGCTGGTTATAGATCGGGGCCAGCCGGTTTGGGAACGATTTCCAACCGTCCCGAAGCACTGTTTCCAATGTCTCGGCTGAAGGGCCTAGTAATGGAGACAACGGGCTACGGCCCCATTCGGCACTTTGGTGCATCATCGCAACCAAACTCCAGGGGCCAAGGAAACCTGACCGATCAATCAGGTTAAATGTGTATTCACCCCAGTCCATACGATCAGTTCTAAAGTAGTCTTTATCGCCATCAACTAATCCTGATCCGCTTGCCAGCCCAAACTTCACCCACTCTCGTGTCTCCATTGACAGAGCAGCTAAAGGTAAAAACGCCACTGCCGCGAGTGCAAATAAGGCTGACATCGCAGGTATCGAGCGGGTTTCCTTCTTTGTTTGCCTGACTTCTCGCATCAAGCCGCCGACAATTGTCTTGTAGAAAGACCACAAATAGCCTTTCAACTGCCAAATCAAGGCATATCTGGGGTCAGAAGCCCAAATAGGACGTTCAGCAGCATTTGGTCTCAGGATAGAACTTTCAACAAATCGGGTGACAGCTTGTCTTACGGCTTCGGCCTCGGGTGATTTCACATCCTGCTCATTATCGAAGAAGGCTTTTACCTGATCTGCCGTTACACCAAGGTCAGCCAGATACCTCTCTGACCTTTCAGTAGGATTGTAAGCGTGTTGGATCAAAAACCGTCTGCCCATTCCCGCTGCAAACTCTCGCGTAAACCGCGTAAAAAAATTGAGTCCAGTTACCTTAAACCAACGGTCTGTGAAATCTGCCGCCACTGGGTCCATATAATCTAAATCTGCCTCACTGACCCAAGCTGTTGACATTGCCTCTCCTGAAGTAACGGCTACGTCTCGGGCAAATTTGACTGCCTCGTCTCTATTCCTGAACTGATAGATCATCTCTTGTGCAGCTTGTCTAAACCCATCAAACCCTTTGAAGTTTAGTATCGGACCAGCCAATTCTGGAAAAGACGCGATAGTCGCAAAAGGTAAGATAGTTATGAACTGAAGTAGTTGACCCCAGCTATTTACCTGCCTCATTAATGGAGACAACGGGCTATTTTGATGGCCTAAGTAGGCTTGTATTATCTTTTCAGCAGACGCTCGATCTTGATCGTCGAGGTTATCTAACATTTCTGGGAGCAAGCTATTACCACTCTCATCAGTGGTCGCTTTTTGCCATTCAATACGCTTTGCGACACTTCGCATATAACCAGCAATAGCGATATCTGGCGCTTGCGTAAATTCTGCGAGTCGGTCAGCAGGTATATTTGCGGTTAACACCCGAGCCGAAAACTGTCCGGCTGCTGGATCAAGTGGGTTCTGAACCTGAATGTCTGGCCCTCCAGAAGCAACAGCATCGTTGTATGCGATGATCCTGGCGATTGCCTGCTGGATAAACGTATCGTCAAGCTCTGGGTTGAACTCTTTTATTAGAGCAGCAAACCTGTCGGATTCGGCAGAAACGTGTACTAGGTCTAACAGTCTAGGGAAATAATTCTCGATGAAACCTATCTTGTTTTTATCTGCGTAATTACGCTGGCTAGGCTCGATATATCCCGTATAGACATCTTCAAGGAACTTCCTAATTTCCAATGCCTTGCCTGTCAGCTCCGCTGTAGTTTTACTACTTGCCGCTTCTCTTAAAGCATCCTGAACAGCAGGGTCATCAATATCCCCTACCCTGTCTTCAAAGTCGTTTCGCAACCTTCTGTAGTTGGTGAAGTAACTTTTCAGAAATCCGAGCTTTCCTTTCTTTCCAGATTGCTGCGCCTGCACGTAAAACATATCAGCCAACCGAGGGCTAATACCTCTAAGGATTCCGTCGGCAGTTAAGAAAAGACTAAAGAAACCCCGGTTAGCTTTAAACCTACTGCGAATGATGCCCATGATCGCGCTGTGTGATTCTTCTAATCCGCGAGTCTGTGACAACTTCATCTGCGTAGCTTTAGTCTTTATGCGAGTCACGAGTTTCGGAACATAAATTCCAATCTCCGCGTTTCGTTCCCTGTTTGCTCGTGTCGCTATGACCGTATCAAAGTAATCACTAAATGCTGCTTCAGGGTCAGGCACATTTCGCTGGGCAACGTAACTCTTGATAGCGTTGAACAAAGTTTGCAGCCGCTTGACTAACTGGTGGAAAAACGACTCTGTTAGGTTAGTGGGCTTTTTGTTAAGGAGACGTTGCTTGTATGCTCTCGATACCTGATCAGCAAACCATTCTTCAAAAACATCGTCTTTGAAATAAGATCTTTCCAAATCTGCAAAGTATTCTGGTTCTTTGGCTCTCGCTTCCGCGTAAGCCTGAATAAGTCGAGTACGAAGCTCGTTATTATTAAATATTCGATCCGTTTCCTCTTTGTACAGCGCATGTCCCAACTCATGCGCTATTACAAGTGCTCGCTCGGCATCATTTTTGAAATCGACATCATTGATGACTATGACGTACTCATTTGTACTGTCATTCATAAGGAACCCACCAAATTTTGGGTTCATCTGACCAGCAGCATTCATCAAACTATTAGCAGTCTCTTCGCCTAGCACATTGAGGTAATCACCCAAGGCATTAGGGCCTTCCTGCTGTAACTGCTCCAACTGGCTTCGCATTAAAATAGTAACCGGCCTTGACAGCTTCATCGCTTGGGTAGCTTGTCTAACTAGACTTTGAAGAAACTTCGAGGGCTCGCCTAAAGGAAAACGAGCGCCGTACTCACGCTTCGAGGGCGTCTTTGGGCTTCGGTTCTGGTCACCGAATATAAACCGTGGTGGTACTGCGCTAACCGGCCCGTCTATCCCACCTTGAGGGCTAGGCTCTAATCGTTCTGGATCTGTCGCTGCATCGTCTTCAATAAAATCCTCACGATCCATCCGAGGATCAGCTCCAGGTTCTAATTCCCTAGTATCGGCATTCCGCTTTCTGGCAAGGTTAAATGGATTAGCCTGATTACGTAGCAGGTCAGTTATTGTGTAGTTAGTGAAATTCCCTTCCGCGTCCTTCGTTCTACCTGCAATGATTTCTTGTGTCGGGGTTGCTACGCCACTAGCTAGTTCATCTAATACTGACATCAAGTCAACTGTTCCAGTTGTCACAGTTGGTATAGCTTGAGAATCAGGAGCGCCTGTCAGCATCTCAGGATCTTGCTGAGTATCGATTGGTGATCTGTCTTGCACAGCAACGTCAGCTTCAAGGCTATAACCTTCTTGCATTAGCTCCGACAGGATAGTTGTCAAACCCGCCGCTTGGCTTCCTACTTCGTTATCGCCAGTAAAACCTTGACCGTCTCTTGTCTCATTGATTCTTCTACCAGCATTGGTCAAATCAACCAGATTAGTTCTTGTTCGTTTACCATCAGGAGTCACCAATACGACATTTGAATCTCTCGATAACTGACTTCCTCGGGCACGGCTTATTTCTGCTTCCAGAAACTCCTTTAGTGGAAGTCGCTTCGTTACCCGTACTGTCTTACCGTCGCGCTTTTCGGTCACTTGAGTAGTGAAAGACTCACCAAAGTTATATGTACTAAGTTGGTGGGAATTCTTTTCTGGGTCGAAGTTAAACTCTACAGTGAGCCCTCGCGCAGCAGCATCTAACGCTTGACGTAAGAAGCTGTCGCTCATCAAGCCATACTGGTCCTCCTCCCAATTAACATCCATCTCGCTTTCAAATTCACGCTCGAACCGAGTGCGGAGATCTTCTGTTGCACCATAGATCTTTGTCTTATCTTGCCGACCTGCATAATTCCGTTGGTCTAACAGCTCTGCGTCAAATTCAGCGTAGCCCTCTTGGTTCTGAAGGTCCGTCTCTTCTTCTGGCGTGTACTGTGACCTTCTCTCTCGAAGCGTTTGTTGAGGAGAGACAACTTCGACCTTGCCGCCATCAGGCATTAAGCCATTACCGGCCTCCATAGCGGCTGCTAACCCTGCTTCGTTAGTTACTTCTTCAGAGACAATCTGCCCATCAGCATTAGTCACTCTGACAACACGATCACCATCAGCAGGTTTGGTCGCGCTGTAGCCGAGGGTAGAAGCTAAGACTTGATCGGTAGCGCCTTCTCGGGCAACAAAGGAAACGGTGTCTGCATCTTGAGACAAGATAGTTCCGCGCCCAGGAACAAATGCAGCGAACATCTTTTTGCCATCTATTTCTACCTCTCGAACGCCTTCAGTCGCTCCTGAGAATGGCACTCTGCCTTCGACCCAAACCGCTTTCTTTGTGCTTGAGTCATCAAACATTGCTTCAATTTGAGCGGAGATTGCGGGTAGCGATTCAGCGCGGGTTAACCCACCGTCATCTGGGCCAAACTCCTGCTCATTCGCTAGATCATCAACTCGTTTACTTCGAGCTGCATCAACATAATCTCTAGCCTTACCCATAATCGACGAGGCGTCTCGGACTGTACCCGCAGCAACTCGACCAGCCCCACCCAACGTACCGCCGCCAAAAAATGAAGCGAACGCTGTTTCACCTAAACGGAGGGAAGCATCTTCACGAGTAAACTGCTCATCGAGGTCCATTCGATTAGCAACACTAATACCTTCTTGCACAAGTTCAGTGCCAGTTTGGACTAGAGCCTGACTCCCGAAACCGCGACCAAAATCGTTAGCCACTCTCCCGTAAATAGATTGTGGGTTTCCAGCAGAACGCTCTCGTGCAACTCTGGCTACCATCTTGGCAAATGCCGCTTCGCCAAAAACACCAGCTACGGCCTGGGGACCAGCGCCTAGGGCTAATGCTCGAAAAGCTTGTACAGAATCCAACTCCTGCCCAGCTTCGACAGCTTCACGGACGTTGGCTCCAGATAAAGGAATTGCCTCGCTTAAATATGCGCCGGTATAAGCGCCCTTCTTCGCTAACTCGTAGGCAGATTGGGCTACTTCTTTTTCAGCTTGCGTACCGATACCTTTTGCGGTGTTCTCGATACTATCTTTGACCAATCGCTCTGCTGCTTTACGTGATACTGCTCGCGCTGTGCCTCGACCAGCCACGGCGACAACTGCTCCAATACCAGCACTGGAAATACTAGAGATCGCGTAGGGAAGTAACTGACCAGTAGATTTGGCAACTTGGTCAACGAACCCTCCGAATGTGGGTTCCTCTAAAAACTCCTCAAAGGACTCCATCCCAGCAGATAATCGCGCAGATTGATTCTCGACTTGGTTTGCTTTTGCAATGTTATCTTTCGCTGACTCTTCATCTCCAACCAGCGTGTTACCTAGAGCTTTGAAATAGTTGAGATCCGACTCGATGCCCAGAGCGCCTGCTTTAACCCCACGCCCGAAAGTTTCGCCAACACTAGCAGGAGCCGACAACTGTTCGTCAGGAGTGGTGTAAATGTCAGAATCGGCACTTACAGGATTCCTTACGGTTGCGCTGCCTTTGGCTGCGTTGGCGTAGAACTCATCGAGAACGGACAAGGTTACGTCCCCGCTGGCATCAATTGAGCTATTCGCTCCCTAACGTCGTCGCCACCCTCATTTTTTATTTTGAGGGCTTGAGAGAGATAGTTATAAATCTGTCCACCTAGCAGTCCTGGCAGACGACTCGCTGGGACAGCTTCATCCATATACCCACCCCTCGGATCAACAATGCGGATCTCTTTAAGTACACCCTTCTCGAACACCCCCTCTAAGCGATCAAACTGAAAATCATTACCCGAAATAAATTCTTGGTCGTCCTGCCAGCCTATTGCGTCCTTCAAACCCTCCCAGACACCGCCAGCATCGGCTGAAGAGAGTGCCATTACTGTTGCGCTCAAATTAGCGTTGAAAACATCTTTCTTTCGCCTTTGAGCTTCTGGGTTAGTCTCTG
Source organism: uncultured Dehalococcoidales bacterium (assembly GCA_964472915.1). Lineage (GTDB taxonomy): Bacteria > Chloroflexota > Dehalococcoidia > Lucifugimonadales > Lucifugimonadaceae > Lucifugimonas. The sequence continues at coordinate 28,358 of CAYYMP010000010.1, read as the reverse complement.
ATTTTAGGTCTGTCTTCGCAGCATTCATCGCACCGCCGGGCGCATACAGATTTCTAATCTTGGTCGTGTCTATTGATAAGTCACCGTCTTCATCTGTCACAGCAGAGAACAGGGCCGACCCCAGCTTGTCAGCGTACTCGTTGGTTGAACCGACTTCCTCACGTAGCTGAGTTGACCCCTGACGGAGTTCAGACATTCGGCTTGTTTCTGCGTTCATTCTTGAAGTAGTAGCGGCATCAAGTTCATTAGCAGAGTACGAGCCTATGCCAGTCTCTCTGATGTTGTTCATCTCCTGACGAAGATTTTCTCTAGCTGTTTCGTTGGGTGTGAACAATCGGACAAGGGCGTATGCCAGCATCTGATCTTCCCGGTCTAATCGAGCTAAATCAGCTACTGTTTCTACCCCTGCCTCTTTCATCGCCTGCGCGACCTGCTGAACTTCTTCAGGATCTGCCTGCACCTTACCGGCATCCACCGCAGCATCTACCTCTTCGACAGTTGCAGTTGGGCTTATCGTCGCAGCAACTTTAGGAGCAGCGGCTGTTATTGGTGATGGTTTGCCTGTCTTGTTTGCACGTAACTGCTGTTTAAGATCACGGACCTCGCCTTCAATCTTCCGACGCCTACGTTCATCTGCCGAGGACGCACCCATAAAGGAACCCCCAGCCTTATTGTTAATCGAACGAAGTTCTGCTTCTTTCTCTGAGATTTGGCGCTCTATGTCGGCAGTATCAACAGCCTTAGGTTTCGGGGCCGGTGTTGGGTCTGGTGTTTTCGCTGCTGGCTTGGGTGGAGGTGTTCCAGTTATCTCCTCAATAATCTGTGCCTCTTCCTCTGGACTAGCTGAGGCCATTGCAGATGCAAGTGCTCGTTCTGCCCCTTTACCCCCAGTCGCTCTAGCAGCCTTCAATGAAACATCAATCAGGTTTCGGTCTGCGCCGTAGACGTTAAATCGAGTTCGATCTGCTTCGGGTAACTGATTGATGACATCTTTGCGCCAATACAAGTTAGCAAGACCGGCCAATTTACCGGGATTGAAGATAGCGACAGGTGAGCTGGGGTCACTCGATCCATCTTGAGTTACGGCTCCAATCTCGCCATCGCTGTTACGAGTCTGGATAACGTAACCGCCTCCTGATACTGGCGTAATGTCTGTCGCAACAACGCCTTCATCTAGCGCATCGCTACTATTAATGATTTCCAGACTAATCTGCTTGATGCCCTGATCGTCGTTTTCGATGCCGCGAGCAAAAGCATCCTTGTCGAGTTGATAAGCGTTTTCTGAATCAATTAGCCCATTTGTCTGCAACAGGTTTAGTGCCCGAGACGCATTACCCTCTGTTTGTTCACGATCAAACTTAGCCTGTTCTCTTCTGTTTTGATCAGTAGCGATACGGCGTTGTGTCTGATAATCCGCAAACCTAGAAGCGTTTGAAGCACCTTGGAATAAACCTTGGAGTAAAGACATGGTGAGTAACCCTTATATAAACGCCAGAATCGCAGCCGCGCCTAAAGCCCCTACCGTTGAGTAAGTCTGCGCTCTGGATGCTGCGCGAGCTGATTCATAAGCCTGACGCCTTGAAGTAGCATCAGCCGCTGCTGAACCTAACTGCTGTTGTGATGAACGATTTACGCCTTGCCCAATGTTGATCAGATCAGACAGGAGTCGTGTATTAGCTTCCTTCTGTGCAATCCGTGCGTCGTTGACAGCTTGGACTGCACCAAGTGTGTTACCTCGCTGGCTGGCTCGCTGCATCTCTTGCTGCTGAACTGGCGTTAAAGTGCCTCCGTAGCGACCCATATTTCTTTGCGCTACTTGCTGAGAGAGTTGACCTGCTAACGCAGCATCCTCTCTAGCTGCATCTATTAGGCTCGTATCGTTCTGAGCTTGCTCAATGAGATCTTCCTCGAACTGCCTGTAGTTATTTACATAGTCCTGATACTCACCACGAGTGATATCTGCATAGGCTTGGTCTGGATCATCCACCCTCGGCAGGTCGTTAGTGCCGTAGGTGTTAGCTCCCGCAGCAATCCCTGTCGTGCCTAAACTGCGGGACTCATCGTTGACGATGTTATTACCCATCAACCCTACTCGACCGAACGTGCCCATAAAGGGATTTGCGTTTGGATAGATCATATTCGCATTCCTTGCGTCTGCCCCATCGCATCAAAGAAGTTAGTGATCCCCGTCTTACCCTTTTTATCTGCGTACTTATAAATTGCAGCACCACCTATCTGCCCCAAAGCACCAGTCAGTGCAGACCTTTCTTCCTGCTTGGCTCTAGCTCTATTCAATGCTTCGGACGTTGCTAACCGCGAGGCTTCAGCCATCCCAGTTTGAGCATCTGCTGCTTGACCACGAGCAACCCCCAGTACGTTGGTTCGCATCTGGTTTTGGATGTCTTTACCACTCTTGCTGGCAATCCCAAGCTGACCTGAAATAGCCTGAGACATATCTGAGCTGGCTGTAGGCACCTGAGTCGCTTGGTAGCTAGGCGCACTCAACGCCTGCATTGTGTCTGCATTCGCTCTCGCCCGAAGAACCTTCGAGGGATCTTCTTGCATCGACTGATCGCGCATTTGCTGGAGAAGCGGATCGTACCGATCTTTGAAATACTGATACTCAGCCATCGCTACCGAAGCACTAGCTCGCTCGGCGTCAGTAGGCTCGTAATCTTGTTTTTTAGGACTTGATCCCATTACACATCCCTCGTAAAGACGATGTGGTCTAGTAACCAACCATCGCTTTCTAAGTAATCAATCATCTGCCTTACCGCAGATCTCACTTCCATCTTCTGCAACCCTGCTTCCCTTGCCTTAGCCTCGAAGAAAGGGAGGTAATAAGCTGCTTTCTTTTCTCCTCGGTTTCTTGCCCAAGCAAGCCAAACCAAAAGTGTTCTGTCGTTCGTATGCTGATCGACCTCTACTGTTGTAACCACAAAACCTTCGCTGGTAATCCACAAGAGCGCCTGTCCTGACAGGCAAGCCGCGTAAACATCTTCGGCTCGGTAAGTGAGCTGGGGAGTCCCCTCTAGGATCTCCCGCACTCCCTTGGATACCCAATCCCATTCTTTGCGGATATCTGCTAGATATGGATCACCCCCTTGAGTAGCGGTTTCGTGTGAATCGGTACGGTTTATGTATTCCTCCATAAGTCACTTTCCTAGATACACGTACATCTGCCTGTCTTGCCTTACGCTCTGCGTAAACCAGACCCTCATTAAAAAGCGCCGCATAGACCTGCGCTCCAGCAAAATCTGTCCACTCCTTGCTAGGTAGTCGCAGCAATCGGAACAAGGCACCGTTAACTATGGTGTCTCGGTGATCAGACATAACGTCGTCATCACACGCAGTCGATCCATGCGTCGGCTTTAATACGGCACGTACAATCGTTGAACTGACCTTCGTCTCAGATGGGACGGGGACCATCCAGAAAGTAGTCGAGGTCTGCTTAACGAAATACTTGGGGGTGCCGTAATAGTTTGAGTCGCGCCACTTAGGTTCGCGCTGCTCCAGCAACGCAGTAGTGATCGCTTCGATCTCGTTCCCTTCGTGTGTCACCCACAGGATCTTGCAAACCGTTGTCTGCGAGGGGGCTTCGAGGTCGTACTCGTAAATGTTTGCAACTGTAGTTACTGGGTCGAGTTCCTGCTGATAGACCTCGGTCTTGTCGCACAACTCAATAACCGCAGAACGAATGCTGTTCTCGATTAAAGTGTCGGGACAACCAGGGACCATCGGAATGATCTCAGGCAGTAACGACTCATAAGTGGTAGCCATTTAGTTACCCCACTTGTGCGCCAGTAACGTTTCCTTGCGGCCCCATGTCTGCGTTGGGGCTGGTTATGATGTCGATCTGACCTTTACCAGTAACGCTGTTAATAAACAGGTTGTAGTGAGTGCTTGCTCGCTGGGCGTTACCTGCGTATTCGGCGTCCTTGGTGTATGCACGGAAGAGTGCGTAATCTGCTACCGCGTTCGCGTAGATATCAGGGACATCCAAATTGGTGTTGTCGCCAGTCAAACCAACAGTAATCGGGTTAGATGAGTAGACAATCTCTAGGTATGCACTACCCGAAACACCGGGGTACACATAAAAGTTACGGGGGTTAGACTCATCGTAGACATAGTGCTTGACCGTGGTCCCGTGAGAAGCGTCCCCAGAAACAGTAGGGTCGTGCCAATTGGGTGTCTGTGCATCGAGTACCTCTCGGCTCACCAATCTAACTGCCCTGCCACCAGTGCCATTTGAGGCCGCTGACATATTACGAACAACGCGAAGTAACCTGTTCCCGCCTGTAGGGATTGCTTGTTTCGTACCCGTAGACAAAGTTACAGTCTCATTCTTTGCGCTGGCATCAGGCTTGAGCAGTGCTATCTCTCGCTGGGCGTCGTTCACCCACAAAACCAACTCATCAGTTACAGGCCAACGGATACCAGTGGTGTCCTGTAATGTTGTTTGGACCCTATCAATCACGCTTTGGACAGTAACTGCCATTTATCTACCCTCTATGAATTAAGAACCTGCTCCCAGGCTGCGTCTCTTTCTTCACTAGAAACTGCACGGCCCATGAGCTTGTTCACTACCTGCGCTTTAGGAGCGCCATCGGCTTTAAAATTTTCTGGATCACCGTCTTCGATTAGCCCTTCCAGACAATCGATCAAGTCTTGATCCGTTAGTTGTATTTCAATCTCTTCAACAACTTCGGGTTCGTCTTCGACTACTACCTCAGTTTGTATCGGGGCATCCCCGACCTGCTTGGCTCCCATCTGAATAGCAAGGAGACCAATCTCATCTGCGACTTCTCTTTCAACTCCTGGTTGAAACAAAACGGCAGTACCGCCCATCGTGGTTACACGGACCTCTTTGTCTGTGATTACTTTCATCAATAACCCTTACTTAGTTTTAGTGGTGTACTTCTTGCCGTTCCAAGTAAAGGTCTTATACCCCTTACCTTTCGCCTCTTTGAAAGCTGAACGGAACGACTTGGCAGCGGCTGACTTCTTCTTATAAACATCGTAATCACCGCCTTTAGTTTTGACAGTTTTTACTTTGTCTCTCGTCAGACTCTGCTTTCGCGCTCTTGGATTTGGGCTAGTCTTGCCGGGAGCTGCATCAACATCTCTATTGGTCTTAGTGTTAGCACTGCCCCGCTTCATTCGACCTATTGGGTTTTTGTTCGCTGGTTTTTTCCGCTTTGCTGCGAGCTTCTCTTTCTTCTCTTTCTTCTTCCTGAACATATTCCAAAGGGCCATTTCGGTATCCTCTTAAATAAAAAAGGCACCCCCCGAAGGAGGTGCCATATTTCTTACTGTGCAGTGTCTAGGGCGATTACGCCGAAGTCCTGAACAGAACCGCTTACATCGGAGTTGTACTTGGGCTTGCGTAAGCCGAAGATCTTGCCGATTGAGATACCCTGCTGGTTCCCATAGTCGAAAGTGTCTTCTACAACTTCAGGCAGGCCGATATCAGCCATTGCCAGGGCTTGTGCTCCGCAGAACAGGGCTCGCGCTCCGTTTACATCTGCATCTGCTCCCCACTTATAACCGGCAGCGCCAGCGTTAGAAGAAGTACCAGCAGTAGCACCACTAGTGTTGAAGACATGACGGAACTCATGAACCATGATCCCATCGACCATGAGGCTTGAAGAACCAGCGAATAACTGGTTGCTGGGGCCTCGGATGCCAGCGTTTCGGACGTTCGCCAAGAAGTCGCTATCGAGCTTCAGAGCTTTCATCTGCTGGGGAGTTACGAAGAGGTGGAATACCTCGTCGCCACCTTGACCTCGGATACCACGGAGGTAGTTATCCTTGGCGTAGGCTTTCAGGTTCACGATACACTCGTAGCTCATGCTGTCAGCAGCAACTACCGCAGTAGTGTCGCCAGCAACCAAGCCGTTCGTTGCATCCCAACGTCGATGACGATCACCAGTCGGGGCGCTAACGTCTGAAGCGAACTCAAGATCGGCCAACTCAAGACCCGTCGTAGATGACGTAGTACGGAGAGCACCGTTGTTCTTGTGAGTGTATGCAACACCAGAGAGAGTCAAGAATGCTAACTGGTCCATACGATCAGCCATTGCATAAGCAAGTGCGTCACGAGAAGTTTCACGGAAGTTAACAACTGACTTCTGATCGGCCAATCGACCTGCGATTCGGTTTGCGAATCGAAGCTGATCCAGCTCAATCGTGATGTCATAGGCGCGTAACGCTTCTTCGTTACCTTCCAAAGTGTTGTCGCCCGTTACACCATCTCCAGTCATGTCAGCCAAAAGCGTGATTACCGCCTTGGTGCCTTTGTCGGATTTGGTGAGTTCAGTTACGCGCTGAACCATAGCGTTTTGACCAGTTCCCGCGAACTGGTTTACGAATGACAAATTACGTGCCACCCGCCAGAAGTCCCTGCTCCATGCAGTAAGCTGATTGGAAGTCAAGGACGCAAAGTTAGTAAGAGCCATCGAGGGCCTCCTTATATGCGTTCTAATTTTCTAGTTCAGCCGACTTATACATTAGCTTTGCTAATATATTTGGAGCGGCTAATCCGTAGCTTCGTGTCGTGAAGCAACGTATTAGCGTGTTGTTAACGAGGGACGACCCCGGCAGGTTTTACGCCTTTGCAGGCGAGGTAAGTACGTTTTTTACGGCTACGGGCCGACCAGTTATCGTACTGATAGACGAAGGTACAAATATATTACTAACACTAATACTAATTCGCAACCCTCTCAGCGAGCTGCGAATTCCATAGGTCAAACAGGGATTCGATCTTCTGCGCTTGGGTCTCGCTATGACCGTTTACTTTGTTGATTTCAATTTGCAGCTCGTTGATTCGATCCCGGTATTCCTCGAAGTCATCCTGCCTTCTTTCGAGCGCAGCGATATTCGCGTTCTGTATAAGATCATCAGGTAAGGCTCCTCTTTCGCCGAGCGGCCACTCTCTCACGAACGCAGCGTTCTCACGGATCGTCATGTCTTGGATCGACTGTCCATGTTCTAGGGTTGTCAGTCTGGAATTGAGTTCGCTGTAGCCAAGCACCGCTACGGCTGTCGCAACAACTAACGCAATTAGGTTTCTAAGTGGGATGGTTACACTTGTGTCTTCGGATAATTCAACCATGTCACTTACCTATAGCGTGATGTTTTCTTAGCGATCCTCCTGGGTTGCTTACTGAACTGTTTGCCTTTCTTGATATCAGCGCGTTTTTTTCTACTTGTCGCTGCGTACTCTTTCTTACTTAACGCTTCTCGGGCCTTCTTGGGTAAGTACCGTTCACCCGTAGCTTTCGATCCCTGAGTGCTGTTCTTACCAGACTTAGTACCCCACTTCTCTTTCGTCCACTTACTCAAGGACTTCTGAGCTTTGGTCTTAGCCCCGGTGTATCCACCACCCGATTTTTTGTAACGCTGTGTTGCGAGCTGTGCCTTCCTAGCACTCCACTGCCCCGGCTTACCGCCTTTCGATCCTGCTTTTACACTTGCAACGATGCGTTTCCATTTCGCCTCGTCAGTTCGTGCCATTAGTAGCCTCTACGTGGCTTTCGCTTGGAAGTTGGTTTTGCTTTGAGTCTGCACTTCCCTTCCCGCTTACAAAGTTGTCTGGTCTTACACGATGCACATGGCTTGAACATAACTAGCTCCCTTTCTTCCACTTCGTAGATTTGGACTTGGTTTTCGACGGGCTCCATTTCACACGGTCAGCCCACCAAGCCGCAGACATTTTTCCTTTGGCTATGTTCTTCGAGTGGCGGCTTTTGAACGCCTTACGTTGACCTACCGTTTGGTTAGTCTTGACGCCCTGCTGACCGAACCGGATGGTCTTCACCTTGTCACCCTCTTTAGCCACAACAATGTGTGACTTCTTAGGGTGACTCGGTGTTCGCTTAGGCTTGTTGTATCCGCTCACTCCAGCCCGTTTCAGGCGGGGATCTCTCTCTTTCGGCATATCACATACCTATTGCACATCGCCCCGTAGCCGCTTCAGTGTGGCTTCTGGTAGCGCGTTGAATTCCTCTTCCGTCATGGTTGAAAGGTCGAGTGGTTTTTCGCCGCGATTAGCCGAACTTTCTCCGGGTAATTCGGGTGGTTGAGCTTCCGCAGCCTTCAATTTCTTGCTGACTTCGGCTCTTTTCTTCGCAACTTCGTCTACAGCCTTCGCTTTAGGGGCTTGGGGTGCGTCCAAAGTGCTAGGAGCTTCCAATCCGTGCGATTTGATGGCGAAATTTGCAGCTTTTGACAGTGCATCAACCGCTTCAAAGCCTTGAACTATGAACGCATCGCGCAATTCGATGACTTCTTGCGTAATTTCAGCGTTGTAATCGGCAGAATTCTGGTCAAACACCGGGAAATTCGCCTCCAACTCGTTCGCAGCCTGCTGCAAAGCAGTGGCTTGGGCGTTTGCAGACACTTTTTGCGTCATTTCTTGCCGCATTTCGTAAGTCAACTGCTCACGTTCGGCTTTTCGCATCTCTTGACGCAACGAAGCAGCCTTCTGGGACTCACCGTCTAGGAGCAACTGCTGGTATTCGACCTCTTTTGCGTCGAAATCGTAGGCTTCAGGCGCATTTTCGGCAGGTTCCTGCTGCGCTTTCATCTCATCGAGCTGCTTTTGCAGTGCTTTTTGCTTCGCCAACACCTCATCCAGCCGTGATTTGGGCACCATCGGCTTTTTAGGCGCTTCTTGTGGCTCTTCCTCTACCTCTGCAACGGCCTCTTCTACTTCTTCAGGTTCTTCAACCTCTGCTTCATCCGTTGTCTCAGCTTCAGGTTCTTCAACTGCTGGCTCGGGGTCTGCATCGACCTCTTCTTCCACAACGGTGTCTTGGGTTTCTTCGGCCACATCCTCTTCAGGCTCCTCTTCTTCGATCACATTCCCGTCGTCATCGATACCAAAGTTGAGGTCAATGTTCTCCCCCTCTTCAATAGGGTCGCCTCCGGGCATTGTGTCGTACATGATTTTGTTTTCTTCTTGAGTCTCAGCCATCTCATTGGCCTCCTGTCGTGGGTCTGTTTGCAGTCTGCATAGCAGTAGCGGCTATTCTTGCTGCGGCTTGGGTTTGCTGTTGCTCCGACCTCATCTGGTTTGTCATAGAAGACAATTCTCGACGTAGGTTGAGTTCTTCCATCTTCATCTGGAGCTTGGATTGAAGTTCTTGCAGTCTCAGATTCGGCTGAACATCGGCCACATCCTGTACCTTGGCGATGTTGATCGCTGCTTCTGACTGAATCTTCTGGACTTCGGCTTCGAGCTTGGCAATTTCAAGCTGCAACTGCTGCATAGCCATCTGCTGCTGCATTGCCGCGATCTCCATCTGCTCTGGAGTACGCTCGACACCTGTGATCATGCGGATACGTTTGGCAAGCTCACCCTTCTTAGCTAGGTGGCTGTACTCGATAATGGCGTCATCAGGAATAGCAACACCAGCATTACGCAAATTAAGAGCTTCCGCGAATTGAACTTCATCGAAGCTGTCCCTAGCTGGAGCGGTACTAACCACAACGTCGTACTCACCCAGCGTTAAGTCGTTGATGATGGTTCCCTCTGGCGTCATCTCGTTGATGATCATTGGCTCTCTAGGCTTCAGAGGGTCACTGTCGTTTGTCACCTGAATCACACGCTGTTCGGTGTAGAAGGTCTGCAACAGGTTTAGGATCTTTTCGGCTAGGTACTGGCGGGTCTTACGCAGATTGTCGAGCGGCACTTGGATCATAATCGCGCCACGGTTCTGCTTCGCTTGGATAGCTACGCCCGACACCTCTGCACTGTCAGAGCCGAGCATCGAGTCGTTGATCCCCGATATGGCCTTTATGTTTACGGCAGCTTTCTGGGAAATACGGTCTAGGCCCGTTGGTATCTGGTTAGGTTGAATCTTGACCGGCGGGTTTGTACCCCGCGCATATTCAACAACCAACCCTGTCTCTGCCCCATGCTCTTCGAGGTCATCGACTGTCATGCCCACCAGCGAGCCACTCTCAACCATCCAACCGCTGTTAGCAGTGGTGTTGACAATGTGCAGCTCTTGGCTGGCGATCTTGTTGAGCTGTTCCTGCGGCGATAGCAGGTTACGAACCATCCCGAATGGGCGACCCCGCCTGAAGTACGCAAAGTAAGGAACGACAGTAAAGTCGTTGTATGGCGACCAGTCATCGAACAAGACCACCTTGTCGCAAGTAACGGTCCAACGGACTTTGCGCTTGGTCTTAGTAATAATGCTTAGGCCGTACTCTTTAGCGAACTTCTTCGCCTTACGGTCACTCCAAGCTTCAGGAACTTCCCGCTGATCACCCGTATTAGGGTCAACAAAACAATCTATGCGAGTGATGCGCTTATGCTGGCGCTCGATCACCCTAAGAGCTTTTACGTTTCGGTACTCGTCATCGCCAGGAATACCAGCACCAAGGTAATCATCTGTAGAGTCAATGTCCCCAAAACGAGTCTCCTCGTACTCGATACTATCCCGCCCAAATGAGTTTCCGTTCTCCGCAATAAACTGGAGAGCCTCTGCCTTCTTCTTCCCATATAACTCTTCTATCTCGTCTAGGGTCATCCACTTGGTTTCAAAGACTTCGTTCCAAGTCTTAGGGTCTGCATCTTTTGCATCTGGGTCGGGCAGGATATCGAGAGGGTCTTTTGCCGTGATTCGGATCTCACCCTCGACATGATCAGAGAAATCCATCCGCACATCGAAGTAACCACGACCATCCATGATGAGACCATCTGCAAATACCTGCTGCTCGACCCAATCGAGTTTGTTGTTGTCGGCAATCTGCATGTACATCTTATTCAGCGTATGCGCGACTTCGGCATCACCTCCTCGTCTTGGTTTGAATTGGATATCCGCTCGCCGTGTGGACTGCTCGCCCAACACAGTATTAATAGTAGGCAGAATCGTGTTGATCGTTAGGGCGGGTCTACCCTCGGCATCGAGCGCAGCAATATCTGCTTCGTCCCACTGCTCACCTCGATAGTAGGAATCACACTTCTTAGCCATCTCAATATAGTCAAGATGACCATTGTCCCTAGCTCTTATGTAGCGGTCCCATTGATTACTGGCTGTTACCGATTCGTCGTCGTATTTGCTCATAGTCATGCGCTCATGGCTGATTTGTTACGCGGCGTCTTAAACAGGTAGTCGATCCTGTCTCGCCACGATGGTTCTCTCACCACTGGTGCTTGATAGGTAGCAAACTCAGTCATCATCAGACCGAGCCAAGCCAACGCATCAACTTGGTCGTCATGAACACCGTTTGGGAACCGCAGTAGTTCTGCTACCAGCGGTCCAGTCCAGATTTGGTTTTTTGGAAGGAACACCATGCCCTGCTGCATTCGGCCCTGAATGGCCCTAGCCCGAGCTTCTTTGTCCCTACGCCCCGTCTTGAGGTCTTTGAAATAGGCTTCGTACAGCCCACGTTCCCGCACACGCTTTTCGAGGAAAGGTCCAAGTGCCATCTCGATGTGGCCCTTTTCAATCCCGATGATCGAAGGTTTCCAGACTTCGTACAGATCTAAGATCTGCTCTACAATCTCGAAACCGTCGAACCTACCCCGTACAACATCGACAATGAACAGCCGGTCATAAGAATCAACACCAATAACCATTCCGACTGAGTAGTCGTTGCGATCCTTCTTGCCAATCGCCAAGTCCCACGCAGCGTAGAAACGCATTTCATCAAGATCGACTTCATCTTCATCAAAATACTGAATCATGTCCCGCGTGAAATAATCTCCGTCATCAGCTACGGGATTCTGCTGGTAGAGAGCTGACCAGTCCCTAGGGCCTACGGCCTTTCGTATACGGTCTAGGGCCTCGGCGTCATAACGTTCAGGGTGTAGGGCTTCGCCCATCTCCCGATAATCTTCTACTTCCTCTGCTATAGCTGGATATCGAACAACCTCCCACTCATCACCTCCTTCAGCGGTTGCTTTAAGGAGTCGTCCTGCCAGATCGTCATCGTGCCAGCGAGTAAGAATGACAAGTACGCCGCCGCCAGGAGCAAGTCGCGTATAGGCGGTTGACGTATACCAGTCCCAATTTGCGTCACGATTGTTTTGAGACTCGGCATCTTCACGGTTCTTTACAGGATCATCGATGACAAGGATGTGAGCGCCCTTACCAGTAATACCGCCGCCAACACCAGCAGCAACGTAGCCACCGCCTGATGTGGTAAGCCAAGATTCGGCGCTTTGGCTTTCAGGATCGAGACGAGTTTTGAATGCAGTCTTGTAAGTTGGCTCACGCAAGAGTCCACGAACTTTTCGACTGAAGCCCATAGCGAGCGAACCGCTATAGCTACAGGAGATGAACTCGTGACCGGGATTACGGCCAAGGTGCCACGCTGGGAACGCAATAGACGCGAGAGTAGACTTCCCATGTCGCGGAGGTAAGAAGAGCATAAGCCGAGGAGATTTCTTCTCCACAACCATGCGCGAAAACCTTTCCAAGCGTTGGCACACATCCTTATGAACCCAACCCGCTTGGTAGTCTGGATTAAATCTTTCAACAAAGGGCAGCAACCTCTTTCTAGTAAGAAACCGCATAGCCAGTTCTGCTCTGGCTTTTTCCTCTACCGATGCCTCTTGCTCTTCTTCGACAACCGTTTCTGTTTGAGCGGGGACGACTAATCGCTCCGCGTCATCTGCCTTGCAGTAGACGCACAGTCTGTCGTTGCCGCTAAACAGAGTCTCAGAGTGCAGGTTCTTACATCTGCGACACTGGATCTGGTTTATCTGTACCTCACTCATCTACAGCCACTGGCTCTAGGTATTTATCGTCCTTCCCAGCAATCGACAGCAGCTCCTCATCAGACATGCGTTCTAACTGCTTAGATGACGCATTAATGTTGATGTTGAGCTGCGCTTGCTGCTCCGGGGCGGCTAGTCCATGCAGCTTCACCAGACTGTCCACCGTATTTTTCATCTCAGTCGCTGTCGCAGACGCTTGATAGGCGTCCATGTACATCGCATGAGCATTTGCATGAGTGAATTTCACTTCCTCACGCATTTGACTACGAAAGTATTCAACTGCCTGCTGTACTTGGGGCAGTCGAGCCGCTTTATAGGCAGTGTCTGGGGATGAGTACCCCGCACCACGTCCAGCAGCGGCAATCGTCATGCCTGAACAGATCAACATGACTAACTTTTCTTGCTGCGCGGTTAGATGGTTGTTTTCGAGCCCCATGTATGGGACATGCGCTCTGAACTCAACGGCATCCGTCGCGTACTTATCAATGGAGGTAAGCTCGCTGTTGTTCGACGACATCCTCTTTCACGCTCTTATCCAAATAGACGAAGATCGGTGTTCGATCCCCCTCACCTTGTGCATCAAGGAACTTGAGGTACAGGGAGATATCGACGTTCGGGTCTATGCTTTTGAAAATCTCAGCCGCCTTGTACCCGTCGTACACCAGAACTTCCGTTTCACCATCTTGCTTCAGTGCGGTGCCGATGATTGCGTCCTCGAAACCATCGATGGAGATCATTTCTTCTCTGATTTCTTCTTCCATCGCCGTATATTACCGTTGCTAATACTTACTCGCAATAGTGTTTATAAATATTCAAGATCCACCAAGTGAAGTCCTCTTGGTTCATGTTGCCTCGCATCATGTTCACCGCAGAGCAGACAAGCTGCACGTTCGTCGGGTAATAGCCCTTCGAGTGGTCGAGGCGATCAATACTGACGTTCTTTGAATTGAAGTTATTCGCATACGGCGCGTGTGTCATATATACGCCTGACAACGCACACTTGCCCTCCTGCTTTTGCCATATATCCAGCAAATCCTCGGCGTTCAGCTCGAAATCAACACCCTGCTTTGACCGAGTGCTTTTGAGCTTGGATACAGCTTTTCGCATGTAATGAAGAAGGTCGCGGCCAGATCGCTCGGCTCGTTTAATGTGATAACACTGGTGACACATCGTTTGTGTCTTGAACTCATCCTTGAGTTTTGTTTGCCGACAGGCAGTGCAGTACCTGTCTGTTTGAGTAACCATAAGTGGCAGTCCGTTGCTTTAGCGTTGCTAATACTAGCGGAAATTTTTTCAGAAAAAAATTTGAAAATTGAGTTCTGAATCGCTCACTCATTATCTCCCCAAGCCCATAGTTCGTAGCCCCTATCCCCGGATTCGGATTACGGAACCTTGTTTTGCATTTGACTGTTGGAACCTTGTCTGGGGCCCCCCGCCACTCGTCCCTCGTGTCGGCACGGTTTTGTTTTCGAATTCACTAGGAGTTGTATATGAGATTTACAAAGATTGACTTGAACATGGACACACTGAAGACACAGGCCCTAGCCCTTAAACAAAAGCTAACCGACCCAGAGACAACCGCCAAAGCCAAAGAGCTAGGAGCTAAGGCTTGGGAATACGCTAAAGAAAACCCAGACGACATCTTCTTAGGTGTCATCGCCTTCACACTTCTCGACATCGAAGACAGTTTAGAAGACATCGAGAACGCTTCAGAGGTATCAGCACACGTTGACGCCAGCACTTACTTAGAGAGGTACTAACCATGCAGTTCAAAGCTAAAGACATCTTGCCAATTGGCTTGCTTGTATTCGCAGCAGCCGGTGTTAACGCATTTTACGCCAACATCGTCCCCTTCCCAGCATCTGAACTACCAGACAACGCAGTTTGTGAAGCTGACCCCATACTGCATCCCATCCACCAGAAATGGATATGTTACATACCAGAAGAATAGGAGCTAAGAACTAGGGCGCGAGGGAAACCGAGCGCCTTTTTTAAAATTGAGGAGGGGTTGTGTGCCGATCCCCACCCCTAAACAGTGTCAGATTGACAATTAACAGTGGTTTTTGCCCATTGACTGGGTGCTAGGGCGTGTTGCAGGTTGTTGCAAGATTGTTGCAGGTTGGCGAAATTCATCCTGCAACACTCCTAGCTCCTTGATCCTAAACGGTTTTTCCTACTTCCGAGACAAAATGTTGCAGGTGTAGTAGGTAAAACGACATGACGAAATATTACGTTTTATTTTAAAAAAACACCTCAAATTTGAATTGAATTTGATTTAACCTGCAACACCTGCAACAAACGTTAAAAATCAAACACTTATCCTGCAACATCAACCTGCAACAACCCTGCAACATTTTGGGTTCATCCTGCAACATTCACCATAGTAGTCCCTAGCTACTATCACTTAGCTGAATGCCAATCGTTGGTCGCTAACGCGTCCAACGTGCGGTTTTTCTTGTGATTTCTATCATTAGGAGAGTTTGATGTTCAAAGTGATTATTGCTGGTTCTCGTGAGTTTAAAGATTACAAGTTGTTGAAGAATCGTTGTGACTTTTTGTTGTCGCAGCGTGATGAGGAGATCGAGATTGTGTCTGGCTGTGCTCGTGGTGCTGACACCCTTGGTGAGTGGTATGCGAAAGAGCGTGGCTATTCTGTCGCTAAGTTTCCCGCTAATTGGGATCAATTCGGCAAGGCTGCTGGGTTCATTCGCAATGGTGAGATGGCCGAGTATGCAGATGCCTTGATTGCTTTCCCAATTGGCAGGTCGCCAGGAACTAGGAACATGATCAAGCAGGCCAGAAACAAAGAGTTGCTTGTGAGGTATGGCACTAACCCTAATTTGAAGGAGGGCATGTAAATGTCGAACGAAACCGTACCCTTAATAGAACTGGGCAAAGTATTGGCTGCCCTTTGTAATTCCAGCCGCAGAACCATCCGTCGAAAGACTGCCCTTATGGACCAGATCAAACAACATAAGGCGCTACAAGAAGAGATGGGTGGCCCAAAATCTCGAGAGTATTATGAAACTATCGCATGTCTGGAGTTTGAACACGCGGGTCTTGCACAGGCTCACAATATTCTTTTCGAGGAACTAAAAGATGCAGGGCTGCATAAGTTAGTTGAGTCAATGCTTATGTATCCATCCGAAGATGACGCAGGGAAGGCACATTAACGTGTGCCGTTTCCTTGTCTCGCTGACGCTCGCCAAGTGCGGTTTTATTAGTGAATGCAATATGTATTCGCTAATATAAATCCACAACTGGAGGTGCTTATGTATCCCTACAACAAAGTGTTGAACCTAGCTCTTAGCCCTTGGCAAGACGTTGAAGAACGCGAGGATGACAAGCCATTGTCGTTTCGCAACCCACTCGATCTTCTGCTGTTAGGTGAAGATCTTGATGAAGAAACAATGGAAGTTTTAGACGACTCGTTGTTTTCTTGATCTGAAACTATTAGCGTTGCTACTAATAGTGATGCTAATTCATTACTCACTCAGTCATAACAGGAGGTTGTATGACTACCCAAAATCAAAGTTTTTTCCCTGCTGCCCTTGCAGCTCAGTGCGACAAGCGTGGCTACAAAGGCGACGTTGCTAAGTTCATCTACAGCTTTCACAAGCAGGACGCTGATCCGATGGACGCTATCAGTTCAGCCTACGCTGAATGCTTAGAAAATCCGCATGTGTTCAACCCGCTTGCAATTATTGGCTTCTGTCAGGACTTGATGAATCAAACGTGTTGGATGGCTCGCCGGTTGTACCTAGCGAACATCCAAGCTGAAGATCCTCAAAGCGCCCCTTGGGGTTGTGACCGAGCACAGCGAGCCAAAGAAGCTACTGGGATGGACATCAACAACGACGAGTTGGAAACAATCATCACCGACGACTTCGATACGCTGTATCAGATGCACTCGCTGATGAACTCCAACTCAGGTACTGACTCAGTGTTGTACTTCTTCAGCCGCTCCGAAAAGAGTGACGTTGATGATTCCTGGTCCGTCGTTGCCACATGCGAGACGTTCAATCAGGCGTTGGAAGAGATGCACACTGTCACTGACAAGTTGCAGGTCGAGAGCGCCAATACGTGGCGTACTAAGTACGAGTACCTAAAGCAGCAGGCAAAAGTCGTAGCTGCATAACCCTAGACCCTGGTCCCCACACGGAGGCCAGGGTTTTTTTATGGCCACCGCCAGGTAGGTGGTGTGCCAGGAGTGTAAATGAGCAACGACCTAGTTTTTAAACCGACTGCCGTAGCTCCACCTCAACCGACAGTGGAGCAGATGAAAGCGGAGCTGAAAGCCCTAGGCCCTATCACTCCGTCCCTACAGGCAGTCATAACAGCAATCGTTAATCGAGAGCTGGACATTCTGACTGAGAGCGATTGGTTCATTGACTTTATCGATGAGCGAATCAAAGCAGTAGTGGAGCTAAACGATGAACTCGAACGAACTTCCGATCCTGACTGACATTGAATGCAGTGTTGAGTATCTCCGTGAAAACCACGAGGTGATCTCCTTCGAGGACGTAAGACGGTTGAAGTTCATCAGAGACCTAATACAAGCAGTGAGTGATCGTGCTGAACAAGCCGTGGATTACAACCACATCCTTGCTGAATTTGAACGCGAAGAAAACAGGAGGCTTGATGCCGACGCAATGCAATCTATTCGACGAGCCCAACGATAAAGGAGGTTTACATATGGTCAACATGATCATTGAACCATTTATGTCTCGGCTGGATGCGATGAAAGACAGGCAAGAAGAAGCCTATTACTACGACAAGCGTCAAATCTGCGAAATGCTTAACGAAGCCTATTTCCTAGGCCGTAAGCACGAGCGCAACGAATGGGAGCAAAGCAGACCTGTTGTGGAGTCTGCTGCTTCTTAGGCCAACGCCACCTAGCGTGGAACACGGTTACTCGCCGTGGGCCGATCAGAGTAGACCAGCGCCAACCTTAAGCGCAGATGGACGGTCTGCCCCACCGTGGTCGAGACGGGGCATTTCCTTTAACTAAACCATGAGGGTTTACCTATGAGTGATTTCATCACTGTCAAAGTTATTCGTGTCCCCGGCGGGGTTAACGAAGTCGCTGTAAACGAGGGAGCGACAGTAGCTGAGGTACTAGCTGCTGCTGAGATCTCTCCCAACTCCAACGAAGCGATCAAGATCGGCGCTGAAGCTGTTGATCTCGACTCAACCGTTTCTGACGGAGATCGCGTTGTCATTGCACAGGGTGCAAAAGGCAACTGAGCTTTTTGTGCCCAGTTCTGCTGGGCACTTTCTCAGGAGTACACAGATGAAGGGGATTCTTATTGATCCTTTTGAACGCACTGTCTCTGGCGTTCTGATTGGCGAGGACTATCGAGACATCTATCGACACCTCAAGTGCCAGACGTTTAGTTGCATCACTTTCGATCAAGGCAACACATTGTGGATAGATGACGAGTATCTGTTCACGCCAGAAGAAGGCAGAGCTGCGTTCAGTTTCACAGACGATAACGACCCAAAAAGAGTCATTGGCGGTAGGGGCTTGCTCCTAGGCCATAACTCCGAGGGTGCGTCTGTAGACACTGACCTCTCGGCAAAGTACATCGGAAAAATTGTCGAGTGGCGTGATCCACAAGACCTCCCTGAACCCGGATTCACAATTGAATTTATGGACTCATTATGACCGCACAACTCTCAATCGTTCGACACGAACCGATCTTTGACCCTAACCAATTCGACTATCTCCCAATCCATATTGTTGGTGCGGGTGCAACTGGCTCCAGAGTGTTTATGTCACTCGTCGAGCTGGGCATCAACAACATTACTGTGTGGGACTTTGACACGGTTGAGGCGCATAACCTCGCTAATCAAGCGTTCACCCACCAGCACATTGGTCAGCCAAAAGTTCAAGCGTTGGAATGTCTGTACCGCTCCAAAGTTGGTGTGCCTAACACACCCGACACTATGCACTTCAAAAATGAACGTGTAACTGATCAGCAGCTCGATGGCATTGTCTTCTTGCTGACTGACTCGATGGCATCCCGTCGTGAAATCATGTCGCGTCAAGACACCTCACAAATACTACGCGTGTTTGAGACGCGCATGGCTTCAACGCACGGCAATGTCTTCAGCTTCAACCCACGCACCGAACTGGATGAGTGGCTATCTACACTAATTAGTGACGACGCTGCCGAGGTATCGCCCTGCGGATCACCGATATCCGTAGGGCCTACGGCATCGATCATTGCCAATCTAGCTGTTTGGCAGTTCATGAGCTTCTTACTCGACGATGGCTGTGCATCAGCTCAAGTCGATTGCTTCTTTAAACCAACCATTATCACCACTAAGGATTCACTGCATGGCTAAGAAAAAACCTGTTGTGCATAAGCCAGCTATAAAAAAACACGTTGCTCCAGCAGTTACATCCAGCTCGATGCAACCATCACTTACGGAGCTGTATCCAACAGCTCTTCGCGCTCCCGAGGTGCGGTATACGCCGTTCGTTTACAAAGCGATACAGCACATCGTGGCAAGCCAACCGCAAGAAATCGGTTGGTTAGGTCTCGTTGAGACTAAAGACTACGGATACCTAGTCACTGACTTATACATTCCTGAACAGACTGTATCCGCAGCCGAGACCGACATCGATCAAGACGCTATGGCTGCATTAGCGATTGAGATCGATGAAGCAGGACTTGATCCATCCAAGCTCCTGTATTGGGGACATTCGCACGTAAACATGGCTGTCTCTCCCAGCCATCAGGACGAAGAGCAGGTTGCTGCCTTCGTCGAGAATGCTTCCTTGTTCATTCGGGGGATCTACAACAAACACGGTGACGCCAAGGTTGATGTATATGACAAGACCCAGAACGTGATCTTCCAATGCGTTCGTGATTGTGTGGATTCCCCCGACTTGACAAAAGAAGAAATCAAAGAGCTTGACGCTTTGTGCAAAGCCAACCTCAAGAAACCTGTCTACCGTCACGTACCTGCAACAAGAAATTTCTTACCTAAAAAACAATCGACGTTACTCAGCGGTATGTACGAAGACGACGATATCAACGACCCGTTCTATGTAAGAGGAAACTTCCATGACTTCTGATGTTACGGCTGTTTGGACTAATCACGAGCGCGAAAACATACAGCATCAAATAGCGCGTATCGACAACCGACGCGAAGATTTACAACTCGAAGTAGAAAGGTTTGAAGATCTCATCACAGAATACGAAGCTGAATTAGATGACGTATCAATTGACCTAGCTGCCGGTTTCAAAAGCCTAAGGCTAAAAGATGAAGCAGATGATTTGTTTCGTAGAATTACACGCGATGTTACGTATTACAAAAACGAAATAGTTAACAACGGGTCCAGAATTACTGAATACGACACCAAGCTAATCAACCTCAAACTCAAACTCAACTCTATTACTTCTTCCGATATCACCCTCAAACAATCTGAATTACGACGACAGCTAAAGTCAGACCCGCGCATATCTGATGTGCGTTTAAAAACAGCGTGGTACGAAGGCCAGCCGAATTACTTCAGTTCGCTAAGTTTTCGTGTTGACAACATGATTGCTAGAGTCAACAACGTTACTAGTAATAGTACATTTGGGTACAGATATCTGGCAGGCGAACATTGGCACAAACTGCCCCCGCTTCGTGTACATATCTACCCTGGCTTAATCAGATTCAAACCTATTCGTGGTCACGGTAGAAACTACTATTCTCGGAGCCTTAGCTGTCATCCACATATACTCCGTGGAGCCAGAGGCGAAGCATGTCTTGGCGACTTTGGTGGGCCACTTACCGAAGCTCTTGCCAATCAAGACCTTATATCAGCCGTTTCAATTGCCCTACTGTTCCTCGAACAGATAGAAAATCACGATGCTGCTGGTGCCTGTTGGTCTAAACACGATGGTGCCATACCTAGAGGTTATGTTGCGCCAACAGATCGAACATGCTTAGGCAGACATCGATACACCATGCCTGACGGTGAAACGTATTGGGCGCATTTTTACGCAGATCTAAACTCCGATCAGCGAGAACATTTCACTTCAATGACAGCTCATCGGCAGTTGTTTGAAAGTTATCTCAACGCCCACTCGTCTTCCATTCTTGAATGGCTACGTAACAGACCTGACGACTCACACTTTAGTACCGGAAAAAATGTCGAGTTCGAGTTCAGTCAATCATCCTTATGCCGTGACGAACTAGAAATAGATTCTAATTTTGCTTACGTCCTTCCTGAGTCTCCGTTCCCTGCATGGGTTGATGACGACGGCACTTATGGGCTCTGGCATATCGACAACAGACCTGATCCCCAGTCAATAGACGACCTTTACCTCGCGTTACAGGATTAACCATGATCGACAAAATCAATCTGTACCTATGTCTGGGTGCAGTTCTCATTCTATTTGTTGCGATGCTCGGCAACGCTATCGAGATCGCCTTCTATGGCGCTCTCTTGTGTTTACTAATGTTCCTAGCTCTTAGGCTCTACGCAAAAGTCAGGAGGTCAAAGCGTGATTAGTTATGTCCTTCGCTTTCTGACGACCTACCTCACGCTCAAGGAGTTGTACAACCATGTCAAAAATAACAATCGAGATAAGCGACCAGCATCTGGAGGAGATCAGGACTCTGATGAGCGAGATTCTGGATCGCCTGGAAATAATCATTGAGCGTTACGAGGAGGATGAATGACAGGCCCAGACGAATTGATCCAAGCACTGAGAGAAATGATCACTTATGAGATCGATCTAATCCTAAACAGTGACTGGCTGTCTATGGAACTAGATAAAAAATTGGATGAGCGAGAAGAAAACAAATGATCCTAGCAGGCACTATCGCAGCAGCAGGTTTGCTGTTCTTACTATTCAAGTTTGGCGTTCGACGCGTCATTACCTACGACATCTTCTTCGATGTCGCAATCACTGCCGTTCTAATGTTTGCCCTTGCTGGCACATTCAGCGGCATGATGGCTGCACTCTTCGGCGGTCTCATCGTTTCCGTTGTGCTATTCATCATGAAGCGCACGATGCGTCACGAAAAGCTGTCCCTAGTCCGTGTATCCAAGTTCCCATACCGCAAGTTCATGTGGATCGAGCAATAAATGAGTGACTTCTACCACAAAGTTTTAGCATTTCTTGAAAGGCAAGAAAGCCTTGTGAAAAAAGGCAATCCGAGGGCTGCGAAAAAACTACTCTATAAATGCAATACGTTTGCTCCCGAAGAGCTTTATGACACTGTAGATAAAAGAACTAATTTAGGAACAATGCTGTTAAACCACAAAGAGGTACTTAAGGACGCCGTTTTGTTCAAAACAAAACAGGTTAAAGGCGTCCAATACGTCAACAGCGACGATATACAACTTCCCTACGAAAAAACGGTATTTATCATCGAAGGCTCTATCCCATTATATGAGGATTACCCAGATCTTATTTCTGAAGTTATGGTTGTTTGCTCTGAAAAAAATGCTACTCAACCTGCAAGAATTTCAATTTTCGTCAAGCATCTATCTAAGCGAAACAAAAAAGTTTATACCTGGACCATGATTCCTTATGGAATACCCCTAGATGATAAAACGCTAGTAGGTTTATCTGTTTATGCA
Organism: uncultured Dehalococcoidales bacterium; assembly: GCA_964472915.1. Lineage (GTDB taxonomy): Bacteria > Chloroflexota > Dehalococcoidia > Lucifugimonadales > Lucifugimonadaceae > Lucifugimonas. The sequence continues at coordinate 6,030 of CAYYMP010000010.1, read as the reverse complement.
AGTCAAAATAATCCTCTCAAAGACAGAATGCAGTTTGGAAATAAAGTAACGTCTTATACTGAAACGGCAATTATTTTTTACGCAGTTCACCAACTAACAGCAGTGCTAAATCGACTCAACCAACATCATTACACCATTCAAACCGCGCAACCATCCAAGTCTTTGTACTCAACCAGAGGACCAGGACACCATAAGTTTTACGAACACCGCGTCATTGTTATTGATCCCGATAATACAGTTCACAGAGAAGGTGATAATTCTGGTTTATCAGGTCGCAAACATGCGTTACATGCGGTTCGAGGGTTCTATCGTCACTTGAAAAAACCAAAAGCAGACGGGACCACAAAGATCTGGATCAAACCACATTGGCGTGGTGACAAAGAATTAGGCGTCGTAACCAAAGAGTACGAAGTAAAAAAATTTAACAACACGTATTAGCGGAGGTAATATGGACCTGAAACAATTAGTTCACGATATTGTCGTCGAAGACATGAAACTTCGTGAAGACAATCTTTCAAGCGAGTTCCAAACCTACACCCTACTCTGGGTGAAGTCTCGGATGCCCGAGGTTTACAACGAGCTTAAATCTGACTTCGATCAAATGAGACCTGCTATCTATGCTGCACAACAATCTGAGCCTACTGACCCTAGATTTTGAGACCTATTTCGATAGCAAATATTCCCTAACCAAGCTGACAACGATGGAATACGTCGCTGACGAGCGGTTCCAATTCTGGGGCGTAGGACTCAAGTTTGAGGACGAACCGGCAGAGTGGTATGGCAAAGACGATCTGTCAGTGTTGCATGACATTGACTGGGAGAACACTGCCCTACTCTGCCAAAACACATTGTTTGATGGCTACATCCTGTATCAGAAGTTTGGCATTCGACCTGCTTACTATCTCGATACAGCAGCTATGGCCCGTGGGCTAGACCCACTCAAGTCTGCTCGACTCAAAGACCTAGCTGTTCGATTCTTCCCTGAAGATGAAGCCATGCGTAAGGGGGAGGAGCTAGTAAATGCTAAAGGCATCTACGACCTCCCCCCAGATGTCGAGGAGCAAATCGCTGGCTACTGCATTCAAGACGTTGAGTTGACCTACGCGATATTCAACGCCATGCAGTTCCCAGCCAGCGAGCTAGACATCATCGACCTAACGACCCAGATGTTTTGTGTACCAAAGTTGCACCTAGACAAAGACACTGTGCAGGAGTTCCTAGCCGCAGAAAAGGCTAACACTGCGGCCAAGCTCGAAGCATCCGGGCTCTCACGCGAGCTGCTGGCAAGCAATCAAAAGTTTGCAGCATGGATTGAAGAGCAAGGACTCAAAGTCCCAACAAAGAAAAGCCCAGCAACAGGCGAAGATATCCCAGCCTTTGGCAAAAACGACGTTCAATACAAGACCTTCCGACTTAAAAACCCTGACTTACATCACGTATTTGAAGCCCGAGAAACCGTTAAATCACGAATCGCAGAAACAAGAGCCGAAAGATTCCTGGCCGCAGCACACGAAGACAACTCATTTGCCGTGCCATTGCGTTACTACGCTGCTCACACTGGCCGTTTTGGAGGCGTGGACAAGATCAACCTACAGAATCTGCCACGGAAAAGCATTCTCCGACGCGCTCTCATCGCCCCCGAAGACCATTATGTCTACGTAGCTGACCTGTCGAACATCGAGTCTCGAATGCTCGCATGGTTCGCTGGTCAAGATGATCTGTTGTACCAGTACGCCCAAGGCGAAGACATCTACTGCAACTTCGCCAGCCAAATCTACAACCGCCCTATTAATAAAGACGACGATCCCACGGAACGATTTGTAGGTAAGACCGCTATCCTTGGGCTTGGTTATGGCATGGGAGCTAACAAGTTCAAGGCGACGTTAGCGTCTGGCGCTGCTGGACCAGTCATCAGTATTTCCCAAGATGAAGCACACGAGATCGTCAATAACTATCGCACCACTTACAGTGAGATTGACCAGCTTTGGACACGTTGTGGTCACTTCTTGAACGAAATGGCGACTATCGCAACCCGCTCGTCAACCATACAAAATTTATACGACACCTATAAATGCGTAGGTGTTCACTCTGAGAGTATTAGTCTTCCTAATGGTCTCAGGCTTAAATACCCCAACCTCGTTCGTTGTCAGACTGGAAGTTTCCGATTTGATGGCAGACGCAGCTACGAAAACACTTACGGAGGAAAGCTTACCGAAAACATCATTCAAGCTTTATCAAGAATCGTTGTAACCGACGCCATGCTCAGAATTGCCAAGATCCCCGATCTTGAAATCGTTCTCACCGTACACGATGAGATCGTCTGCGTAGGGCCGAAAACAGATGCAGAATCAAGATTTGACGCTATAATTGACGAGATGTGCGTAGCTCCTAGCTGGGCACCTGACTTACCCTTAGCAGCAGAAGGTGGATTCGATCTCTCGTATAGCAAATGAGCAAGCTAGTTATCACAAGGAAGTCTAACCAGTCCATATTTTTGCAGGATGAGATGGGCAATGAGTTAGCCGAAATAACCGTCTTGAAGCTGGAGAGAAATCAAGTTCGCTTGTTGTTTAGCGCCCCTACTTCTACAAAAATTTTCCGAGGTGAGAAGGTTTTAGACAAAAAACCATCTTCTTCTGTTGACCTTTAGTATTAGTATCGCTAAATTGTCTGGACGGTAAGGAGGCATGATGCAGATTACGTTTCTCGCAGCAGGAAACGGATTGCGTCTCAGTAAAACCTTCACTCCGTCTGAAACTATCGCTTACCCACTGGTAAAAGCCGTAACAAGTTCTGATCACGATGTGACAGATTTGCAGGATCTTTTGCCTCTGATGAAAGCTAATGCGGCGGATGGCAAGTGTTTACTGAAGGGCAATCTCAAACGACCACTGGTAAACGAAAGCCGCGCAGGAAAGGCAGACCGAGCAAAATACAACCAACTGCTCATACTCGATATAGATGGTATCGAGCTACCTGATTGGTTCTTTCAGTCAACACTCACAAGCGCAGACATTGCTAAAGCAGCAGCACAAGTCGTTGACTCGCTGCCAGCATTTCTACACAACGTGACGTACATCGCCCAAGCATCAAGCAGCTTCGGCGTAAAGAAAGACCAAGTGTCGATGCACCTCTTCTTTATGCTGTCTGTGCCGTTGCCACCAGCAACAATAAAGCTGTGGCTTAAAAGCCTTAACCTAACAACTCCAGCATTTTCTGGTCAGATTGACCTATCTGCTAATGGGCAGTCGTTAAAGTACCCTATCGATCTAAGTGTGGCTGACAACTCACATACCTGTTTTATCTCGCCTCCCACGTTCGAGGGCGTACAAGATCCGTTTGCTTCGGCTGATGATCGGTTCGTCCTAGTTCCTAAACAGTTGACCACGTTCGATCTTGCTGGACACGTTGGTCAACTCAACCCGCAGATTGTCTTTGAGCAGGAGCAAGCACTCAAAGACGAGCTTCGAGTAGCAGCGGGTGGGCGAAAGAAGACAGCCAAGATCAAACACGTTGCTATCAACAACCGCAACGAAGAAGTGCTGATGAATCCAGATCGGATGCAAATCACGGTAGCAGACACAAGCTCCCTACCCTTCATCCGTTGCAACATAAATGGCGGTGACAGCAACGCCTACTACTTCGATCTCAACGATCCACGATGGATGTTTAATTTTAAAGGAGAGCCTAACTTTGAAATCGAAAAAGCTGACCCAGAATTTTTTGCTTCCATTAGGGAGCTATTTGAGGACGAACTCTCGGAAACGGCTACGCCAAGCAAAGCAATTGCTTTCCGAGATTTCGATACCGACACCTTTTACTGTGGACTATACAATCCCTGCCAGAAACAATTTGATGATACATATCCGCTTCGACCTATACAGAAGCAAAACATCGAGGACTTCCTCCTCAACCACGCAACCTTGATGCCTGATGTCATACCAGAAGGTCGTCTCGTGTTTGACCCAACCAAAGACGCACCTGAAACAAATGCCAGTGAGCGTCCGTTTCTAGTCAATACGTTCAGACAAAGCGTGTACATGCAGCAGGCAGTCAAGCTCGATGAGTCCTATACCCTAGGCGATAGCCCCAAGGTTGCAGCAGCTTGCCCTTCTATCCATAAGCTGTTGCTCCACGTACTCGGTGACGGTCAGGAAGAACTTGAACGCTTCATCAACTGGTTAGCGTTCATCTTTCAGACCAAGCAAAAATCAATGTCTGGTTGGGTGCTCGGCGGTACACAAGGAACGGGTAAGCAGATCTTTTACAACCACATCCTTCGCCCACTGTTCGGAGCACACCACGTTCAAGTACGTAAGCTCCAAGACATCGAGGAGCAGTTCAACAGTTATATGAGAGACGCACTGTTCTTAATTGTCGATGAGTTCCACATGGGCTCGGCTTCAGCAGGCACACAGAAGATCGGAGACAAGCTGAAGAATCAAATAACAGAGCCAACGCTAACCATCAGAGCGATGCGTTCTAACCAGATTGAGCTACCGTCGTACACTAACTTTCTATTTCTAACGAACCGACACGACGCTGTTAACCTCGAAGAATCTGATCGACGCTACACCATAGCTCCTAGACAAGAGTCGAAGCTCGTAGACAAATACCCAGAGATTCTTGGCAACCTCAAGCAGTTCGAGCAAGAGCTGCCCTCTTTCGCCAATATCCTTCACAGCTACGATTACAACGAGCAGCTCGCACGAACAGCAATCAACAATGACGCTAAAGAAACCATGCGTCGTAATGCCATGAGCGTCATCGAAGAGTTCATCACCGCAATTAGAGAAGGCGATCTGTATTACTTTTTACCTGTTCTCGAAATTGATGTAGGTAACTTTTTAAATCCATCATCAGTCTCAGCAGCACAGAAGTACGTTAAGACTTGGATTGCCGAAAGCACTAAGCAAGAGTCAGTGGTTACAACACAAACGCTGAACCTTATCTACACGGTGCTTACTGACCAAAAATTAAGTGCAGTACAGTTCGGCAAGACGTTAAGTCGGTTCGGGTTGCAACAAAAAGCTGTTCGAGTTGGTTCGCAAACGATACGTGGTCATCGACTTAATTGGCACTTATCGGACATTGATCGACAGCAACTGATCAACAACTTCGCAGAGCATGAAAGAAATTCTTTTTCAGAGCTGATATGATTAGTAGCACTAATTATTAGTTGACTTTCCATGACAATTTCTCAAGACGAGCGACCTGATCAGCACAAGCTGGCTACCAAGCCTGACGAGTTAGGCCCAGTCCCTACGTGGTCGTACTCAGCTCTTAAAGTATTTGAAGAATGTCCGTATCGAACGTACATCAGTCGCGTTAAAAAAGTTCCTGAGCCATCTAGTCCTGCTGCGGATCGAGGTACACAGATCCACAACGAAGCAGAGGACTATGTAAAAGGCGTGTTAGGTGAAATGCCTGACAGCCTGAAAAAGTTTGAAAGCCAGTTTGTTGACCTCAAGCACTTGTTCAACGAAGCCCAAGTCGAACTCGAAGGTGAATGGGGGTTCGATTTAGATTGGGCACCCGTTGGTTGGATGACCAGAGAAACATGGGCACGAATCAAGCTCGATGCTCTGGTTCACGAAGACGAACAAAGCGCCAGAGTGATCGACTACAAGACTGGCAAAAAGTGGGGTAATGAGATCCCGCACTCACAGCAGTGTTTGTTGTATGCCATTGCAACATTCTTTCGCTACCCGCAACTCCAGTATGTACAAACAGAGTTGTGGTATCTCGATAAAGGCGAAACAACTGTGAAGTCATTCACACGAGAGCAAGCCATGAACTTTGCTCCAGGCTTCTACAGTCGCGCAATTGCAATGACAACCTGCACAGATTTCGCACCAAACCCCAGTAAAAATAATTGTCGCTGGTGTTCCTACCGCAAAGGCGACGAGCCCGAATGTGGCTGGGGTGTCGAATAAAGTTTAGTGAGTTGCCTCCTCCTCCCCCCTCAAACAACTCACTAACAGCCCCTCTTCGGAGGGGCTTCCTTTTATAAGAGGTTCCCACACCTCC
>CAYYMP010000009.1:0-38096 GCA_964472915.1 uncultured Dehalococcoidales bacterium | reverse complement strand
CGGAGCGACAAATGGCAGACGGTGACAGCACCACCCGAAAATACGATCTTCTACTAAAGGGTGGTCGAGTGATCGACCCCGCCAATGGCATCGACGGTCAGTTCGATGTTGCGACAACTGGCAGCGTTATTGCCAAGGTGGGGAAAGACATCAACCCGGCGCACGCTCGTACTGTTGCTGATGTTTCGGGACTCGTGGTCACTCCTGGCCTGGTAGATCTACACGCGCATTTCTTTGGTTACTTCGGTGCGATTCTTCCCGATGCTCACTGTCTTCCTGAAGGAACCACCACCGCGGTTGATGCAGGTGGTTCAGGACACCTGACATTCGACGAATTCAACGAGACTGTTATCGCTCCAGCTACAACCAGCGTATTTGCGTTACTAAACATTGCGGGAGAAGGAATGGTTGGTGAACCGGAGCAAGACCTCGTCGGCATGGACGCAGAACTGACGGCGGCAAAAATCGCTCAGCGCCCTGATGTACTCGTCGGCGTGAAGGTCGCTCACTACATGGGTCCTGGATGGCAGCCGCTCGACCGTGGAGTTCAGGCAGCGAAAGATACAAACACCTTCGTCATGGTCGACCAGTCACCTATCCCATCACGCCCGATGGACCAAATGATGCTGGAACACTTGAGTCCGGGTGACATGGTGACTCACTGCTACGCAATGAGTAAGCCAATGACCGATATGGACGACAAGGTGAAGCCATATTTCTTTGAAGCTCGCGATCGTGGGGTTAAATTCGACGTCGGACACGGTGCTGGAAGCTTCTCGTTCCGCATCGCCAAAGCAGCCATTGAACAGGGCTTCCTGCCCGATACAGTTTCAACAGATCTGCACAGGGCAAGCATCTTGTCGAACCAAGCAACAATGCCGGAAACGATGTCGAAGCTTCTCGCGTTGGGAATGGATCTCGCTGACATCGTGAAAAGGTCAACCTGGGATCCGGCACAGGCAATTGGTCACCCCGAGCTTGGAAACCTTGGACAAACACGTCCCGCCGACATTGCTGTACTTGAAGTTGCCGAAGGTGAGTTCGGCCTTGTAGACAACGGCTCAGGAAATCGAGTGTTCAAAACCGATAAACGAATCGTCGCTCAAATGACGGTGAAGAACGGACAGGTGGTGTGGGACAAAAACGGAATCTCGCGGGATGACTGGACAACAACTCCACCAACCAATCCGTCGATCTAACAAATTCTCGAATCCCCGAATATGCCACAAAAATACGATGTGATCGTCGTCGGTGCTGGATCAGCTGGTGCAGCACTCGCAACAAGACTTTCCGAAGACCCAAATCGCCAGGTGCTTCTTATCGAGGCTGGCAAAGACTACGCCAATCTCGACGAGTTACCTGACGAGATTTTGCAAGGGCACGCGACTGGCACCGATCTGGCAATCGATCCCGATGGTGATCACAACTGGGGCTTCAAAGCCCGCGCCACGCGTCTTCACGAAAATATGGATGTCCCTCGTGGGAAAATCACAGGTGGAACCTCAGCAATAAACGGACAGGTTTACCTACGAGCGATACCCGAGGACTTCGATTTCTGGGTTTCGGAAGGTAACGACGAGTGGTCGTACGAGAAAGTCTTGCCAGCACTGAAACGGCTGGAAAATGATCTCGATATTTCCGACCAGTACCACGGTAATGACGGACCAATTGTCATCCGCCGATACCAGCCTGATGAACTTGTGGATGATCAAGCTGCTTTCATTAGTGCTGTAACAGATGCAGGGTTCTCACGGACGGAAGATCACAACCACCCGGCATCCAGTGGTGTGGGTCCACTTCCTCTCAACAATCCCGACGGCATCCGGTGGAGTACCGCAATCGGGTATCTGTCCATGGCACGGGACCGGTCAAATTTCTCGATCAACTCAGAGTGCTTCACTCGACGGGTGATTATCGAAAACGGACGAGCTATCGGAGTCGAGTACGAACGGAACGGCAAAATCAAACAGGTTTTTGCAGACGAAGTGGTGTTGAGTGCAGGACCAATTGGCTCCCCACATTTATTGATGCACTCAGGAATTGGTCCATCGGAGCAACTTGAAGCCCACGGAATCCCAGTAGTTGTCGATTCGCCCGGAGTTGGCCAAAACCTACGAGATCACCCTTCGGTTCATGTCCGCTGGAGCGCTGCGGACGACTTCCCAATGCCCGACGTTCTACAGGGTCCTCAGAAAACCGCACTTCGGTACACCGCCCGCGGTAGTGAACTTCGAAACGACATGATCGCAGTCATGCGCTGGAACTCCGTTTCACGAGAGTTCCTGATGAGTGCCGGTTTGTATCTCGCAAAGGCTTCTGGGGAGATGCGTCTCGTTTCATCAGATCCGCATGACCAGCTTTTCCTTGACTACAACTTGCTCGATCATCCGTACGACCTGTCTAGGATGCGCGAGGCAGTAAAAATGCACATCGAATTCGGCAAGCACGAAGCCTATAAACCGATCCTCGAAGAACTAATAGACCCGCTCCCACATCATCTCGAAAACGATGACACCTTGAACGAGTGGTTGCTCGCCAACGCCCACACAATGCACCACGTGTCCTGCACAGCAAAAATGGGTCCTGACAGCGACCCAATGGCGGTGGTTGATCAGTACGGGCGCGTCAAAGGCGTTGATGGGTTGCGAGTGTGTGATCTATCGATCATGCCCGACTGCCCTCGGGCGAACACAAACTCACCAGCGATGATGATCGGCGAGCGAATCGCTGAGTTTATGACCGGCTAGCCATTGAAGATTTGAAAATCTGGTACCGGCCAATAAACAGCCCACGCCCTGCCGACGATCGACTCAGCTGGTACGAATCCCCAGTTTCTGGAATCGACTGAAACTCGCCGATTGTCACCCAGTACAAAGTACTCCCCTTCGGGAACTTGCACTGGATAATCTTCCCGTCGTCGTGCCGTTGATTGGTCCACGTAGTCAGTGACAACACCGTTCACGTACACCGATTCTCCATCCAGGTCGATCCAATCACCGGGAACACCGATGATTCGCTTCACGAAGTCAGTCTCGGCGCCGGTGGGCGGGTGGAATACGACAATGTCACCGCGCTGCGGCCCGGCGAACAAGTAGTCTTCATCGCCAAACAGAGACACGGGTGAGCGGAAATATACGAACCGGTTTACCAGCAAGCGCTCACCTTGGATCAAGGTCGGTTCCATCGATGAACCGTCGATCAGGAAGCTCTGCGTGGTTCCTTGCAACAACAAAAAGATCACCACTGCCGTGATGATCGTTTCACCTGTATCCCTGATAACTGAACGCAAATTGACCGTTTGATGTGCCGATGTGATTAAGAGAGCCGGGTCACACTAGTGCCGAACCAATTTGAATATACCAACCGAATTTACGAATGAAGTAACCGACAAGTAATGTTTTGAAGCACTGGGCAGGAATACGATGTTCGTGATTTCATCCCAGAGACCTTCGATTTGAATACGACCGAAGAACAACGACTTATCCAACTAACCCGTGACGGCGATTACACCGCCTTCAACCAGTTGGTGTCGGAATATCAAGATGTTGTTTTCGCGGTCGTGTTGCGAACTGTGGGTAATCGCGCAGCTGCGGAAGACATCACGCAAGACGCGTTTATTTCTGCTTTCAGGAAGATTTCCACCTATCGGGGCGGATTGTTCAAGGCGTGGTTGCTCCGGATCGCGAAGAACGCCTCGCTTGACCATCTGCGAAAAGTGACCCGCCGAGGTGACAAGTCTCTTGATGAAGACATCGTCTACTTCGCCGAAACCGTACAGGATGAGTCGCAAGACCCAATGGCTGATGCGCTCAATTCCGAATTAGCGCGTCTACTTGAGCACTGCCTTGGTGGTCTTACGGACGACCACAGGTTTGCCCTTGTAATGGTCGATGTCGAGGGGTTCCAGTACGACGAGGCGGCCGATTCATTAGGTGTCTCGATAGGCACCGTAAAGTCTCGAATTAATCGTGCTCGAGCCCGGATGAGAGATTGCGTTCAACAACAAGCGGAACTTTTACCGGCCTCCATGCGTCTATAGGTTGAGGAGCTTTTTACAGAGTGCTTAAAACGTTGCTAAATCGAATATCCGGTCGTACAGATCGGGCTGAGTACGCAATCAATGCGTATGTCGATGGCAACGCGTCGGAAGAAGAGGCTCTCCTAGTTGAAAAACTGAGCCAGGCAAACCCGGAGCTGGCAAAAGATCTGAGTACACAGCAGGCGCTTCGAGAGTTGCTTAGCTGCGTTGGAACACCTGAGGCGCCGAGATCATTTGCGATCACACCTGAAATGGTCGAAGCGGCTGAGGGCAATGAATCTTCAGTTAGTAGACTGTTCGAGTTATTTGCTCCAAACCAGAAGCTTGCATGGGCACCGGCAGTCCTTGCCGGAATTGCGGCTCTTGCTGTTGCTGTTCTTACGGTCGGCGATCTCGCCGGTGTTGTAGAGCAGTCAGGTTCGAGGTCGAGCAGCGACGATACTGCAGCGGTGTTTGATGATGGGGAATTTGCGGCATTCGAATCTGGCGGAGCAACACTTGCTGCAGGTGCGGCGGCGCCGGAGTCAGACAGCCTCGCGGCCGAAGCGCCAGCCACCGCTGATATGGAAATGTCACAACGGGCACCCGTGGAATCAGCCGAGCTTGCGCCGGCACCAATGGCAACAACAGGCTTGCCAAAGGCCGAGGTAGATGCAGATCAGTTCGAGACTGAAGAAGCCCCTACTTCTTCTGAGCAGTTGCTGCCATACGACCCTGTAATACCCGGCGCACCCGCAATTGGTGGGGCTGTAGAAAGATCAACCACGGAATCTGGCTTCGGCGAGGAGGCTGAAATAGCAGTAATCGCCGATACGGCACTTCCTGATAACGGCGACAGCGACGGGCTAACTCTCCCGGTCAGACAGCTCCAGTTGGCACTAGCAGTAGTTGCCGCTCTCCTCGTTGCAGGTTGGCTGCGACTTCGAGCTACTCGAAGCTAACTCGCCGCCCAGCTCCCTTTCGTCGAGTCGATTCGGCGTCCTTTGAATGCAGTTTCAGATCCCATCCAGTTCGAGTGGAACTTTTCCACCCCCTCGCACGTCCTATCTATGACAACACTGCGAGCACGCACGGTGTGGCGCAGAGATAAAGCAATACCTGGCTCGTTTCAGAGCCAATCAATGAAAAGAAAGGAAGCGGCAATGAATATCAAAATCCGCTCAATCTGGCTGCTCATGGCTGCGATGTCACTAATCGCTTTAGCCGCCGTTGCGTGCGCACAAGACGATGCTGCCGACAATGAACCAGCAGGATCCAATCAGCAGGACATCCCGATTGGTGCTCCAGCTGATATCGTGACAGGTATTGGAGGCGTCGGAGAAAGCTTCCCTGTATCGAGCAGTAGCTACAGCGAACCAGCTGTACCAGCGATCGCACCTTACCCGGATGGCTTCAGCTCCGTTCAAGGATTCTCAGCCTCGTACGGTGGTGCCAATTCCTCACTGAACGGTATCTGGGTAAATGGGACCGCGACCGTCAACGTGCCAGCCGACATCGCAAAGATTTCACTGGGCGTTGAAAGTCGAGAAGAAACGGTTTCAGCAGCTCGTCAGGCGGCGGCCCATGCAATGGATCAAGTGATTGCTGAACTCAAAGCGCTTGGCGTTGCTGAAGATGACATCGTCACAACCAGCTTCAACATTCATCCACAAACTACGTGGGTTGAAGTTTCTGACTCACTGGGTCGACACAGCGAGCCACGAATAATCGGTTACGTGGTTTCGAATTCGGTGCAGGTCACAGTTCGTGACATCGATGGACTTGGGGAAGTTGTGGACAGCGCGGCTGAAGCAGGTGGCAACCTGATTCGAGTGAACTCGATCTCGTTCACAGTTGCTGACCCGAGTGAGTTCGGCGAAGAGATCCGTCAGGCAGCAGCCGCAGACGCACTTGCCAAAGCAGATATCTACGCACGAGCCATGGGAACGAGTCTTGGTCAACTCGTTTACCTTTCTGAAATCGGTAGCTCTGCTCCGGTGAGCGTGAACTACGCACGAGCCGAGAGCGCAGCATTCGATGGCGGCTTCGCACCAACTCCGTTCAACGCGGGTGAAGCAAGCCTCTCAGTCACGGTTCAAGCTGTATTCGCAATCAACTAATCGAAAGCGATACAAATAGGGGGCGAGTCAAAATTGACTCGCCCTTTTTAGTTAACAATTCATGCCAACCGCAAACTGCGCTGGGTACAATCCTGAGATCACTTCTAAACATCGGAACATTTCGGGAGTCGCGCATGGTCCTAAGTGACCGGTCAATTCGAGAGGCGATCGAGGCAGGCACGATCAAGATCGAGCCTTATTCAGATCGCGATGTTCAGCCTGCCAGCGTCGATTTTCATCTTGCAAACACGATCCTAGTGTTTCGGAACTCTACGTTGCCATACATCGACCTTCGCAAAGACGTTCCAAACCTTACTGAAGAGGTCGAAATTACCGAGGACGTGCCGTTCATGTTGCACCCTGGCGAGTTCGTACTTGGCAGCACTCTCGAAAAACTGACTCTGCCGAACGACATTGTCGCCCGTATCGAGGGAAAAAGTTCGCTGGGTCGTCTTGGTCTTATGATCCACTCAACTGCTGGTTTTATCGATCCTGGATGGACCGGGAACCTTACGCTTGAGCTCGCAAACGTCTCACGTCTTCCAATCACTCTTTACTACGGCATGAGAATCGGTCAAATATCGTTCCAACAAATGACCACTGAAGTCGAGCGACCGTACGGTTCCAAAGAATTGAGCAGTCGTTACCAGGGTCAAGAAGTTCCAACTGCCAGCCGCGCGCACCTTGATTTCGACAGTCACATCAAACGTTCGTAGGCTTCAAGGATTCTCGACATACATCCACTAGACCGAGCAATAGAACTCGCCTGCGCCGCTAAGGGGGGCGTTTCGCCACGTCCACCTGTTGGTGCGGTGATTGTTAAAGACGATCAAATTGTTGGCGAAGGAGCAACGGAACCACGTCCTGGCAAACATGCTGAGGCAATAGCGCTCAATCAGGCCGGTGAACGAGCTCGCGGTGCAACGATTTATTGCACTCTTGAACCGCACGCTTTTCAAGGAGTTGCGGCACCCTGTACAGACTTGATTATTTCTGCGGGCATCCAGAAAGTTGTTTGTCCGATCGAAGATCCGAATCCGCAAGTTTCGGGAAATGGGTTTCGGCAACTCAAAGCAGTCGGAATTGAAATTGATCGTTCCGTTTCACCAAAGCAGTTGGTCCAGTCAAATCAACTCATAGAGGGGTTTGCGCACCACCTCGAACACGATATCCCGTTCGTAACTCTCAAATCCGCGATCAGCCTTGACGGCAAAATTGCCACACGAACTGGCGATTCACAGTGGATAACATCGGAAGCCTCTCGTGAACGGGTTCATAAGCTCAGAAACGAGTCAGACGCAATTCTCACTGGAATTGGCACAGTCCTGGCCGATGATCCTCAAATGACGGCCCGTCCGGGTGGTTCAAGGACCGACCGTCCGAAGTACCGGATCGTTCTTGATTCAAAGGCCCGGTTACCAGAAAACGCAAAAATTCTGGATGACTCTGGTGAAATTATTTGGGTCGTGGGCTCTGGCGCGAATGTGGGCTTCGAAAGATCGAATGTCAGTGTATTGCGCATTGACGAGACCGATGACGGCCTGAATCTGCAACAACTACTCATCGACCTCGGAAAACTCGAAATTCTGAATCTTCTCGTCGAAGCCGGAGGGAAACTGGGCGGAAGTTTCCTCGACCAAAAGTTAGCACAAAAAGTGATGCTGTTCGTCGCCCCGATCATCATTGGAGGCGAGGCTGCGCCAGGTCCATTCCAAGGTTCTGGCGCGGCGAAACTAAATGACGCCCTAAGACTCGAAACCGTGTCACATGAGCGCATCGGGAGCGATATCCTGATTCAAGGCTATGCTTCGTAGCCGGAAAACTTAGTTCGAAACCGCAATCTACATCATGTTTTCAGGAATCATTGAAGAGGTAGGGACTGTGTCGGCGTATGACGGTGACACGCTCGTAATTAACGCCTCAAAAGTGTTGGAAGACTTGAAGATTTCTGAATCGATCATGGTTGCCGGTGCTTGCTTGACGGTTGTTTCAATCGATGAATACTCCTCGACATTTACGGTAGACACCGTTCCAGAAACTCGAGTTCGAACCAACTTTTCCGAACTAGTGTCGGGCGAAAAGGTAAATCTCGAACGATCACTCAAATATGGTGATCGTGTGGGTGGACACATGGTCCAAGGTCACGTCGATGGTGTTGGGCGAATAAGGTCAATCGTTGAAGATGGCAACTCCAAAGTGATCGTCATCGAGGCTCCGACGAATATAATTGAGAACGTAGTCGAAAAGGGCTTCATCACCATTGATGGCACAAGCCTAACGGTCGTTGACCGAAACGATGATTCTTTTTCAGTCGCAATTATTCCATTCACTTTTGATCACACCACGCTTCAATACCGTCACGAAGGATCGGCTGTAAACCTCGAAGCCGACGTAACCGCAAAGTACGTCGCGAATCTCATCGCTCCATACATCGCCGACCTGAAACCTAGCGAATGACCACTAACCCAAACATCCCAGATAAAGTCGACCCGAAAGTATTCGCTTCGGTAGAACGCGCTGTTGAACACATCAAACGTGGCGGGATCGTGATTCTTGTCGATGACGAGGACCGCGAGAACGAAGGCGACATGGTGATGGCAGCAGAGTTCGCCACGCCTGAGAAGATCACGACTTTCACCATGGAGGCACGTGGTCTGATTTGCACGCCGATGCTCGGTGAAAATCTGGACCGACTCGATCTGCCAATGCAGGTCAAAAAGAACACTTCTGAGCACCACACAGCGTTCACTGTAACCGTTGACGCCGCATACGGAATCACGACGGGTATTTCTTCTGCAGATCGTTCACACACAATCCAGCTGCTGGCAAGCGAGGAATCAACCGCTGCGAACTTTGTGCAGCCTGGTCACGTGTTCCCTCTCCGTTATCAGGACGGTGGCGTGCTGGTTCGAGCAGGCCACACGGAAGGCTCCATTGATCTGGTCACAATGGCCGGATTGCACCCTGCTGCAGTTATTTGCGAAATTCTCAACGAAGACGGAACGATGGCACGACGACCTCAATTGGAAGAGATCGCCGAAAAACACGAAATGCCTATCGTCTCGATTGCCGATGTCATCGCTTACCGCATGAGTCACGAGAAACTCGTCGAACGGGCTGCGGAAGCTCGACTTCCAACCCAGCATGGTGTGTTCAAATCCGTCGCGTACCGAAGCCCCGTCGATACCGGCGAACACATCGCTGTCTACATGGGTGAAATCGATGACTCGGAACCAGTAATTGTTCGGGTTGAATCTGAGTGTCTGACCGGTCACGTTTTTGGCAGCACCCGCTGTGACTGCGGCGACCAGGTAAACATGGCTCTTGATGCGATCGCGAAAGAGGGTCGTGGAGTTCTCGTTTACATGCGGCAAGAAGGCCGGGGAATCGGACTTCTCAACAAGCTGAAAGCCTACGAACTTCAGGACCAGGGACTCGATACCGTTGAAGCCAACACACGGCTCGGATTTCCGATGGATCTCCGACGTTACGGTGTCGGGGCTCAAATCCTTCGTGATCTTGGTGTTCGACAGTTCAAACTTCTCACAAACAACCCAAAGAAAGTTGTTGGTCTAGAGGGATTTGGACTGGAAATGGTTGAGCAAATCCCACTGGAAGCTCCGGTCAACGACGAAAACCGCTTCTATCTGAAGACCAAAGTCGAAAAAATGGGACACGACCTGGACATCGATAACACCAAACCAACGGTTAGATCGTCACCTAAATGACCCCAAAAACTATCGAGCCTTCATACACCCCGGACGGACTAGGGATTGCAGTCGTGACTGCGCGCTTTAATAGCTACGTCACGCACCAAATGCGCGACCTTGCGATCAAGCGACTACAGCAACTTGGTGTATCTGATTCTTCGATAGTCTCGGTTAGTGCACCAGGTGCGTTTGAATTGCCTCTCCTGGCGCGTCATCTGGCAAATCGTGGCGATATCGACGCGGTAATTTGTCTTGGTGCAGTAATCAAGGGCGAAACCGATCATTACGATCACGTCGCGTTCGCTACCACCGAGGGTATTTCCACCGCCGGAAGCGAATCTGGTAAGCCTGTTATCTTCGGAGTCCTGACAACGGATAACACCGATCAGGCGATCGCGCGAATATCACATGCACGCGACTACGCTGATGCTGCGGTCGAGATGGCGAACAACGTGCGTCAGATCCAGGACCTTAGCTGACGCTCCAAGTACTAGCTGTTGGTCCGATGGTGCTAACCTGTCGGCATGGCTCCTGAACCTCAAGAACGACTCGTATTTCACGTCGATCTAGACGCGTTCTTCGTTGAGGTTGAACGACAGGAGAACCCTGATCTCATCGGAAAACCGGTGATTATTGGTGGTCTAGGACCACGCGGGGTTGTTTCGACTGCCTCTTACGAAGCTCGACGATTCGGGGTTCATTCCGCCCAGGCAATGTCGTTAGCGCGTCGACTTGCTCCCAGCGCGATTTACCTTCGAGGAAACCACAAGCTCTATCGAGACATCTCGAAAAAGTTCATGGCAATACTCGATGAATACTCGCCTCTCGTGGTTCCGATGAGTGTCGATGAAGCCTACATGGACATGACTGGCACTAAACGGTCTTTAGGTGATCCCCTCGATACGGCGAACACGATTCGAACGCACGTAAAAGACTCTCTCGGACTACCTGTCTCTATTGGTATTGGTCCCAGCAAACTCGTCGCGAAAGTCGCTACTGAACATGCGAAACCGAATGGCGTTTTCAGAGTCAGACAAGAAGATGCCCGGGCGTTTTTTGCACCACAACCAGTGAGAAACATGCCGGGAATAGGACCTAAAGCCGAGGAAGCACTAAAAGAACTCGGGATTACAACACTGGGTCAGTTGGCGACCGCTGAAGATGGTCCACTTCGAAGAGCACTTGGTCCGAACCACTCCGGATATGTAAAGCAACGTGCTCGTGGAATTGATCGCAGTCCAATTCGAGAACGGCCGAAATCGAAATCAATCAGCGCTGAAACAACTTTTTCTTCAGATGTCGTTGAGATCGCAAAACTTGAAGAGGTGCTTAAGGAATTATCGGAACGGGTAGGCACACGACTTCGTAGAACAGGACAGCTAGCAAAGCAGGCAGGAATCAAACTCCGATACGGGGATTTCTCCACTTTTACCCGTCAGAAGACTTTCGTTACACCGGGCGACGGAGATCAGCGAATTTACGAAACGGCGGTTGGGCTACTTCGAGTCGAGATGGCGCGCCGAGGGGATCCTGTGCGATTAATCGGTGTGTCGGTTTCCGGTCTGGGTGAACAAGCCGCACAACTATCGCTACTCGACGCGACGCCACTCACAGATACTCACACCAGCGAAGCTATCGATTCGATCAGGGAACGCTATGGTTCAGATTCGATTTCTCGTGGAATGAAATCGAAGTCGACCTAAGGAGCGTCTAAGGCGCCAATGGCTTTTGCCGCTTTCAGGACTTCAGTCTTTTGCGAATCTGATAGCGACGGCACGGGAGCAATAGCGTCTCCGCAATCGATTCCCAAACGCTCAGAAAGAATCGTCTTACATACCGCAGCCGGGGCACCGAACATCTTCACGACCTCGACGATCTTTGATGCAACATCCTGTAGTTCTTTTGCTCGATCAATGTCTCCATTTACCCAGGAGTTGTATAGCTCGACATAGTGCCATGGCATAAGTGAAAGTGGAGCATCAACAGTTCCGACTGCACCCATTGTGAGAGCTGGTAGCGGCAGAGCCCCACTGCCCGAAAAACACTTCAAGCCCATGTCAGCGAACGCACGAATGTCGGCAAAGTTCACGGCTGAATGTTTCAGACCGACCACGTTGGGAACGTTGGCTACGATCTTTTCCATCAAGGCAGGTGTAGTTTCGACCTGAGTTAGTTGTGGCAGGTTGTAAACGAAGAACGGAAGACCATCCGAAGCATCTGAAACCGCTTTGTAGTGATCAATGACCATCTCGTCGCTTGCTCGGAAGAAAAACGGTGGTACGCAACAAATTGCGTCACATCCTGATTCTCGAGCCGCTTTCGCACCCTTCGCAGCACTCTCGGTGCTAATTGCACCCACATGCATGATCGAAAGGCCACGTCCGCTGATGGTCTCACCAGCAACCCGGGCGACAGTCTCGCGTTGGGAGTCTGTCAGAATCGGCCCTTCGCCAGTGGAGCCTGCAACCCAGAATCCGCCAACACCGTGGGATAGGTTGTCGTCGAAAATAGCGCGAAGAGCCTCCTCATTGATGCTCCCATCGGCATGAACGGGAGTGGGATTTGCGGGAAAGACGCCTTTGAATTCCAACGAACTGGACACGAATACCTCCGAGGCTTGTACTTGAGCGCCGACAGTCTAGCGTGAAATCGGGAATTTTCGGTGGCGAATCGTTTAGAGAATTTGAAATGCCTTGGTAATATAAACCTTCGCTGTTGCCGATTCGTCTAGCGGTAAGACACCAGACTCTGAATCTGGGAACCCAGGTTCGATCCCTGGATCGGCAGCCATGAGGCCCCATCGTCTAGTGGCCCAGGACACGGCCCTCTCAAGGCTGAAACAGGGGTTCAAATCCCCTTGGGGCTACCAAGCACCAAATGTGAAGCGGTTGGCAAATTGCCAGCCGCTTTTCTATTTCCGGATTCAGGGCGAAACTGTTTATATGGTTCACGGAAGACACGGTTACACAGCAACTCCCGAAGATGCTCCGAAGCGTCCGTTGCGGCACGGCACGATCCGACGCGTCATATCTCTATACGCTCCGTACAAACTTGGGCTCGGTGCAGTTGTATTCCTGGTTCTCAGCACCGCGATACTCGGCGTAGCGACACCACTCCTGATCCGACAAATCATTGATGTCGCGATCCCTGATAACGACATGAACTTGCTCTACCTGCTCGTAGGTGGAATGTTGGTTATCGCCGCGGTTAGTGGAGCGATGAACCTCGCTCAGGCCTACCTGAATGTGCGGACCGGATTCCGAGTAATGCAATCGCTCAGGATCTCGGTCTATGAGCACCTCCAGAAGTTGCCCCTGTCGTTTTTCACTTCATCAAAAACCGGTGACATTCAATCTCGTCTTGCCAACGACGTGTCCAGCACTCAACTTGTTCTCACCGACACGCTAGGAACGTTCGTTTCGAACTCGGCAGTGGTGATTTCTTCCGTGATCGCCATGCTGGTGATTTCCTGGCAGTTGTCGCTGGTCGCATTCTTCACTGTCCCGGTGTTTGTGTTCTTCACTGTTCGTGTTGGGCGTCGGCGTCGGAGGCTGACTGGAGAAACGCAACGAGCACTGGCTGATTTGACGAGTCGGACTGGCGAAACACTCTCGATCTCAGGTGTCATGCTTGCCAAGACTTTTGGTCGGGATCAGGACCAGCTTGCCCAATTCGATGAGAACAACCGTCGCTTAGCTTCGCTTTCGATCCGTCAGGCAATGACCGGTCGAGGATTCTTCGTGGTGGTGCAAACTTTTTTCACGATGGCACCTGCGATTGTTTGGTTACTTGGCGGGCTATTTATCTCCGAGGGACGCTACGACATATCTCTCGGCGACATTGTTGCCTTCACAACGATCCAGGCTCGATTGCTGTTCCCCCTGTCCGGACTGCTCAACCGTGGTGTCGATGTAACCAGTTCCCTGGCTCTATTCGATCGGATTTTTGAATACCTCGATATTGACCCGGCGATCAAAGACCCAGCGAATCCTGTTGTTCTTGAGCCAACTAAGGTGCGAGGAGAGGTTGCATACAAGAACGTCGGCTTTTCGTATTCAACCCCGGATGAAGGTAAATCGAAAGACAAGCCATTCGAACTGGGTGGTATCAATATCGATGTCGACAGTGGCGGACTAGCGGCGTTGGTCGGACCTAGCGGTGCCGGTAAAACGACGGTTGGATATTTGCTGGCGCGCCTTTATGATCCAGACGCAGGCTCAATCACAATTGATGGCGTCGACATTCGGGATATGAAGCAGCGGGATCTTTCTCGCCTGATCGGTGTGGTCTCACAAGATTCGTTCATGTTCCACACTTCGGTACGAGAGAATCTCCTCTACGGAAAGCCCGACGCAACCGACGCTGAGTTGGAAGAAGCAACTAGGGCTGCTCAAATATTCGATTTAATCGATCGTTTGCCGGAACGATTCGACACTGTCGTAGGTGAGCGTGGCTACCGATTGTCAGGCGGTGAAAGGCAGCGTCTCGCCATTGCACGTGTGATCCTGGCCAATCCGAGAATATTGCTACTAGATGAAGCCACAAGTTCACTCGACACTCTCTCGGAGCGGATGATTCAGCAAGCACTTGCACGGCTGAGAGAAGGTCGCACGACGATCGCAATTGCGCACCGCTTATCAACGGTTATTTCAGCAGACCAAATTCTGGTATTGGAAAACGGTCAAATTACTGACCGTGGCACGAATGACGAATTGCTGGAGCGGTCGGAACTTTACAGACGACTGTATGAAGAGCAGTTCACCGCGATTCCTTCGCTTACGTAAACCGGTTCGGTCATCCTGAGTTCGTCGAAGGATCCCCGGTTGGATGGCGTTCGCAACCACATTGCGCTCCTTTCGGTGTACATTGCCGCCAGACAACTAGACCGAGCAGGATCACCCGATGACTGAGCACTCCCCTCTTCGCCCCGTAATGACCGTTCGACCACCGAACGACATCCTTTTCGAAGAGTCGTTTTGGGACGAATTGTCAGGTGCAGGAATCAGCGAGATAGCGCTGCAGTGGTTGTGCTTGCTCGACGATCAAGGTCCAGATGCTGGCAACGTTTACCCACAACCCGAAGACTCTCATCCAAGAGGTCTAACCGCTATGGGTGGAGATCGGGTAAAGCGGGTCCCAACGGCTGCATTCAACCCAACTCCAGAGTTTTACGAAGGGCTGTCATGGTCACCACCAACTATGCCGTCACACCTCGCTTCAGATGCGGAAAAACTTGGCGAGGCACTGAAACTCGGTAAGTCCAAAGGTTTTTCGATCTACGTTGTCGATGACAAGGGCTATTTCCTTCACGGGGGATTCGGTTCAGGCAAGCTCGACACGACTCGCCGAACTCCAAGTTTCACCGATCCGGAAATGCCGGGGATGACTGTGGCAAGAGCTCGTGACACCTCCAAGCACTTCCCGGAAGTGACCGGATTGTTGCTAGATGGCCCCGACTTCAAATGGGAGATCAAACCCGGTCATCGAGATGATCTTTGGGTCGAACAGATTGATAGCCCGGAGAACAGGGCGTTCGCCGAATCACGTGGAATGGATTTCCAGTCGATCCTTGACGGTCGCGAGCATTTCAAAGAGTTTCTGCACGGGTTCAATCCTGACTACGCAAGAAAGTTCATCAAAGAAGCACCCGGCGCGCTGGTCAGTCACGCCTGGTGGGGTTCGCATCCGAAGTTCAAGGAATGGTTCGAGTTCAAGCAGCAGTCGGTTGAATGGAGCGTGAGCTCGTCTTACACCGGCGTGAAACGATATTTACCCGAACTTCAAGTCGGGAATTCTTCTCGTCTTCCATTTGCTGAACCGCTCACCGGTCACAACACGAAACGTAAGCAGCAATACATCGACTTCCAGCAGCCGAAACAGTACTGGTGGTCAGGTGGAGTTGCGGGGTTCCGCGGCACGATAGTCAACTGGATCGACACGCTTGTCGAATGGAATGCTGGGCTTGACCATGATCTCGCGTCTGAACTCTTCGGGGCAATGTTTGATTACCCGATGCCAGCCGACTACCCGGTGAGTTCTTACGATCAGGAAGCGACCAACGGTTGGTTCGAAACTTCGGTACGGGATCAAACCCGCAAAATGCTCGATAACAGTGGTGGTGCGGAACGCTTCATGCCGTGGGTAGGACTCGAACACTTTGGATCGAACTGGCTGACTGCGTCAGAGCTCGACCGGCTCCTCGCTGAAATGCAGGCGCAAGGTGCCACGCGGTACTGCTACTTCATCTACAACTCGATGAAGCCGGAAATCTGGGACGTAATCCAGAAGTACAGTCGCCGGCCCTAACTCACCGGTGGATGCTTATCCGCCCATGGTCGAGCCTCTTCAAACGCTGCTGATGCAGCGAGGACTGTTACTTCGTCCTTCATGTCACCAATGATGTGGAGTCCGATCGGTAGTCCGTCTGACGAGAATCCTGCAGGCACTGATGCTGCCGGGTTGCCTGTCAGGTTGAACAGATACGTAAACGGCGTAAATCCCCAGAGCTTGTGCGGAACCTGTCGACCGTCAATAACTTCAGGAGCCTCTCCGACATTGAAAGCAGGTACAGCAAGCGTCGGGGACAGCAGCAAATCGTAATCACCGAAAAACTGGTTTACGTAGCGGCGATACCAGCCGATATTGCTGAAAATCTGCCACATACGCTCGGCAGAAAGAGTAGCGGCACGGTCCATGTACTCGCCGAAGTAGTCCGTCAGTTGCTCTCGTCGGTTCTCCCAATCATCTTTCGCGGCATCGAGCCCCTTGACCGTAAAGTAGTCGAAAAATGTCCAGAACACTTCTTCGTAGTCGGAAGGATTGAAATCTACAGTCTCGACTGTTGCGCCTAATTGCTCGAAGGATTTTGCTGCGTTTTCTGCGACCTGAGCGACTTCTGGATCGACCGGATTTCCTCCCATGTCCGAGGTCCAGCCAATCTTCAGGCCCTTCACACCTTTGGTCAACGCACCAACGTAGTCGGGGACTTCGTCTGTAATCGTGTCGTACTCACCACGAGGATCGTAGCCAGAGAATACTCCAAGGGTTATCGCTGCATCTTTCACAGTCCGCGTAAGTGGGCCTGAGGTGGCGTTGTTCATAATGTTGTGACCGGCACGACCGCCTGCCATCCGCGCCACCCTACCCTGAGTCGCTTTGATGCCATAAACGCCAGCGAACGCTGCTGGTATACGAATCGACCCACCACCATCGCCGCCGGGAGCGAAGCTGGTCAGACCCGACGCAACAGCCGCTGAAGCACCGCCGGATGAGCCGCCAGGAGTTTTATCAGGATTCCACGGATTCCTTGCAGGTGGTCCCAATCGGTTCTCGGTCGTCCCAGCGAAGCCATTTTCTGGTGTATTCGTTTTGCCAGAAATAATCGCGCCGGCTTTTCTAACTCGTTCCAGCGGGATCGAATCAACTTCTGCAATGTTATCCGTTGCTGGCAACGATCCGTGAGTCCAGCGAAACCCTGCCATTGGTTCGGTGTCTTTATATGGCACCGGAATCCCATGTAGTGGTCCGAGGTCCTCGCCATTCATAATCGCTGATTCGGCTTTTTTCGCCTCATTAAGGGCGTACTCAGACATTCGAGTAATAAAGATTCCGAGCTTCGGGTCGAGCTCATCGGCCCGGCGCAAATGAGATTCCATCAGCTCTACCGGCGAAATTTCCTTTGAGCCGATCATTTCTCGCAGCTTGTGGGTTGGCGTAAATCCTAAGTCTCGGTCTGAGGTCATGTCTCTGGTTCGTGGTCTCGGGTTATTTGTGTACTAGGCGACTGATGTTCTAATTGGCTTTCATCGCAGAAATGAATTCGTCAGTCGGTTCGGCGGGAAGTGTTTCAGTTTCGATAGTCCCGCGCGCCCCGAGGTCGATTGCCAAACGGCTCATGTGTGCGTTGTCTGGTGCTTCGATGATCGTTGCGAAGTCGTATCGCCCGAGTAGCGCGTACTGCGAAACGACCTTGCAACCCTGATCTTCGATTTCGAGGTTGACCTGTCCGATCCGATCCGGATCGTGTTTCACACGATCACGACCGCGTTCCGTCAACTTGGACAGCATGAGATAGAACGGCACACAGCACCTCCGTCGACTCGCATCGCGAGTGTGTTCGCAATTTCTGAGCGAACTTTACTCCATCTTGGAGCCAACGAAGTTGGACAGTGCCCTCGCAGTTGGGTCAGTTCGAACATTCACGATCGCTGGAACACCAGCATCAAATGCTCGTTCCAGGGCTGGTCGAATGTCTTTCGGGTCTTCGACGAGTTCTCCGTGTCCACCAAGCGATTCAGCAATCTTGTCGAATCGGGTAAATCCAAGTTCACGTCCAGGCTTTCGAATTCCCTCAACACGAGCGGTCCAACCTTCGTTATTCGAGACAACGATCACGATTGGCAGATTGTGGCGCACCGCCGTGTCAAAGTCCTGGATGTTCATCCCCAGAGAGCCGTCACCGTGCAGCGCGACGACCTGGGTGTCAGGCTTGGCGATCTTCGCACCAATCGCGTAAGGAAGACCAACTCCCATGCAACCTGTGGGTCCAGAGTTGAGTCGGTGTCCGGGCACGTATGTCGGCATTGATTGTCGACCGTAGTGCAGGATCTCGTTTCCATCGACGGCGAGAATAGCGTCACGATCCATCACTTCGCGAAGTTCTTTGCACAATCGCAACGGGTGAATAGGTCGCTGATCGGAGTTTTCCAGCGGAGCGACACGTTCCCTTCGAGATTCATCGGCTTCTCGAAGAGATTCCACCCATTTCGAATCTGACTTCGATTGGAAGCCAATGGTGTCTGCTGCATCGTTTAGCTGCTGAAGAACGGTGCGGGCATCACCCTCGATTCCAATATCTACCGACCGGTTGTGACCGATCTCAGCGCCGTGAATATCGATCTGGATTATTTTTGCATCGGCAGCGATTCTCTTGCCGAACGTCATCATCCAGTTGAATCGAGTTCCAACGACAAGGACAGCGTCGGTCTGTCGGAACGCGGTTGAACGCGCAGCAGGGAATGAAAGCTCATGGTCGTCAGCGATGAGTCCACGTGACATTGGCGCTGTGTAGAACGGAATCCCTGTGCGCTCAACAAACTGCCTGAGCTCGTCATAGGCCTGTGACCACCAAACTCCACCACCTGCGAAGATGATCGGTGATTCGGCATCCGACAGCATTTGGATCGCTGCTTTTACCTGGTCGGGATCACCTGCAGGACGAGCCGCAGACGTCGGCCGGCTTGGAGACACAGCGTCATCTTCTTCGAGTTTCGAGTACAGCACATCTTCATTGCAATCGATGTAGACGGGACCGGGTCGTCCAGTGGTCGCCAATCGGAATGCCGTAGATACGTGTTCGGGGTACCGAGCTGCGTCAGTCGGACGCATCACTGCTTTAGAAACCGGCTCGAAAATGCCCACCTGGTCAATTTCCTGGAAACCATCTCGACCGAAGTCGGAAATCGGCCCAGCACCACCTAAAGTGATCATTGGCGCACAGTCGACATACGCTGTGTACTGACCGGTCAGGAGATTCAAAGTGCCCGGACCAGATGCGGCTGTTGTAACACCGGGCTTTCCGGTAACTCGAGCGTATGCGTGAGCGGCCATTGCAGCTGCTTGCTCGTGGCGGAAATCAATCGTCCGAATACCCATGTCCTCGGCATTGTTGATGATCTCGTAATTCGGACCCCCCATCAAAAAGAAAAGGTGCTCAACACCCTCTTCTTTTAGCGTGCGGGCGACCAGGTAACTGCCATCGACTTCCATTTGTGTGCTTAGCTCCGTGAGTTCATTGGACTTGGGTGTACAGAATACGCTCTAGCGGGTTGGTGAATACAGGCTTATCGGTTGATTCTCGTCGCCTTCAGGCGGTCAGATTCCTCGCTGGCGATACCGGTAAATCGGCTCAATATGCCAGGTTGATCTGTTCCGGCGAGACGGCCCGCTTCGCGGATCAGCTTAGTTCCTGAAATGAAGTCTGCTTTGGAAATGTTTTCGAGGTCGACCTTTCCGTCGCCCCGGTTGTGCCAGTTGCCGAGGGGAAACGCGGTACCACTCACTCGGTAGCCGACCGCCTTGTAAGCCGACGCTTCACACCCGCCCGCGCTCATCAATTGACGTTGAAACTTGAATGACTCATCTTTCCGAGTTAGTTCGGAGGCAGCTACGACCAGATACGCCTCAGCAAAATAGTCAAAGGTTGCTGCTCGATCCCCTGTTCTAATCACTACACCACTTCCCTGCTCTGCTCCGGGAAGGATCGAACTCGTTTCCACCGATACAACAACCGTGTTCTTAGGGAGGATCTCGGCTTCGGCGTTGGCAGCGGCTCCAAGCAAACCTACTTCCTCGGCACGTGTGAACACACCGTAAACGCTACCTTCGGTTTCGACTCCAATGAGCGACTCAACGCCTGCAAGAATGGCTGCGCATCCAGCCAGATCATCGGCTGCTCGCATCGAGATGAGATCGTCCTCGATCCTAATATCGGGTAATTCGGGAACAACACGTACCGGCAGTTCACCCAGTTCAACTTCATTTTCTAGACGCGCGTAGACCGTTTGAGTTCCAAGCCAACCCTCAGCACGTCTTTGTTTCGAGTAATCGTCGGCAGGTTCATCACAGCCCGTTACAACAGCCGGAACTACAGCTCCGTCATGAGAAACGACTCGGATCGGGGTTCCGTTGTCTCCCGCGTGTCGACCAAGTCCACCGAGTGCTCTGAGAGTCAGATTTTGCCCATCGTGAGCAACCACCTCGTAACCGGGGTGATCAGTGTGAGCGACAAACGCGATACCGGGTGCATCCGAGTTGGATCCAGGTTTTTCTGAAATCACGTTTCCGAACTGATCGACGGAAACTTTGAGTCCCGCCGTTTTGGCGGTTTCGTACAAATAATCGGTGACTTCGATCTCCCAATACGACGTGGAATTGAATTTTGCGAGGTCTTGCAATACCTGAAGAGCTCGGTCACCTATTTCCTGTTTCTGAATGGTCATGTTTATCCGAATGGTTCGATTCCGTGATTCTGGGATTCTGGTGACAACGAAGGATACGCGTCACCATGATCGCAGGACACATACATAAATGTATGAGGACTACAATGCGCAGCCGAATCCAGCCATCTGAACCAGAAAGATTTCACAGCAATGCCTGAAGTACTCGTCTTCTCCGGCCCCGCCCTCCCGCTACTCGACATGGCGAACGAGATGAAACCGGATGGCTGGAACCTCCATGTACGAACACCGGAATCATCTGAGCAAGAGGTACTCGAAGCCGCTGAAATTGCCGACTTCATTCTTGTGTTCGGACATGGAGTGAACGACGTGACTTTATCGACGGCGCAGAAGACAAAACTTGTTCAACTCTGTTCCGCTGGATTCGATGGAGTGAACCTGACGCTGGCAGGTGAAATGGGCATTCCTGTCGCCAACAACGGCGGAGCGAACGCTATTCCTGTAGCGGAGTTTGCATTAACACTGATGCTTTCGACACTTCGTCACCTGATCGTGACGGATGGGGACACCCGGCAAGGTGACTGGATGCGTCCAGAAGTCGACGGGCGGGACACACACGAGTTATTCGGAACAACCGTCGGAATCGTCGGAGCTGGGAGAATCGGTTCAACCGTAGCAGGGATGCTCAGGGGATTCGAAACGGAAACTCTGTACACGGATGCGATTCGAAGTGACCGAGCGGAAAGTTTCGGCGCAACACGTGTTGAACTCGATGAACTGCTCGAACGCTCTGACATCGTCACATTGCACACCCCGTTGAATGATTCCACACAAGGATTGATTGGCGAGCGCGAACTAAAGTTGATGAAAGAAACCGCTTTACTGATCAACACATGCAGAGGCCCGGTTGTTCAGGAAGATGCCCTTCATGATGCGCTCGTTTCGGGCGAAATATGGGGAGCTGGACTGGATGTATTTGAGCAGGAACCGGTGGATCCAAACAATCCGCTTCTGAAACTCGACAACGTTGTTGTCGCACCACATATCGCTGGAAAGAGTTACGAAAGTTACCCCCGAAGAGTACGATTCGCTTTCGACAATATGTTGAGGGTTTGGAACGGTGGCAAACCCGAGAGCGTTGTAAGCCCATAATTCACAAAATTCGAACTACAAAATCAGTAAATAGAACTGGAAAGTAATGACCGACGCATCAGATATTAGAGTCCTTTACCTCGGCCCTAAAAACCGACCCGGTGTTTACACAACTGACCTGGAGCAGCAGAGACGCGCCGCCAAATCAGCAGGTGCAGAGTTTGTTGTTTACGACGGCGACTCAGATGGTGAATTGATCGAAGCCCTGAGAGATGCTGACGTTGCGATGAGTCAGGGTCACCGATTCTCACCTGAACTGTTCAAACACATGGGCAACAACGGTCGATGCAAAGGCCTTGTTTCGTTCGGTCATGGTTACGACGGGATGGATCTCAAAACTGCGGTCGACAACGGTGTCATTCTTGCCAACACCGCTTCGTTCGGAACCGAGGAAGTCAGCAACCAAACGATGATGCACTTTCTCGTCTGTTCACGAAAATTCGTCCTCCACGACAAGCTGGTAAAGAGCGGCACATGGACCCGGGAACACCTCTCTCCGATGGGCCACATTGCTGGCGAAACATTCGGAATAATTGGTCTTGGCGACATCGGGCGAGCAGTTGCACGTAAAGCGCTCGCATTTGGGATGCGAGTCATCGCCTACGACCCATTCGTGTCGTCTTGGGATGCTAAGGAGTACGGCGTCGAAACGGTTGCAACTCCTCAAGATATAGCGCACCAGTCAGACTACGTCTCACCCCACACCTACTTATCTGACAAAACCTTCCACATGATCAACGACGAGTTCTTTGATCTGATGAAGCCAACTGCTTATCTAATCAACTGTTCTCGTGGCCCGGTAGTCGACGAGCAGGCTCTGATCAGAGCGCTCCAGGCAAATAAGATCGCGGGGGCAGGTTTGGATGTGTTCGAGACTGAACCTGTCGACCCTGATAACCCGCTCCTCAAGATGGACAACGTTTCCGTAACCAACCACTACGCGTCCTACAGTGAAGTGGCATGGGAAAGAGCAAACACTCAGCTTGGCGAAGAGGCAATGCGAATTGCGCTCGGCTACTGGCCTATGTCCCTGATAAATCCTGATGTTCGGTCGACAGTCGAGCCTCGCGGCATGTCCGTCAGCTGGGAAGTTTTACTAGCTGAGATGGGCAAATAAATTTTGGAATATGACCTGACCGATCGGCGGTCAGGTCATTTTGTTTTCGGAGTGAAATAACAATGGCAAAACACCGAGTCGTGGTCCTGGGACCCAACACAGATGACCCGCTTTACCACGAGCGCGCAGAGATGGCAGACCTCGACGTAGAGTTCGTTCAAGAAGCCCCAAAATCTGAAGGAGAAGCGATCGAAGCGGTTCGCGGAGCCGACGCAATCATGATGGGCGGCGGATGGGGCTCGGAACAGGTAATCCGGGCAGCTGACCAGGCGCAAGTTCTCGCCGTCTACTCCCATGGCTTCAACCACATCGATGTTGAAACCGCTACCGAAGTGGGCATCATCGTCACGAACGGTGCGGGTATGTGTGCCGAAGAAGTTTCCAACCAAGCAGTAACGATGGCTCTCTGTTTGAACCGTCAGGTTGTGCAAACGACAAACCAGCTCCGAGACACGGGCGACTGGGACCGCTCGTCGTTTATGCCAATCGAACCTATCGACGAGCAAACCCTTGGAATCATCGGTTTCGGAAACATTGGTCGACAAGTCGCTCGGAAACTAGGTCAGGGTTGGCGAATGGAAACGCTGGTGTATGACCCATATGTCGAACCGTGGATCATCAGCGAGTACGGCGTAGAGCAAGTATTCGAGATTAATGAGCTTTGCGAACGATCCGACTACATCATCGTGGTTGTCCCTTTGAACTCCGAGACGTTCCACATGATCGGAGAAGAACAGTTCGACCACATGAAGGAATCTGCTTACTTCATCAACGTTTGCCGAGGTTCAGTCGTCGACGAACCTGCAATGATCGAAGCCCTTCAGTCAGGCAAGATTCGCGGTGCTGGACTCGACGTTTTCGAACAGGAGCCGGTCGATCCATCAAACCCGTTGCTCCAGATGAACAACGTGATTACAGCTCCTCACTTGGCAGGAGCCTCGACACGGTCAGCGTGGCTGGCGCGCCAACGAGCGTCTCAGCAAGTAGCGGCCGTTCTCAGGGGTCAGTGGCCGAGCGCAGGTCAGAACCCAGAGGTTGCTTCGAAACTTGATGAAAAGCGCCGAATGCCAGGTTCACAAGGAAAAATCACCGGGCACGGTGAATAATCAGTCTGACAAAAGCCGGCGGTCTCGTGCCGTCGGCTTTTTCTATGGTGTTTGCAGATGACTAATCGACCTCGAATCGCTACCTTCGGAATCCATCACGAAACAAACACCTTCGCCGCGAACAAAACGACGATGGCGAACTTCGAGAAATCGGGTCTTCAAACCTACGCGGTCCAGCGTGGTGCTCAGTACTACGAGATGCACGAGAAGTCTCAAACTTCGATGTCTGGCTACATCCAGGGTTCGAAGAAGTACGACTTTGAGTTAGTTCCGCTGATTTTCGCAGCGACCGATCCATCTGGGACGATTTCAAAAGAGGTTTTCGATTCGTTGGTGGGTGAAGCGCTGGAAATGCTGCGCGATCAGGGACCTTTCGATGGAGTCCTGCTTAACCAAATGGGGGCAGCGGTTTCGGAAGATCATCCAGACATGGACGGTGCAGTTGCCAGATTGGTCAAAGAAACGCTTGGAGATCAAGTACCTGTGGTGATGACACTTGACCTTCACGCGAATGTCTCTCAACAAATGTCAGATCAGACAGACGCTTTGGTCATATACAAAACAAACCCGCACACCGACGCAGTTCCTCGAGCTCTCGATGCTTGTGAGTTGATTGACCGTATGGCCCGATCTGATTGGAGACCTGCGAAGTGGCTCGAAAAGCCACCAATGGTCGTGGGCATTTTTCAACACGACACACGAGTCGAGCCAATGAAGTCGATCATTGACGATCTAGAAACTGTCCTGGCAAAGCCCGGTGTAGTCGGTGGGTCAATCGGTCAGGGTTACCCATGGTCGGATGTGTTCGAGAACGGTCTTGCCTGCTATGTCCTGCACGAAGACTCGCAAGAGGAAGCAAGGAACCACGCCCGATGGATCGCTAACCGTGCGTGGGAGAATCGACACATCCTGCACGTCCCAACAGGGTCCGGTCCGGCTGAAGCAGTCGAAATCGCGATTAACCACAAGAGCGAAGGCGCAGGACCTTACGTGCTTCTAGATGTCGGAGACAACATTGGTGCAGGTAGTTCAGGTGACTCCACGTTCCTGCTTTTTGAGGCAGTAAAGCAGGAAGCAAATTCCTGGCTTCAAACGGTCCGTGATCCTGACGCCATCGAGGAATGCCTACTAGCGGGTGCGGGGAATGAAATCAGTCTGAGTGTAGGTGGAAAATCCGACTCTCTGCACGGTTCCCCGGTGAAAATCAGCGGTCGAATTACACGTATCTCCGATGGTCAATTCGAGGACACGGGAACGGTCCACGCTGGCTGGCGTTACTTCGATGGTGGCACCACTGTCGTAATCGAAACAGATCAAGGACCAACGGTCGTCTTGGTTTCATCACGAGTCGGCAACATGAGCCGTGAGCAGTACTACTCGCTCGGGTATAAACCGGAGGATTTCGACGTGGTGGTGGCTAAAGGCGTGGTCTCACCTCGGCCCGCATATCAGCCGATCGCTTCAGAAATGGTGAGTGTGAACAC
The DNA here is from genome assembly GCA_964472915.1 of uncultured Dehalococcoidales bacterium. Lineage (GTDB taxonomy): Bacteria > Chloroflexota > Dehalococcoidia > Lucifugimonadales > Lucifugimonadaceae > Lucifugimonas. The sequence continues at coordinate 12,431 of CAYYMP010000009.1, read as the reverse complement.
TGCTGGTGCAACTTCAGGAGACATGTTCTCATTTTCGTACGAGAACATCCGCAGACCTATCTTCCCGCTTGACGAAGAGTGTTCGTACAACCCCGAATAGTGTGAGCGCTCACAGCTCTACTATTTCGGCGACAGGCTCCCAGCCTTCAATCCATTTGCGAGTGTCGGTGGCATAGTCGTACAGAGCCAGCACGTCGGCCGTACCTATCGTGGTCTTCCAACTGACATCACGCTGCGTCTTTTCCTCGATCTGTAGCCTGACGGCATCGTCGATTTGGATGCGGTACTCAACGTCTTTGTATAGGTGTGCTGCAGACTTTTTATCGATCCCACGATCTTTGACTGTGAAGGTGTGCTTTGTTTCTTTGTCCCACGCCAAACGTGCCCGAATCAGATTCATCTGAAAGTCAGAAACCTTGTACCAGGTTTCCATATCTGAACGACCGAAAACGTAGGGAAGGCGATGGTCGGGATCAGCAATCAACCAGTCGTTGCGAGTAAGGCTAACCTTCATTCCCAGAATCGAATCGTCACGGTACCTCAAACTAATTGACTTGACCGTTCCGTCGACGAAGTGAGTTACATCTACTGAGCTGTCTCCCAGTCCCCACTCCTGTTGCCGCCATACGCTCGAAGCCGCTCCGTCCTTAAGAACGATTAGGTGATTGAGTTGACGAAACTCATCATCCTCGACAACGGAGCGAATATCGAATTCTCCGCGCTGCTCGCGGTAAAACTCGGTGTTGCGGAGAGGGATAGTTGCTCGTTCGTAGTACTGGTCGAAAAGTGACTCTACTGACATCTGTTACGTGGCCTGGTCGGCAATACTTGCTGGGCGTGATCGAATTTCAAGACAGCGAATTTTAACAGTCGTGGCATCCGATGGTACGAAGGTTCCTAAACGTGCAGTTTTCGGTACCAGTCCTGACCTTGCTTGAACAGATCAACAACTTCCTTACGTTGAGAGTCGTTGTAGAACCGCCCTTTGGTTTTCACCCAGGTGATTCCTTCCCCGATTCGGTCATCAAAGTACTTCGCAGAATCTTTCGAAGATTGAGATTGAGTGCCGGTTCCTGAAATGTAGACCGGACTCGTGTGCGCCCAAATTGGCTGGTTGAATGAGTCACGTGCTCCCGAGCCTAGACGAACCGCTAACCAGCCATCCTCAGTCGGAAAAAACTCCGTCTCAAGGTGGCCGTTTGCCATACCATCCGGATACGACTGGCGGGCAATCACTTTGCCATTGAAAACAACTTCGATTATCTCCACGCCGTAGTGCGAACGCCATGTAGCGTGAACCGGAACCTTTGTACCTGCTTCAATTTCAAGTATATCGCCGGGTTCCATCCCTGCCGCGGTCATGAATAATGCTGGTCCGTTGGTGATGAAAGTTTTGCCTTTGCGCAAGCTCTCGACCCAGTTTTTGTACTCGAAGTCACCGGAAGTTTGTGTGTAAACGCGATTGGCCGAGCACACAAACCAGTCGGAGCCGGTTGAAACCGGCAGCTTTATTCCGGTGTTCAACATGTGGTACCAGTAGTGATACTCAACGTCTGACCAGTACGGATCGAACAAGTTCATTGCATGAACTTTGCCTAACGCGGCAGCGACTGGGGCTTCCATCCCTTGTCCGTTGTGACACCAGATAACCAACCCGCCCTGATTGTTGGCATCGTCGCACGCATAGCTCAGCGGCGGGTAGTCGGGATCAAACTGGTCAACGATCAATCCCCTGCTAATCGGCTCGACCTGATTGCGGATGTCCAGCAACATCACGTGGCCGTAACCAATCTTGAACGGCTCGTCAGGGTCGTGATTGTGACGTGTTTCTTCCCCGCTTTGGACATGATGATGAGTGTCGGTGAACTCGTTTAGTACGCCTGGTGGGTACTTGTTTGTGGCGTAATCAAGGTCCCAGCGCTTGAGAATCGACACCGCTGTCATGCGCAAATCTTCCACGCGGGAGTCGTATTTCAATCTGCGGTCAGGATCGGTTTCTTTCTCGTCGTAGTGGATATGCGTGTTCCCGGGGTGCCATCCGCGCTCCGGTAGGTCAGACCACCGCGAAAGCTCGATCTCGATCGTTGTGTCACTCGATGCATCGACTTCAACAGTCGACTCCCAGGGTGTGAATTCGGTCCCTCGCTCTACAAGTATCTTGTGGTAGCCGCGTGAAGTTTCGAGTGAAAATTGTCCGTCGCTGTAGAAGAACGGTTCACCCGGACCTACTTTCCACATAGCGTCAGTCGGAGCGACGGTTTCACCGTTTGGTGCAAGCACTTGAATACGCGCCTGCACTTTCTCGCCGGTTGCTATATCTCGAATTTCACCTGAAATTCTTGGCATCTTGCTCGACTCCTGTGGGACCAGGTCAATAGGCGTGCTACGTTAGCGGCAACATCGAAAATCAGCAAGGAGAACAGGGATTCTGAAGTCCCCGTCACGATCATTTTGGAGCAAACCAACAGTGGGTACAGATTACGAAGGCGTAGTTGCCGCAATCACCGATGTAGTTGAAGGGCCGATTCCACCAAGGGTAGACGCAGACTTTGGTCCTGGGATGATGCACATCAAGATCCAGGAAGTTGTCGACAGAATGGGACCGCCACCCTGGTCGACAATGCTCATTGAAGACGAGCGTAACCGTGGAACCTTAATTGCTTCAGCGCCTGGCCAGGGCAACCATGCTCACTGGCATGCAAATTTCGACGAGTGGTGGTTTGTGGTCGCTGGCAAACTTCGTTGGGAACTTACTGGTGGAAAAATTATCCACGCTCAAAAAGGCGACATCGTATGGATCCCGAGAGGAACTGTTCATCACATCGTGACTGAAGGCGACGAAATGAGTCTCAGGTTCGCTGTGGCAATGCCTCCAGCAGTTCACGTCTGGCAGGAAGAGTGTGAGAACTGCGACGTCACATGGGAAGCACGAGAACCCAGCGACTAGGCTCCCGCAGCACGAGCAATCAATACGGCGATTCCGACCACTCCGCAGTACGCGATGAACGGTCGGAACGTACCGTGTTGGAGAAGCTTCAGGAGCCCAGCGATAACAAAGTAAGCGGTTACGGCTGATATCACCGCACCCGTAAGCGCAGCAGTCCACTCGTCGCTTTCCGCCTCACCGAGCGAGTCAACAGCAATCAACAGTCCCGCGCCAGCGATCGCTGGGGTTGCGAGAAGCATCGAGAACCTTGCAGCAGCATCTCGTTTAAGACCAAGTGCGAGTCCGGCGACCATTGTGACACCTGATCTTGAAATGCCCGGGAATATCGCCAGGACCTGAGCGAGTCCTATCGCGGCAGCATCTTGAAGACGAAGCGAGGATAAATCGCGCACACGTCGTCCGAGCAGCTCACCGACCAACAAAGCCATGGCAGTCCCAATTAGTAGCCAACCGACCGCTTCGGGTGTTCGGAAATTAGCCTCGACTCCCTCCCGAATGAGCAAAGCACCTACAACGACAGGAATCATTGCAACAACGATCAGCAGAATCACCAGTCTGGATGCGATTCCATTCCCTTCGTCATCCAAATTGACTGGTGCATTAGAAGCGAGTCCAAAGAGTATCTGCAACCACTCGTTTCGGAAGTAGATGACTACCGCAACGAGGGTTCCAACGTGAACTCCCGCGTCAAAAAGCAAACCCTGGTCTGGCCAGTCAAACAACCAAGAACCCAATACAAGATGTCCACTGCTGCTTATTGGCAGAAATTCGGTGATCCCTTGAACGAGGGCTAGTACGACTATCTGAACGAATGACATGGTTCGAATATTACGGCGAAACCGAAAATCGAAGTCAGTTCGTACTTTTCACAGATTTCATGGCAATTGGCAACATCATCATCTGAGTAGTTGCTAATCTTCCGTCTCAAAGTGGCAACAACCGCCATCGACTCGCCGGAAAACAAAGAACCAGAAAATGCCATCAAACCCTGTAATCACCCGAATCGAAACTTTCCGTAATCCTGAATACCCACTCATAGTCTGGGCACGAATTCATAGTTCTGACGGACTAATCGGTCTGGGTGAATCGTCATTCAACTCTGCTGCACTCGAAACTTACATCCACGAAGATGCAGCAAGTTATTTGTTGGGCGAAGACCCGAATCGGCTCGACATTCACTGGGACCGCCTTTCGAGACGATTCAAGACCCAGCGTGGACGAGGCGTCGACTCATCAGCTATCTCGGCAATCGACATGGCGCTCTGGGATCTTTATGCGAAGCGGGTAAAGCAGCCGCTCTACCAGGTTCTCGGCGGACTGGCACGAGATCGAATTCGTGTTTACAACACCTGCGCAGGCTACTCGTACGGTGTGAAGGTCAAAGGTGGATGGAAGGCGGGTCAAATCGACTACCGCCCTGAACAGCCTTACGAGGACTACCATGCGTTCATGAACGACGCAGGAGCGTTGGCTGATGACCTTCTTTCGCAGGGTTTCACCGCTATGAAGATTTGGCCATTCGATTCGTATTCCAACGAAACCAACGGCCAATTCATCTCGTCCGAGCAACTCGAAGAAGGTACTGAGCCTTTCCGCAAGATTCGGGAAAAAGTCGGGATGAAGATGGACGTTATGGTCGAAATGCACGCCCTCTGGAATCTCTCATCTGCAAAGCGAATCGCAAAATCCGTTGAACCAACTCAGCCGTTTTGGTTTGAGGACCCGGTGCCGATGGACAACATGGATGCTCTCGCTGAGTTCCGAAAATCAACCCACATAGCGACGACTGCTAGTGAGCAAGTTTCGACCCGATGGGCATTCCGCGAAATGTTCGAAAAACAGGCAATGACAATTTGTATGTTTGATATTTCCTGGGTCGGCGGCATTTCCGAAGCGAAACGAATTGCCTCTATGGCTCACGCTTATCAAATGCCAATAGCGCCTCACGACTGTGTGGGTCCGGTAACTCTTATGCACAGCGTCCACCTATCACTCAACGCTCCGAACGCTCTCATCCAGGAGACAGTACGGGCATACAACGCCACCTGGTACAAGGACATCGTCGACACGTTGCCCAAGATTGAAAACGGCTATGCCTACCCACCTGAGGGAATCGGTGCTGGGACAGAGTTGTTGGAATCATTCCTGAATGATCCGAAGACGACTCTCATGGCGAGCGATCTTTAGATCTCTAAAACCTGGCTCTCCCCGGTAATCAGTTCTCGCGCTAAACTACCGGCGACTCAACCAGTTGGGTCAAAAACTAGAACTCCAGCAACAAGCACGGATAAGCCGCATGCCACATAAAGTCGCCGACGCCATTCACCAGTTCAACGCTCCAGGTCCAAAGCCGAACGGACTGCAGGCGGCCGAAGACGGACTGTGGATCATCGATCAAGGTGACCACCACGTTTACAAGGTCGACTGGTCCAGCGGTGAAGTGCTCCACGATGTCCCAACCGAAACCCTCCACTCAAGTGGAATAACCATTGGTGACGGCTACATCTGGGTCGCTTCGACATATAGTTGTGAGATTTACCAAATCGAAATGGCGACTGGTAAAACAGTCGAGAAGTATCCTTCACCGGGTGCGGGAATCAATGCCACCCGTGAGCACCTCGATGACTCAGCAGGTCGGAAATCTGAACCCACAGGAGACCATGGCCTTGAGTGGAAAGATGGCAAACTTTACATCGCTTCACCACCTTCGCAGTTTGTGCATGTAATGGACACATCTAACTGGAAGGAAGTTCACCGGATGAAAGCACCAGGATTCCGGGTTCACGGAATCGCGTGGGCTGAAGAGGAAGGTCATGTGTGGATTGCCGATACAGCCTTCGGCGTAATTAGCCGACACCGTCTCGAGGACGGACGCTGCTACGACGCGTTCCGGGTTGAAGACCCGATACAGGTTCACGGCATGACCATCAAAGACAATCGTATCTGGTACGCCGACGATCGAGGACCTATCGGCTTCCTTGACGTTAGCATGGATCCAAATTTCTAGATATCAACGATCAACAAACTAACTCTTACCGCCCGTTCCCTATTTGGTTCGGGCGGTGTTACGTAAAGCAAACGGATTTACTAAATGCCCAAGATTTTGGTCACAGGTTGCACGGGTCGAGCTGGTCAATACATCGTCAAGGATTTACTAGAGCGCGGGTACGATGTTGTCGGGGTGGATACAAACGCACCAGGCGACACGAACGTTACGCGTTCGCTTGACTACATATTCAAGACTGTCGATGCGACTGACTACGGCCAGGTACTTTCGGCGATGAAGGGGTGTGACGCGGTGATTCACATGGCTGCGATCCCTAATCCAATCATGGCAACCGAGCACGAAGTCTTCAGAGTGAATATGACGTCGAACTGGAACGTGCTTGAAGCTGCCGAAGTCCACGGAATAAGCAAGATCGTCATGGCATCTTCGGTCAATGCGGTCGGTGCGGTTTTCTCAAACGGAATTACGCAACGCCCGTACTTTCCAATGGACGAAGAACACCCCACGTTTGCTGAAGACTCTTACTCTCAATCCAAGTGGCTTGGAGAGGAAATGGCGGAGGCCTTTGTGCGCAGGCGCCCCGGACAGGTCCAAATCAGCTCGATGAGATTCCATGGCTTGATGGACAAGGAACGGCAAGCCGCACTCAACGCCCAGAAATCACGTACAGGTGCTTCTGAGAACAACGCAAAGCATTTCTGGGGATGGACCGATATCGAAGAGGCTGCACGAGCTTGTGTACTCGCAATCGAAGTCGATTTCGACGGACACGAAGCGTTCTTCATCAATGGCGAGGATACTTCAGCCGATGAGCCAACTGAAGAGCTAATTAGCAAGGTCTACCCGAACGCCGAAATCCGTACACCTATGCCCGGCAACGCAACGGCAATATCAGTAGAAAAAGCCAAACGAATTCTCGGCTGGGAGCCAAAAGCTTCCTGGAGAAATGCTTAGTCGCTACCTGTGAATAGACCGTCGGCTAAACTTGTCTACTCGTAAATTCATCACCACAAAAAGCATTTAGTACGAGGCTGATCTTTGACCTCTCCGTCCCATCCAGTTCCAAAGCACCGAGCAGCACGCAAAGTTTTGACGGTGCAAGGTCCCATCGAACCGGCGAAAGTCGGCATCACGACCACTCATGAGCACCTGCTGATCGACTTCAGTGTGGTTCTCACCGAGCCGAAAGAAGCTTCGCAACGGAAGCTGATGGAAGAGCCAGTATCAATGGAGAACCTCGGGTGGGTTCGCTACAACTGGTCGAGCAGCAGAGACAATTTGCGAATTCTCGATGAAGAGATTTCGACCCGAGAAGCACAGCACTATTTCAATGCTGGCGGTGGAACGATAGTCGATGTCACCTCTGTTGGTTTGGCGAGAGACCCTGAAGCGCTTCTAAGGATTTCACGAGCAACCGGGCTGAACGTAGTCATGGGTTCCGGAAACTACGTCCACATGACCCATGCTCCTGAACTACAGGAGTTAACGGTCGAGCAAATCGCAGGTCAAATCATTCATGATGTTGACCAGGGTGTTGGCGACACAGGAATCAGGTCGGGAATCATTGGTGAAATCGGCTGTTCATGGCCGTGGCACGATTCTGAAAAGAAGGTTCTTGAAGCTGCAGTAATTGCACAGCGGGAAACCGGTGCCCCACTCCTGATTCACCCAGGGCGAAACGAGCGTGCACCAATCGAACTGCTTGAGGCAGTCGAGAAATGGGGCGGAAACCTTAAGCGAACTGTGATGGGTCACATCGAACGCACCGTGTATGACCGCGGCATTTTGAAAGAACTGATGAAAACCGGTGCATATCTGAACTTCGATCTCTTTGGTCACGAGTCATCTTTCTATCCGCTCGCTCCAGCCAGCTACATGCCGGCAGACCATGAGCGAATCGAAATGATCGAAGACGCAATCAGCGAAGGTCACCGCGGTCAAATCCTGCTTGCTCACGACGTTTGCTCCAAGCACCGACTCAAGACTTACGGCGGTCATGGATTTGATCACATTTTGACCAGGGTCGTCCCACGCATGCGCGCCAGGGGCATGGATGAAGAAACAGTTCGACTGTTGCTTATCGATAATCCGACTCGAATGTTGACCTTCGACTAATCCCAGAGTTTCACCAACTAACCCACATCAATTGCCGCGCCATTCTCGTGTGAAGTTGCATCACATCTGAAACAGATAGGCATTCGGAGTGGTAAATGGGATCTGGATTGGGAAGCGGGTCAGACAACATTGGTTCGACCGACACCAGTGAGAAGGGATCACTGAAATCCCTGATTTTTCTGTCATTTCTGACACTTATGTCGATCGCAGCGGTCGCATGTGCGTCGTCTTCAACCGAAGATTCAGAGTTACCACCGATCGCTGAAACAGCAGCAGGAGCAACTCCTGCTTCCGCTGAGCCCTTATTACCAACACCTACTGCGGTTCAGTCGGCAACTACGCATGCTGTCAGTCCTGATCCATCGACCGGAGCAGGCTCATCGACAATTGAAACAACGACTCCTGCCACTGAAGCAGAAGTCACTCCGGAACACGATTTCTCAGGACTGGAGGAAAGTGAGCGTTCTCGCGCCGAGCGCCTGCGCTTGTTGTGGAACTGGAACACAGATTTCAACCACTCGACGATCTCGCTTCACGAACTCCAGTTAGTCTTGCCACGGGATAGGATTGCATCAATTGACGATCCCACCTTCGCTACAGTTTCTGAAGCCCCAGATTACTTACGTGACGAAGAGCCAGTGATTATCGTCGACATCAATGGTGATGCCCGCGCATATCCGCTCGCGATGTTGATGTGGCACGAAATCGTGAACGACACAGTTGGAACTGTCCCGGTTACTGTGACGTTCTGTCCCCTCTGCAATACCGGGATCACGTTCGAAAGAACCCTAGATGGGAAAGAACTTACTTTCGGAACATCAGGGATGCTAAGGAATTCCGACCTTGTCATGTGGGACAGGCAAACCGAGACGCTCTGGCAGCAAATAACGGGGGAAGCCCTCGCGGGCGACTATGCAGCTAACGAGCGGGCTCTAAAGTTTGTCCCTTCTTCAATAATCGGATGGGGATCGTTTGCAGAAAACTACCCGGACGGTCAGGTGATGCTGCGCTTCAACAATGAATTCGGAATTGAAGCCCGACCATACGATTCACCACCGTACGCAGGATATGACGACATTGACGATCACCCGTTCCTTTTTTCGGGTACCGTCGATGGACGTTTAGTCGCAACTTCCAGGGTTTTGACGATCGACAGTGAGATGCCTGTCGCCTACCCGTTCCAGTTCCTCGAAGAACAACTTGTTGTGAACGACCTTGTAAACAATGAACCGGTAGTTGCCCTGTTCGATGACGGCACTCTCTCAGCGTTCAAAGATGTGCTGAGTAACGACCAGGTCGTAGGTTCAGTTGCGCTGTATTCGAGACTCGTAAATGGGAATCCTCTGACATTTGAAGTAACCGATTCGGTCATCACGGACAAGGAAACTGGATCAACGTGGAGTCTCACGGGACTCGCGGTGGACGGTGAATTGGCTGGCATTCAGCTCGAGCCGGTGGTCCATGCCAACCACTTCTGGTTCGCCTGGGCAGTGTTCAAACCCGAGACGCAGATTCGGGACTCACTTGACGATTTGAACGAGTAGCTAGGGCGCAGTCGCGACTGCTTCTCTTTCATCGATGATCGCCAGGAGCTCCTCAGCGGCTTCAATTATGTGTGGAAGTTTTGGATCCTTAGACAGCGAAATTGCTTCTTCCAGATCCTCTCTTGCACTGTCGTATCGAACTTCAGCCCCGACATAAAGCTGTGCCCTGTCGAGATAGAGAGCAGCTTGCGCGGGCGATAGTTCGATCGCGGTATTGAAATCGTTCAAGGCGGCATTCCCTGCACCCAACACGTCTCTATAGAACCGACCACGCCACCACCAAGTCGAAGCATCCTCGGGGTCAGCGGCAATTGCAGTATTGAACCACTCTAGAGCTTTATCGGATTCACCCTCGTTCGCGTATACACGCCCAAGCACGAGGTGGGCGGCAACAGAGTCAGGTTCTAACTCGTAGGCTCGCTTGGCATCTCTTTCAGCGCCCTCAACATCGTTTAAAGCCATTCGTGTGAGAGCACGGTTGGCGTAAGCCTCATGCAAGTTGGGTTTCAACTCAATCGCTCGGTCAAAATCAAACATTGCCTCTTCATATTTGCCTTGAAGCAAAAGTGCTTGCCCTCGACCATCCCAACCTCTCGCGAACTCTGGCTCTAACTCAATGACAGTGGTGAAGATCCTCTCAGCGTCAACGTACTCCCCGCGTCCCATCGTGTTGAACGCGTTCAAATAGAAAGTTACGCTCTCAGAACTCTCTTCTTCCTCTTCATCAGGCTCAGGTTCTGTAGTCGGGCTCGGGGTGGCAGTTGCCGTTGGCTTCGTGGTCGGCTCGACCGTTGTAGTTACGGTTGGGGTGTTCTCCAGCGTCTCGACGATCTCGGGACCGCTTGACTCGTTAGAGCTACATGCGGCCAACAACAGAGATGCCAAAACGACCAAAGTCAGAAAAACTAACGAATGTAGTCTGTACGGGTGCTGGGCTTTCACAACGTTCGGTATTACGAACACATTTACTTCTCGGTTCATCATGGATGGACCGGTGCTGCTAGGCACCGGACAGTTCTCCAACGAGAAGCTCGATGGACAACCTTTCATCTAGCTCGCCAGTTTTAACCGAAATATCTGCAGCAAGAAGTCTGCGGTGAATCGCAGCCAGTTGTTCCACTGAAAGTCCGTTTGTTTGGCGCATGGTGTTGTCGAGAGCGTACTGGTTGGTCACTCCAATCCTTCGACCTATCTCGTCTTGAGGAAGCCCCTGAGAACGAAGTTCGATAGCAAGAATTAGCAATCTGACCTGACGCGCCAGCATCGACAGAACGTACTGAAAAGAAGCACCGTCTGAAAGCATGGAATATAGGTGTTTCATCGCGACAGCGGGTTTGCGACCGATAACTGCGTCCACAACTCTGAAAACGCTAGTCGTACTGGAATCTGTCACCATGAGGTCTACATCAGATGGAGTAATTTGACGGTCACCCGCGAACAACGCAAGTTTCTGAATATCTTGATCCAGCAACCGGGTATCACCACCGGAAAGCCAGGAAAGTCTCGATATCGCTTCTCTGCTGGCTGTTCCGCCGTGTGATTCAAACCGATCTCTTATCCAGATTTCGAGCTGTGGACCACGTTTGCGATTGAACAGCTGAACGTCTGCTAGCTGACCCACGGATTTGAGTGCGAGTCCGTTGTTTCGGAGAGTCTCGGCTTCGATGAATACAACCTGGTTCTGGCTTGGCATTTCATCAAACGCCTCGGAAATATTCTTCCAGCCGTCCGCAAGATTGGCGTCTTTATTTTGAAGGCGAGTTAGAACACCTTCGACCAGCACCAGGCGTTTGTCTGCCATGAAAGGTACGGCTTGTGCCGCACCGACGATCTCTGGCAGTGAAATTGAATTGCCCTGGAAAACCGTTGTGTTCGCATCGCGAATTTCCTCGGGCGTAACCGAATTTCGGATGCGCTTTACAGCCTCCGAAATGGCAAATTCATCGTTTCCATGCAATACGGTTAGCATCTAATCCATTCGAGTCGAAATTCGTTCGTACGGTTGCTCAATTAGCAAATAAAATATCTGTATGCCCGTCCGAACATCAGTCCTATCACTCGCACTCTCACTGCTAAAACTCGTGTTCCGGTTGTTCTTTGACCGGCGAGTTCCGATCTACACGAAGGTCATACCAGTTCTCGCAATCGCGTACCTCGTGTTTCCAACCGATATTGTCGCAGACAGAATACCGCTGCTCGGTCAGATCGACGATCTGGTTGTCGTTGTAATTTTGTTCCTGGTATTCGTGGCCGCAGTGCCTAAGGACATCCTCGCTGACCAAACGATCGGTCGTCATATGAGGAATATCCCCGGGTTTGGCTCGCCCTTTGAGCCGCCCTCAAATCAAGAGTCGGACGATGACTCAATTGAGACAACGATGCGTTATGTAGAGGATGAGGACGATCAAACTAATAAGTAGTCGTCAATTCACCAACTGAACTCGATCTTGCGGCGGTAACCTTAATACTCGAGTTTTGCCGTAATCACGAGAAACATCTAACCCCCAACAACGAATGAAAATCGGAATTATCGGTCTCCCATCATCCGGAAAGACCACCATCTTCAATGCCCTCACCCGCGGAGCTGCCGAAACCGGCGGATTCGGCTCGAACCGCGAAACCAACGTTGGTGTCGCGCATGTTCCAGACGAACGGGTCGACATTCTGAGCGACATGTTCAAATCTCGCAAAAAGGTTTACGCGGAAGTAACTTACGTTGACCTCCCTGGTAGTTCCTCTGGCGAGTTGTTTGCAGGAGAAGCTATGGGGCAACTTCAGCAAGTCGATGCAATCCTTCTTGTTGCCCGCGCATTCGAAG
>CAYYMP010000008.1:21328-38348 GCA_964472915.1 uncultured Dehalococcoidales bacterium | reverse complement strand
GGAGAGGCCGATCGGATAGTCACGCTCGTGACTCCGGTACACGGTCTTGTGCGAGGAGTTGCGAAATCTGCCCGCAAACCGAATTCGAAACTTGGCGGTCATCTCGATCTACTGCGCCACGTAAACGTTTCAGTTCGGGAGACTAAGACCCTTCACGGGCTAAGCCAGGCATCGACCGTGAATGGATTCCGTGGTCTACGAGATGATCTCGACAGGTTTTCCAGGGCGGCTTACGTGTCAGAAATGTCGGAGAGATTTTCCGTTGAAGGCGGCTCGAACCAACCATTGTTCCGATTATTGTTGGACGTGCTCGGCGAACTTGAACAAACTGAAAATCCTGAATTGGTCGTTCACTTCTTCGAAATGCGACTGCTGCAGTTGAACGGATTCGCGCCGGAGCTCACCAGGTGTGTCGAAACTGGCATTGAGCTACAACCGGGCGACCATTTGTACTCAGCTGACAGGGGTGGAATTGTTGACCACGACGCCCGTCCAGTCGGTGAAAGCGCCCTGCTTCCTGCCAGTTTGAACACGATCAAACTCCTTCGGTTCCTGGGGCGTACAGATGTTGGCGGAGCCGGTCGTATGAAGGCCGGCGAAACTGAAATTCAGCAAGTCGCCCGAATACTACGAGAGCAGGTACATCACGTTCTGGATCGAGGGCTGCGTTCAGAAGCGTTCATGGACGAGGTGCGCCGAAAAGCCGACGACAGGTCGCATTAGAAGATCGTTTGATCGTTTGGCGGAGCCGGGGTAGCGAGCCCTGTGACACACCGGCGTTTGAATTTGCAGGAGATTGGTACACTCAGACAGTTCGATTCCTTCTTCCAGATCCGATCTAAATTTCTATTTGCGCGGAAGAACAGGTCCGCCGGTCAAAACTCTTAAATGCCTGATTCCGACATCATCATTCGCGGTGCCCGCGAACATAACCTAAAAAACATCGACATTCGTATCCCGCGAGATACTTTGACTGTCATCACAGGTGTTTCCGGATCCGGCAAGAGCAGTTTGGCTTTCGACACGATCTTCGCCGAAGGTCAACGGCGATACGTCGAGTCGCTTTCAGCGTACGCACGCCAATTCCTTGGTCGGATGGAGAAGCCAGACGTAGATCACATTGAGGGTTTGAGTCCTTCGATTTCGATCGACCAGAAGGGTGTATCGCGTAACCCTCGTTCAACGGTAGGGACCGTTACCGAGATATATGACTACTTACGTTTGCTGTTCTCACGGGCGGGTCGTCCTCACTGTCACAACTGCGGCAGACCAGTTCAGCGGCAAACTGTTCAACAAATAGTCGACTCGATGCTCTCAATGGAAGAGGGAACCCGACTGCAGGTGCTCGCGCCAATGGTCACCCATATGAAGGGTGAACACGTTCAGATATTCGAGTCGATCAGGCGAGATGGATTTGTTCGAGCACGTGTTGACGGTGAAACTCGTGATCTTGCCGATGAGATCAAACTGAGCAAGAACAAATGGCACGACATTGAGGTCGTAGTTGATCGAATAGTCATTCGTGAAGACACCGAAACAGGTCGACTAACCGAATCGGTCGAAACGGCGTTGCGCATTGCAGGTGGAAACTTGATAGCCCAAAAACTTGGGCGAGACGGTGCCAAGGACGAAGATGTTGTTTACTCGGAGCACTTTGCGTGTGTTCAGTGTGACATATCGATTGCAGAGCTTGAACCACGCAATTTCTCGTTCAACACGCCGTTCGGTGCGTGCCCGACTTGCACCGGTTTGGGATTCAAGCTTGAAGTCGACCCTGAACTTGTGATCCAAGACAAGTCGTTGAGCTTGAACGATGGAGCAATCACTCCGTGGGCGCGAGCCGGTTCGAACTCTCCCTGGTATCACTCGACTCTCGAATCGCTTTCATCGCATTTCGGATTCTCAATGGACACACCCGTCCGTGAGTTGGACCCAGCTCATATTTCGGTAATCCTGTACGGAACTGCCGGGAAGAAACTCGAGGTTTCACACAAGACGCAGAAAGGGCGTGTTTACAGTTGGAACACGGCGTTTGACGGCGTAATTCCGAACATGGAGCGTCGACACGTCGACACCGAAAGTGATTCCGTTCGTGAAGACATCGCTCGGTATATGACCCAACGGGCATGTGTTAGTTGTGGCGGTGCGCGCTTGAAGCCGGAAGTGCTGGCAGTGACCGTTCTTGGGATGAACATCATGGAAGTTACCGGGCTTTCAGTTGAGAACGCGCTGCGATGGGTGGCTGCGTGCAAGACAGGTGTTTGGCCTGGTGACGATGAGAAGGCGAAAGATCCTCTCAGTTCACGGGAACAGGCAATCGCTACTCAGATTTTGAAAGAAGTAGAGGCTCGGCTCGGATTCCTGTCGCGGGTTGGGCTCGATTACCTGACACTCGATCGTGCAGCATCGACGCTTTCAGGTGGTGAGGGCCAGCGAATCAGGCTTGCAACCCAGATTGGCTCAGGTTTGATGGGCGTGCTCTACGTTTGTGACGAGCCTTCTGTTGGACTTCACCCTGCTGACAACGACCGGTTGATTGGAACGCTTCAGAATCTACGTGACGTAGGCAACACGGTGTTGATCGTCGAGCACGACGAAGCCGTTATGCGAGCCGCGGACCATATTGTTGATCTTGGTCCCCGAGCGGGACAGCACGGTGGAAACGTCGTTGCCGAAGGCGCGATCGAAGTAATTCTTGAGTCGAAGAAATCGCTGACTGGTGATTATCTGAGCGGTCGCAAGTCAATTGCTGTTCCTGAGAAGCGTCGCAAAGGAAATGGGAACGAAATCGCCGTACTAGGTGCTCGTGCCAACAACCTGAAAAATGTTTCCGTGGCTGTTCCACTCGGAACACTCACCTGTGTGACTGGAGTTTCGGGCTCGGGTAAGAGCACGCTCATCAACGAGATCCTCTCGAAGAAACTGTCGCAACACTTCTATCGCTCCAAAGATCGACCAGGGGAGCACGATGAAGTAGTTGGTCTCGATAACGTCGATAAAGTCATCAATATCGACCAATCACCGATTGGCAGGACTCCACGGTCAAACCCCGCTACATACACAGGCGTGTTCACGAACATTCGAGAGATCTTCGCAACGATGCCCGAAGCCAAGGCACGCGGCTACAAAGCGGGTCGATTCTCGTTCAATGTCAAAGGTGGACGTTGCGAGGCCTGTTCAGGTGCCGGATACATTCAGATCGAAATGCAGTTCCTGCCGGATGTAACTGTGCCTTGCGAGGTTTGTCTGGGTGCTCGCTACAACCGTGAAGCACTTGAGATCAAGTTCAAAGGCAAGTCGATTGCTGAAGTTCTGGACATGACGGTTGCAGAAGCAGCCGAATTGTTCGAAAACATTCCTGCTATTGCCCGAAAGATGGAAACCCTGACCGATGTTGGCCTTGGGTACATACATTTGGGGCAGCCGGCAACAACGTTGTCAGGTGGTGAGGCGCAGAGAATCAAACTTGCGTCTGAGTTGTCGAAGCGATCAACCGGAAAAACCGTTTACATCCTCGACGAGCCAACTACCGGACTATCGTTTGATGATGTCGCCAAACTAATGCTTGTGCTGCACAGGCTGGTTGATGCCGGGAACACGATTGTTCTCATTGAGCATCACCTCGATGTGATCAAGAACTCGGACTGGTTGATTGACCTGGGTCCAATGGCTGGTGAACGTGGGGGAGAGCTCGTTGCCGAAGGTACACCCGAGTTTGTAGCGACCGTAAAGGGCAGCTCGACCGGTGTTTACCTGGCAGAAATGCCCGATATCAAAGCAAGTAAAAAAGCACCGGGAACAACCAAGCGCCGTAAGTTTGCTTCGGAAGCTCGTAAATCTGACGATGGCGAGTTCGTACTACCCGCACGTCCAGCAACCTCTGCAAATGGTGCTACCAAGTCTCGTAGGAACTCGCGTAGATACCGACGTCGCCGGCGGGGCGCGGCTGCTGCTTCGTAGTTTTCAGCCGAGACTTTCAGTTTGAGCGCGCCACAACTGGCTCATCGCGTGAGCCTGGTGGCTCATGACTGTGGGGGCGGGCTCACACACCGGTTGTGTAGCTAGCCTTGTGCCCTGTGCCCTCTGCAACTTCCAAAATGTTCTGCATCAGGTGCTTAGGCATCAGGAGACCTATGGTCTGGGCGGACCAATAGGATTCCGGGGCGAAACAAAAGGGCGAAACAATGACACTTATTAGCGTCAAAAACACATCTTCAGGTAACGCAATCATCCCAGCTCGTGGCGGACTCGGTGTAGTCGTCGCAGCAGGTGAGCAGGCAACGGTCTGCCCAGAAGGACTCCGAGCGCAAGGCGCTTTCTTTGACATGGTTTCTCGTGGTCACATCGAGGAAAAGGCTCGATCAGGCCGATCTGCACGAGTTGCAGGCCACGTGAACCCAACTACGGACGACTTCAACCAGGCAGCTTAGTCGCCTCACAAAATATGCCCTTAGAGACCCGCGAGTTTTCGCGGGTCTTTTTCGTGACCGGATATTTACCGTTTGAGCGAGATTCTGTTCGAACCAGTCAATAACTTGGAAGCATGAAAAAACAAATACTCATTCTCGGCGCAGGATTTGGTGGGCTTGAATTGGCAAGCCGACTCTCAGAGGCAGTCCCAGAACACGTCGAAGTCACTTTGATCGATAAGAATGAAGGCTTCATATTCGGATTTTCTAAGTTCGATCTCATGATCGGCAAAGCTTCCCGTCCAGATGTCACCTATTTCTACAAAGACATCGACAAGCCGTCGGTAACTTTCAAGCAGGAAACGGTTCTTTCGATTGATCCGGCCAACAAGCGAGTGGTAACGGATACCGGTGTGTACGAACCTGATGTTCTGGTAGTCGCTCTCGGTGCCGGATACGACGTGGATTCGACCCCAGGATTTGCTGAAGGCGGATTTGAGTATTATTCAGTTGAAGGTGCGATCGATCTTCACGAGAAGCTTGCTGATTTCAAGTCGGGCAAGCTGGTAATCGGGGTCATTGGTCAGCCATTCAAATGTCCACCTGCTCCGGCAGAAACGGCGATTGTGCTAGACGAGTGGTTCTCAGAGCGTGGAGTGCGTGACGACATCGAAATTTCGGTCGTTTCACAGTGGCCGGTGCCAATCCCGCCTTCACCAGATGGGACCAAGGCAATCCTTCGCAAGTTCCGAGAGCGAAATATGGAGTTCGTGACCGAGAAGATCATTGTCGAGATTGACCCCAAGACGAAAGAGGCAATTTGCGAGGACGGAGACAGGATTCCGTTCGACCTATTCCTTGGGATTCCAGTTCACCGAGTTCCTGATGTAGTTGAAGAAGCAGGACTATCGGAAAACGATTGGATTCCGGTTGATGACAAGAATCTTTCAACCAAATTCAAGGATGTATACGCAGTTGGAGATGTGACGAGCGCCCCTACTCCGAAGTCGGGTGTATTTGCAGAGAGCGCCGCACGGGCTGTGGCAAACCACCTGATTCACGAAATTGTTGGCGGCGATGAGCCTGAACGGTTTGACGGCAAGGGCTCGTGCTACGTCGAGTTTGGGAATCAGACGGTCGGCAGAATGGACGCGAATTTTCTTCCTGGATCGCGCCCAAGTGCACCGTTCTCGGGTCCATCATTGGAAATGGCTCAGGAGAAGCAATCGTTCGCAGAAGAACGATACCGCCGTTGGATCACGAGCGCTTAGGTTTGCGCGGTAGAGGCTATCGGTTGCCAGCCGCCAGTTTCTCTGACTCTGGCAATCGTCGTAGCCACAACATAGAAATTGTTCCGAATACTGGGCCCGCGGCGAGCATCATGAATGCCCAGCCCCAGCCGTGAGCTGACTCGATAACTGGTAACAGCCAAATGCTGATTGCGGTCAGCGCAAACCCCAGTCCCGTTTGGAATGTGAGCATCGTTCCGCGATAGAGCGGATCTGAAAGTTCCGTCATGCTCGTGGAGAACTGGGCGGAGTCTGCGATAACTGACGCCCCCCAAACCAGAGCGAGTATCACTATTAGCCACGATAGTTCTGTGGGTAAAAAGCCAATGAACAGCGCCGTTCCACCGCTAATAATCATGGCAATGCTCGTTACGGCTGTCCTGCCAATTTTTTCCGACCAAACCCCGGCGTAAGAACTGGCGAATGCCCCTGCGAGGAATATCGCGAATGTGACTGCGCTAGCGACACCAAGCGAACCATTGAATATGGTGCGGTCACCGAAAACGAACAGCATGTACGCACCAATCCACGCCCACATGGCGTAGAGCTCCCACATGTGTCCCAAATAACCGAACAGGGCGAGTCTTGGTCCACGTTCCGTAATTGCCGTTGCCAAATATCTTGGGTTGAACTTCGCACCCTTTACGTCGTGCGGTCCGTCTTTCACCAGGAATTGCATCGTCAGACCACCAACTACTGCCAGCACTGAGCTGCCAACGATCACGTATTCCCAGTTTTCGGTGAATATGGACCTGAGCAAGTGCGGCGAGCCAGAGCCGACCGTAAGAGCTCCGACCATCGTTCCAAGAGCAAATCCTCGACCTGAGGTGTACCAACCAGAAACGACTTTCATTGCAGGTGGATAGACGCCTCCAAGGAACGCACCTGCCAGGAACCGGCTGAGCAACAACAACTCGGTTGAGTCGACAAACAGCACGCTTAAATTAGCCAGCGCTGCGAGTGCCGAGGACACCGAGAAAAGTGTTCGAGCATTCACTAGGTCCGACAGGTTAGTTACTGCAATTACGAGTGTTCCAAATACGAACCCGAGTTGAACGGCGATTGTCAGAAACGAAATCGCTGACTCGCTTAAGGCTTTTTCCTGTTCAAGCGCGCCAGAAATGGCGTTCGTTGAGAACCAAACCGACAGGGCGAACAATGTCGCCAGGGAGACGAGCAGAAGGGTCTTGCCCCGATTGGATTCAGTTTGCGGTGAACTGTTCACGATGAGATTGGTGAAATTGCTAAGTGTTGGTAATCAGTAGATCGAACGCTTGGGCTCCAGGTTGGTGAAGAATATTCGGTATCGTATTGGCATCGAACTAGTTTTCGGGGCAAAACATGAGCCAGTTAGCGGCTGAACAAACGTATTTTCAAGACGGATTACACGGCAACCACTGTTACGGGTGCGGAGCATGGAACGATAAGGGGTTGCAAATCAAGTCGTTCTGGGACGGTGACGAGTCTATGTGTGTGTATCAGCCTAAGTCGTACCACTCGGCAATGCCGCCTGACGTAATGAATGGCGGAACGATAGCTTCGATCATTGACTGCCACGGAGTATGCACGGCAATAGCTGAGGCTTATAAAACCGAGGGACGAGAGGTCGGTGAGGGCCAAAAAATCTGGTACGCCACGGCATCGCTAACGGTGAACTACAGAAAACCTACTCGAATCGATGGGCCGGTTACGGCAAGAGCGCGACTGATCACGAAGTCCGACAAAAAGACTGAGCACGCTATCGACTTCTTTTCACACGATGGGGTGCTGACTTGTGATGCAACTGTGCTGTCGGTTCGTGTACCTGACGAATGGGCTGACCCGACGGGATTTTTCAAGCACGTAGATGGATAAGCCAGAAGTTTTAGTTTTCTAAGAACGAGTTACGGAGTAACCAGTAATGAAACTCGCAATCGGTGGTGATCACGCCGGATTTCCGATGAAGGGACCCGTGGTTGAGTATTTGCGTTCGCAAGGTCACGAAATCGTGGATCACGGGACACATTCAGAAGATCCTGTCGATTTTCCAGACATTGCTCAACGAGTTACATCGGCGATTCTTTCTGGTGAGGCAGAGCGAGGCGTACTTGTTTGCGGCACCGGGGTTGGTGCTTCGATTGCCGGCAACAAAGTTCCGGGTATCAGGGCAATGCTGGCTCACGATACTCACTGCGCTCACCAGGGTGTGGAGCACGATGATGTGAACCTACTCTGCATTGGTGCCTGGATAATCGGGATTGAACTCGCCAAAGAAGTTCTCGATGCCTTCGTCAATGCGGAGTTTTCGACTGATCCTGACTTCAGGCGACGCGTCGAAAAGCTTGCAGAAATGGAACTTAAGTACGCGAAGGAACTCACTTCGTCCTAGATATTTCCTCACACGTCGTGTGTGAAGCACCGTGCTTGACTAAGCGGATAACTCGAATAACGTTGTGGCATGCTGCGGTTGCGTGGAACTTTGGCGGGAGATTTTGGTAGATAAAGCGAAACAAAACCGAGACCAGACGGTCATCGACCGACCGAACGAGGATGAGCTTCGTAAACTCACGGAGATCGGGCGTCTCATCGCAACCTCGCTCAGCACCGACGAAGCTTTTGAAGAGTTCGCCAGGCTCGCAAAATCACTCGTGCCACATGATCGCCTGGCACTCGCAGCCCTTACACCTGACTTCAATCACGTAGATAGTGTTTTTGTCTCTGGAATTGAAGTAGACCAACCAAACGCATCGCAGCGGGTGATTATCCCCCATGGTCGTATCAAGCACCAAATGTTCGTGGATTTTCAGCAATACCACGCTGTAGATGATGAACTCAACGAACTGACTGAATTAGTTGATGACGAAAAGTACCGTATCGCCGCTGGTCTCCGTTCGGTTCTTTCTACTCCTTTGATATGGAACGGAGAACCACAGGGAGTTATGACGCTAAGGTCGCTCGATCCTAAGGCATTCGGTCTTCGTCAACGAATGCTTGCTAACGAGATCGGGCGGCAAATAGCTGGTTCGGTGGCTATGGCGAGGCAAGCGAACGAGTTACGACGGCTTGCAGAAGAGCAGGTAGCAATCGCTGAGATCGGTCGGATTGTCAGCTCAACTCTCGTAATTGAAGAAGTACTCGCGTCGTTCGTCGAAGTGGTCCGAGGTCTCGTGCCGTTCGATCGGGTAGTTGTTACCGCTTTCGACGAAGATCTGAATGAAGTTACCGATGTATTGGTAGACGGGCTAAGTCTCGAGCAAGAAACCATTGGTATTTCGTACCCGCTACCCGAGAGCAAGATTCAACAGAATGTGATTCTGAATCAGCAAACCCTTGTCGCCAATAACTCGGTTTACCAGGAACTGGCGGCACGTAGTGTCGCCGAAGTCCAAAGATACAACATCGGATCGCGCTCGCTTCTCATGACTCCATTAGTGTGGCAAGGTCGCACCGTGGGCACGTTGAATTTGAGATCGAAGGATCCTCAAGCCTACGGTGAGCACCAGCGTGAACTAGCCGAGCAAATCGCAGCCCAAATTGCCGGTGCGATTGCTACGTCAAAACAATATGCTTTGCTGAAGAAAGAATCGGTCGAACGCGAGCGACTCAGCAAGCAAAACGACACGATTGCAGAGATTGGTCGAATTGTCAGTTCAACTTTCCGTTTGCAAGATGTCTACAGCCAGTTCGCTGAGGAAGCTCGCAAGCTAATTCCGTTCGACCGAATCGTGATTGCCACATTGAACCCCGATTGCACGATTGCAACGGATGTTCTCGTCGAAGGGGAAGGAACCAAAAACACAGTAGGAAAACAGTTCCCCGTACCCGGTAATGTCAGAGAACTCGCGCTGAGAAACCACGATCCGCTGATCCTCAATGAACCTGATTACTCCAAAGAAATCTTGCCGAAATATCCTTTAGAGCGCGATCAAATGTCCGCTGGGTTGCGCTCTGTGATGATCGTGCCACTCGTTTCACGAGGGGTGGTAGTTGGGACCATTCACTTCCGTTCCCGTGAAAATTCCCCTTATAACCAGGAAACCGCGAGCGTCGCTGCGCAGATCGGATCACAAATTGCAGGAGCTGTTGCCGCGTCGGAGCAGTTTGAGAGTCTTCGTCGTAGCGAGAAACTTCTGCGCACACAAGTCACAGTGTTCGAAACCTCTGCGGACTCAATCAATATATTGCGACCCGACGGATCCATCGAATCTGTGAACGATGCGTACTTAAAGGAAACTGGCTATACCCGTGAAGAAGCATTGAATCAGGGTCCAGGATTCCTAAGGCCACCCGGCCAAGATGCTGAATATGAAGAAGCCTGGGACACTCTTAGTTCTGGTAGGAGCTGGTTCGGGGTCTTGAAGTCGGTTCGAAAGAACGGAGAAATCTATCCAGTAGAGCACTCTGTAACACCAGTATTTGACGACGATGGCGAAATCGTCAGGTTTGTTGGTATCCGGCGTGATGTTTCGGACCGATTACAGGCTGAGGAGGACCGAGCTGCTCGAATGCGACTAGACGTTGAAAACCGCGAGTTGGCTGAGATCGCCAGACAACGAGAAGAGTTTTTCACGTCGGTATCTCACGAACTACGTACACCACTAACGGCAATCATGTCGTTTGCAGACATCTTGAGCAGAGACCGGCAAGGGACATTGACAGGACTTCAGCTTGAGCATCTCGATGTGATCAAGAGGAACAGTCGGAGTCTCAATGAGCTGGTCGAAGACATGCTCGACTTCTCAAGGCTCGGCACGGATAGGTTGAAGCTTGATCGCTCAGATGTCGAGGTTCACGCGTTGGTCGAATCCGTTGTTGAGTCGATGGAACCAACCATCCGAGCGAAGAGTCAACAAGTTGAAGTCGTCTCAGCACCAGTCCCCGTCTGGATCAATGCGGACTCAGGGCGGATCACTCAGGTGATATCCAACTTGATGGCTAATTCGAGTAAGTACTCCGAATCGGGCTCGAATATTCGGGTAGAGCTAGAACTGATCAATGACTACGCGCACATCAAGGTGGTTGATCAAGGTGTAGGGATTTCTGAAACTGAACAGGATGAAATATTTACGCCGTTCTTCAGGAGTAAGCGTGAAGATGTGCAAATTCAGCCTGGTACAGGACTTGGTCTTGCCATATCCAAGACGCTGATAGAACTGCATGATGGTCAAATCCAGGTTTCCAGTATCGAGAATGAGGGCTCGACTTTCGCGGTGATTCTGCCTGTGACAAGTCACAAGTAGGACCGAGGGTTCTCCGTTATGCCACTTTTGGCAGGGTGAAGCAGAACTGAGTGCCGTCATCCTCATCCGAGTAAACGTTCACTGAGCCGCCGTAGCTTTCGACAACCTGCTTGACCACGGTCAATCCAAGGCCTAAACCACGAACGCGGCGGTTTATCTCGGTGTCGGCCCTGTAGAACGGTGTGAACAGGAGTTCTTTCTCCTGCTCGGGGATTTCTATTTCACGGTTGACGATGCAGGTGACGATTTTGCCATCATCATCTGCAGTGAACACTCTCACGACACCCGGCTTATCGACGTTACGCCCCGCGTTAATTACCAGGTGACTTATCACCTTGGCGATTCCGCCAGGATAGATCTCGACCTCGTCGGTGCTGTGTTCGATTGACCATTCCAGTTTGATTTCACCCAGCTCGAGCTCATTTCGTATCGAGGTCAATGTTGTCTCTAGGAATTCTGAGTAGCGAACATTCTCACGGGGATATTCCGCAATCTTTCCTGCCTCAGAGGTTTGAATCATCAGGTCCACGAGATCGACCAAATGCCGGTTGTTCCGTTTGATGGCCTCCAACTGCCGGAGTTGTCTTTCGGTCAGGTTGCCTTCGCGGTTCCTAGAAAGAACATCCGTGAGTGCTGTAGTCACTGTGAGCGGGGTGTTTAGCTCGTGAGTTGCGGTGTCAATAAATCTGCGTTTCGCAGTTTCAACGTTCTCGACCTCTTCCGCGGCGCGTGACTTGAGGTCACTTCTTGATCTGACCGCCAACCGGTTCAAATAGAACCCGAATAAAACAGAGATCGAGACAACAAGTACCAGCGTACTCAGCAGAATATTCCTGCCACGTGCGCTCAACATCCCGTCAGCGTCGTTGGATGTGTCTACCAAAGGGAATTGCCTTGCAACCATTTCGACAGAACGGAGAAAGCGATCCATGTCCTGTTCGGTGGCAGCATCGGCCAGAGCCACTGACGCTACTGATATGAGGATCATTAGAACAGCGAATAAATACGGAAACTTCGTATTTGAAACTAACCGTTCACCTCGACCAGAATCTGGTTCGAGAACGGCAGGATTCACCCTGATTGGAATCGGGCGTGACCTGACGGCGATATCGGTGCCAGAGTTGTCAGGCGAGTTGTGCAAATTGAGTTCTCTGAATGGATGCAAACGACGGGCTTTATGAACGGTGACGATTCTGGCTATGGCTGGGTGGATACGCGTACGTGCTAGCACACATTTATGTAAATCCGCTATGGGCGGAACTACTTTCCTGCATCGAGTGTCAGCTAGTCAATGGCGGAAACGGCTTTGATTCCCCGGAAATCTAACTGCCGAAGTTGGGCTCTTCTTCCCGCTCAATCTTGTCGGGGTCTAGATCCATCGTCATTCCGGGGCCGGTCGGAGCGTTGATCGAGCCGTTTTCGGGTTTAACCGGATCCTTCAGGAAGTGCTGATGAATAACATTCCACTTGACCAGATATTCCTGGTACGGAGTGTGGATTGGCGACTGAGTAAGTGAGAAATGTATTCCAGCGTTGGTCGAGTGACCGTGTGGAATGGTAATCAGATCGGCAGTTGTGGCTACTGCTGCAATCTTCAGCGTCTCGGAGAGTCCGCCTGCCCAGTAAATATCTGGCTGCAATATGTCGAGAGCTTCAGCATCAATGAATTGCTTCATGCCCCAGCGAGTGTAGTGGTGCTCTGCGCCTGAGATCGGGATGTTGGTAGCTTCACGGATCTTGCGGTAAGAGTCGACACGATCCGGCATCGCAACCTCTTCGAGCCAGCGCGGGTGATACTCCTCAATCTGCTCGGCAAGTCGTATGACGTAGTTGACGTCCATCGATTGCCAGCAGTCGAGCATGATGTCATCGTCGTCACCGATGGTTTCACGCACGGTTCTCACGAGTTCGACGTTCTTCCTCAGACCTTCAGCACCTGACATTGGTCCGTGCCGGAAGAACCATTTCTGAGCCGTGAAGCCCATTTCCTTATGCTGTTGTGCACGTTCACGCACAAGTCCCATATCAAGCACGTTGTAACCGAGCATCGAGGCGTAAGCCGGAACCGATTCACGTGTTGGTCCACCGATCAAAGGAAAGACAGGTGTGTCGAAGTAGCGACCTTTCAGGTCCCAAAGTGCACAGTCAATCGCGCTAATTGCGATCATTGTGTTGCCCTGGCGACCGTGATCACTTGCGCGGTGCATGATGTCCCAGAGGAATTCGATAGCAAGTGGGTCTCGACCGATCAAATGGTGAGAGAGTTCGTTCTCGACGATAAATGCAACGGCTTTGTCCATCGGACCGCCGATACCAATTACGCCTTCATCTGTCTCAATTTGAACGAAGTACGCATCGTGAGCGAGCTGGTTTTCGGATCTCTGATCGCTCCAACCAACTCGCTTCGTTACGTCTCGAAACTCCGGGTAGACATCGAGAGGCATGACAAGACGTTCTTCCCAGAACGTACCGTCGGTCTCGATAGTGCCGAATACGTGTCGTAACCGTAGTTTCTCTATCTTCATAACTGGCTCTTCTGGATTCCAGGGTGGGTGGTTTGGAATTAGCTGTGAGGTGCTGTCTCTGGTTCTCGAATGTATGGGATGAGGCGCGGAGATTCAAACTGTTCTTCGCCCTTAATCGCCTCAAGCATCTCGAATGCAGACCTGACAACACTTTCTTCACCGGTCAGGCTAAGTACAACTGCACCTTCAGATCCGGCAACTCCGCCTGATGCAACGTGAGTAGCTTTAGCTCCGGTCAGAAGCTCGATTGCCTGAATTTCAGTTACTACCAGTGCGTTTACAACAGGCATTAGTCCGGCCGACTGACCCATTGTTAGGTCCCAAAGGTGATTTCCACACGTACGGGCAGCTTCAATGACCGAAGGAACGAGCCGCTCAAGACTCACAGGTGCCACCCAGTGGGCACCACGTGCTGTCAATGTGCCCCAAATGCCTCCGACTGTTCCGCCTGCACCGTCGGCGGCGAGAACGCCAATGTTTCCGTCAGGATCAACTGCGTTTGCCCCCTTGATCGAAACGTCGCTGGCCTTGAATTGACCAAGTGCTGCCGGTGCCGGGGTTTCGGAAAGCTTCCCGTCTTTGAATACCCAGGGTCCCAGTCGGTCTTCTTCGATAACACTGGCAAGGCGTCCGCTAGTTACGATACCGGCTGTGCTGTTCCCTTTGTCAGCCGCTTGCCCGGTTAGCTCTTCAAGCAAATAGGCAGGAGTAACTCCTCGTGACACGACGAACCAGCCGTCGTTGAGCACACGTTTTACTTCGGGAAGTTCCAAAACTGCCTTGGCGAGAAGACGCTTGGACTCTCGGGGTAGCAACATGACCAATGCGTTAAAGCGGTCGTCTCGAAGAGCTGGTGCTGGCTTAATAAAACTCGAAGTGTCGTAAAACATAATTCGTTCCGTACTGCTGGTATTGGTCGAAGACCGTAGCTAACAACGCAAACGTAACGACAATTCCGCCAAAGGGAATAACGGTTTTATGAGAAAAGCGTTCTTATTTCAGGGACTCGAGATGAGCTTTTGCCTGAAATGGCCAATCCACGGTGGTGCCAACAGCGCCGGATTTGAAAGCATTCTCAAGGTTTTCACGAGAATTTCCGACGCCCCAGGTTCGGACAGTGAAGCCTGCTTCTGCTAACTGCGAGATTTGATCAGGGGAAACGAGATCGGCACGTGGATAAATCCCGGATAGCTTTAGTTTGGCAGC
The DNA here is from genome assembly GCA_964472915.1 of uncultured Dehalococcoidales bacterium. Classification (GTDB taxonomy): domain Bacteria; phylum Chloroflexota; class Dehalococcoidia; order Lucifugimonadales; family Lucifugimonadaceae; genus Lucifugimonas. The sequence goes on along the minus strand of CAYYMP010000008.1, from coordinate 23,700 downwards.
CTTGCTGAGGATCTCATCATCCACTTTTTGCACAAGCCAACCGTGTGCGATTGACGGCATCACCTGGACCGACCGCTCAAGTTGCTCGTAATGAAATGACGAAATAGTCACACCGGGCGCGGTCGAATTACCGGTGTGCTGGTCCAACCAACCCCACGTTTCAAGTGATTTCTTTGAAGCTTCCGCGAGATCGGGTTGGCTGGATTTCAATTCGAGGTGAACATGGAGCTTGCCCGCGTAGCGTTCGCAAAATTCTTCGAGCGTCGGGACGAACGCTTCCGAATACACGAGTGGACCTTTTAGGCCGACGCTGTCATCAGGTCCTTCGAACCACATACCGGCATTCAGAGATTTGATCCTGGCGATGCCTGTTTCAGTAACAATTCCAGTGCCGTCCGTCGTTCGATCGAGTTTATCGTCGTGGATCAGCACGGCTCGACCATCGCTCGACAGTTGAACATCGGTTTCAACGTTATCGAAGCCGTTTTCCAGCGCGAGGTCGAAAGCTTCAAATGTGTTCTCAGGCGCGTCGTATGAGGAACCACGGTGAGCGATCAACGTGAAGTTTTCCGGGTTCGGGGAGTTGGTCAAGGCAGATTTCCTGATTAGCTTTGAAACGCCCAAAAGTTTATTCGACAGACGCTATGTACAACGTACAATCTCCGCCGTGCCAGTAAATAAATTAGTCAATACATTTAGCGATGCAGTTGCCGATATTCCGTCGGGTTCGTCGATCATGATCGGCGGATTTGGTGGCGCTGGCGGACAGCCAACTCGACTAATGCTCGCGCTGCGAGAACAGGGTGCCAAAAATCTCACGATCATTGGCAACGTTGCTGGCATCTCGAAAACCACCGGTTACGGATGGCCTGATCATCTTGATCCGATTGACCAGGGGATGTTTTTCGAAAGCGGACAGGCCGACAAAATAATTTGTTCATTTCCTGTACCGGGAACCACCAATCCCCTTTCTGATATCGAACAGGCTTGGCGAGAAGGTCGTGCTGAAGTCGATATAGTGCCGCAAGGAACACTTATCGAGAGAATCAGGGCAGCAGGTGCAGGAATTCCAGCTTTCTTCACGCCAACGGGTGTGGGTACTCCTGTTGCTGAAGGTAAGGAACACCGCGATTTTGACGGTCGAACTTACCTTCTAGAACACGCGTTACCCGCTGACTATGCCCTGATCAGAGCGGAAAAAGCCGACACCAGGGGCAACTTGCAGTACATCGGTACGTCCAGGGCGTTTAACCCAGCTATGGCAACTGCGGCCAAAGTAACGATTGTCGAAGTCGACGAACTGGTCGAGCCGGGTGGTATCGATCCCGAGAGAGTCGGAACGCTAAGTACGTACGTCGATCGAATCGTGGTTCGAAAGCCGGGGGATCAACTGCCGTGACGATGACAGATCCTGCACCGCGTCTTGATCGAGCCGGTATTGCTCGACGTGCTGCCCGTGACCTACAAAACGGTTGGACCGTGAACCTCGGCATCGGGATCCCTTCGATGTGCGCAGATTATCTTCCGGACGGGGTCGAACTTAGATACCACGCCGAAAATGGAATCCTAGGGTTTGAGGAACTTTCAGCGCCCGGAGAAGGCGATCCAAATCTGATGGACGCTGGCGGAAAATTTCCGAAGCGAGTGCCCGGAATGGCATTTTTCGATTCGGTTGAGTCGTTCAACCTCATCAGGGGCGGGCATATTGATGTGACCGTATTAGGTGCACTCCAGGTTTCACGCTCTGGCGATCTTTCTAACTGGATGATTCCCAAGCGAGGGATTGGCAGTATTGGCGGTGCCATGGACCTGGCAGCGAACGCAAAGAGGGTGATTGTCGCCATGGAACACAATGCCAAAGGTGATGTCGCGAAGATTGTTGAAAAGTGTGATTTTCCACTCACCGCACTAGGATGCGTAGACCAGATCGTTACCGACATTGCGGTTATAGATGTTGATCGATCCGCAGGAGAGCTCATCCTGAAAGAGGTTGCACCTGGCTGGTCTTTCGATGAGGTTCAAGCACGGACCCAGGTAAAACTTTTAGCAACCGACACATTGGGTGAGATGGCGTAACTCGAAAAAGAGCGAGGTGGTGTGAGTGTCTGAAGAAAGCTTGCATGAATTGACCAACGAGAGTTTCGACGATTACCGGCAGTCGTTTTCGTACGGTTCGAGGACCGACCTGCTGTTCAAGTTCCTGAAAAACGGGTCTATTGAAGAGGCTGACCAGCTAATCAGGCAGATTTTCGATCAAGCTGGTGACCTGATCGACACCGGCGATCCTTCGGAACTCATTCAGACGATTACGGAAGCTCAAAAATCTGCGTACGCCGGCGCGGGTCACTTTCAGTACGACGACAAGCCGTTCA
>CAYYMP010000008.1:0-21228 GCA_964472915.1 uncultured Dehalococcoidales bacterium | reverse complement strand
AAGCCGTTCAGGCATGGATCAAGCGCGCAATAATCCGACACCATGAATGACCCAACAGGCAGGGTTCAACCCCGCCGCAACATAGCCGAGAATCGACCCAGATCTCGTTGGAAACGGTACGAGGCTATCGTTTATTGGGCGGGTCTAACTGTGTCTCTTGCCTTGATCATCTGGTTTCTCGTTGCATCCGCTGGCAACTCGAGTGATGCCAAAGATGCAGAGCGCACCGTCGTGGCAACTCTTTTCGTCCCAGAAACTCAAACTGCCCAAGCTGAGGGCACACCAGAGTAATCGCGCGCCGGTAGTACCGTTCTCGCGGTAAACTCGAACTATGTTTGAGTCCCTTTCCGATAAGCTCGGCGGAGTTTTCAACAAGCTCACCAGTTCGGGCAAACTTTCTGAAAAAGATATTGATGCGGCTCTTCGCGAGGTACGTCTCGCGTTGCTCGAAGCTGACGTAGACTTCAAAGTCGCTCGATCATTCGTTAAAGCTGTAAAAGATCGCGCCGACGGCGAGAAAGTCTTCGCTTCTCTCACCCCCGGCCAATCCGTAATTCGAATTGTCCGAGATGAGCTTGCTCAAATTCTCGGTGGTGAAGCGGTTGAACTAGCGAGAGCCGAGCGACCACCGAGCGTGATCATGTTGGTGGGACTTCAGGGAGCAGGTAAAACCACACTTGCAGCCAAGCTCGCTTTGTCACTTCGCAAGGACAAGCACCCGGTAATGCTCGCTGCGTGTGACTTGCAGCGTCCGGCGGCTGTCGATCAGTTGAAACAGCTTGGTAAGCAGCTCAATATCGAGGTTTATTCCGAAGAGCCATCCAAGTCGACGCCCGTCCAGGTCGCTAAAGCGGCTGTTAAACAAGCTGCTGATGCTGGAACTCATTACCTGATCCTCGATACGGCAGGTCGGTTGGCAATCGATGACGACTTGATGTCGGAACTCGAAGAGATTCGAGACGCCACGTCACCAGTCGAAACCCTTCTCGTACTTGACGCCATGACTGGTCAGGACGCTGTTCGTTCCGGAAGCGAGTTCAACACACGCATTGGTGTGAGCGGCATGGTGCTCACCAAAATGGATGGTGATGCTCGTGGTGGTGCAGCACTTTCGATGAGATCGGTAACCGGTGTTCCAATCAAGTACATCGGTGTAGGTGAGCGGCCAGATCAGATCGAGGTTTACCACCCGGACAGAATCGCATCCCGAATTCTGGGGATGGGTGACGTTGAATCGCTGATCGAGCGTGCTGAGCAGGAGTTTGACGTTGAACAAACCCGGGAGCTCGAGCAGAAGATTCGGAAGAACCAGTTCGACTTGAACGACATGCTCCAGCAGTTCCAGACCATCAAGAAGATGGGATCAATGACGGATCTGCTCGGAATGATTCCTGGCATGGGTGCGCTTCGCGGCAAATTCAATCCAAAAGATCTCGATGAGCGACGCATGGCGCAGGTTGAGGCGATCATTCATTCCATGACGATGAAAGAGCGTGAGGACCCTTCGATCATCAACGGTTCGCGCCGCAAACGCATCGCCGACGGTTCCGGGACTTCACCTGCACAGGTAAACCAGCTTTTGAATCAATTCAAGCAAATGCAGAAGATGATGAAGAAGCTGTCGGGTCCCGGTGGTAAGCGCGCTCTCATGGGCATGCTCAACAACCGATAGATTTCGTCTTCTGGTTAGCTGCACTCGCAAGCTATAGACGATAGGTCTGTCGTGAGTAAACTCAGGTTTTGTTTGAATATGAACCGGAGTTTTTAAATGACCGTCGCACACCTTCGCACGTACACCATCAACAAAGGTCAACTCGACAGCTGGCTCGAGTTATTCCCGAAACTCGTCCCACTGATGGCAGAAGCCGGAATCAAAGTTGAAAGCACCTGGGTGAACGAGGAAAAGACCCAGTTCATCTGGATTCGGTCGTACGGAGACTCAGCTGACAACATCGAGAAGTGCGAAGCCGCCTTTTACGGCAGCGACTGGTGGGTAGCAAACGTCGACATGGTTCGCAGCCATATCGCACACCGCGAGATCGTTCAGATCGAAACTGCTTAAGAACCTAAAGTAACGCCATCGACTCTCGGGTATCCCCTGACAAAGTCGGTGGCGTTCAGCCGCGGCTTACCTGCCAACTGAAGCGATTGAATCTGCAGGGCAGCGGTTCCGGTTCCGACGTAAAGATTCCCTTCCTTAATGAAGGCTTGTCCAGGTTGCGAATCCACTGACGTCTCATTCGCTTCGAGAATCTTGAGGTTGCTGCCCTCGAAGGTAGTGAACGTTCCTGGCCAAGGATTGAGTGCCCTAATCTTTCTGTCGATGACTTCTGCAGATTCTGACCAATCAATTTCTCCGTCGCCTTTTTCGATCAAGCGAGTGACAGTCGCAGCAGAGTCATCTTGGGCCGTCGCAGTCGCGGTCCCGTTTTCCAGGTCACCGAGTGTTGATGTAAGCATGCTCGCACCGACCGTGAACAACTTTCTCTGGAGCTCAGAGGCAAGCTCGTTGCCGGCAAGAGTGATCGGGCTGGACTGTGCAAGTACCGGTCCGGTATCCATTCCTTCATCCAGGAACATAATCGACACTCCGGTGCGATCAACGCCCTCTAATATGGCGCTGACAACAGGACTTGGTCCCCGAAACTTAGGCAGCAGCGATGGATGGATGTTGATGACGCCGAATTTCGGCAAATCGAGCAGCTCTTTCGGAAGTATTCGACCGTAAGAAACCACAACAAACGCGTCAGCGTTAAGTTCGGTCAGCCTAGAGACTTCTTCGTCGTTTCCTTTGAGTCTGGTTGGACTGAACACAGGTATCCCGAGCTCTTCAGCTTGAATCTTGACTGCGGTGGGTAGCAGCTTCTTCCCTCGGCCAGCCTTTCTATCCGGTTGCGTGTAGCAAGCAAGTACGGAATGGCGCGAATTCGAGAGCGCGTCTAGCGCGGGCAAAGAGTCGTCGGGTGATCCAAAAAAAACGATTCGCATTTATCTACTTTATAAGCCTCTCGGCTGTGGTGCGCACCGGAAAACCGTGGCGCGTCCTGCAGCGCGCCGGTGCTGATTTAAGATCGAATTAAGGTCTCGTAAACTTGGTCGTGAATATCGTCACAAAAAAAGCTGGGAAATTCGTGGAAAATTTGGTCCAAAAAGCCCGTTTCAGGGCTTGCCTACCCCAGCCGAGCACATGGTACGGTTGCCGTCAGGCCGACACCACCACAGGCAACGTCCAGCTGCCGAAATTGTTGGTCTGAGTGTTCCACATATCTGTTCGATTTTTTTCAAACCGGCGTGTCCGGTTCGGGTGCGCTTGCGCCCAAAAAAAGCGAGGGTTTGGTTACGGAAAGCGCACGGCAAATATGGGCAGCTGCTCTAGGTCAACTCCAGCTGGAGATCCCGAGGCCAAACTACGAAACGTGGTTGCGCCCAACATCAGCAGTTGAACTGGAAAATGAAATCCTCACGATTTCTACTCCCAGTCCATTTGCCGCAGAAATGCTCGAAAAACGACTTTCCGGAACTATTCACCGAACCGTCTCAAAGGTTGCGGGTCGAAAAATCCAAATAGTGTTTAGTGTCCGTGGCGCGAACGGCAACGAACCTGAGCCAACCAAGGCTGGCGAAGTACAAACGGTCAACAAGCACAGCAACCTGTACGAAAAGACCGGTGAGCACATCTTTGAAGGCGCTGATCCCGATTTCTACACCAACACGTACTCACTTAAAGATGACTTTTCGTTTGACAAGTTTGTGGTTGCTCCCTCAAACCGTCTCGCCCAGGCTGCGGCGGCGAAAGTCTCCGAGTCTCCGGGCAGTATCTACAACCCGCTTTATATTTATTCAGAAGTCGGCCTAGGCAAAACACACCTACTCCACGCAATCGGGCACGAGCTTTCTCTTCGCGGTCTGAAAGTTATTTACGTTAGTAGCGAGCGATTCACTAATGAGTACATTGCTTCGATTCGTAACGGGACGACAGAAGATTTTCGTGAGCGATACAGAGGTGCAGACGCGCTTTTAATCGATGACATTCAGTTCATAACGACCAAGCCGCAAACTCAGGAAGGTTTCTTCCATACGTTTAACGAGTTGCACATGGCTGGAAAGCAGATTGTGGTGACTGGTGACGAGCCGGCGACCAAGAGTTTGCTTCAAGAGCGAATTCAGTCTCGATTGGCCGGTGGTCTAGAAGTCGACATTCAGGCTCCAGATTATGAGTCTCGATACGCAATCTTGCAGAGTAAGGCCCCGGACTGCGATGCCGAGGTGCTAGACAGGATCGCTCGACTTTCACACCAGAACGTCCGTGAGCTTGAAGGCGCCTTGAACCGGGTAGTTGCTTACTCTCAACTTGTTGGAGAGCCGGTTTCCAGTGAAATTGCCGAGGTTGCACTGAAAAGTCTTGTACCTGATGGTTCTGACGATGAAGTGACGGCAGACCAAGTACTCCAGGCGGTAGCAGATTACACCGGTGTAGATGTCGAAGCGATGATGGGCAAGAAGCGAGACAAATCGACTTCTGAGGCTCGTCGCATGGCGATGTATTTGCTTCGTGAAGACGCGCATTTGACCTCAAACAGGGTCGGCAAAGCCCTGGGTGGTAAAGATCATTCGACAGTTCTGTATGCCCAAAAAAGGTTCGAACAGTTGCTTGAAACTGATACATCCCTACGCGGTCAACTCTCATCTGTTAGAGACATCATGCAGCGCTCAAAGCGCACGTCGACTATCTCTAACTAACTCTGAACGTCATATCAATCACTCTTCAGCAAAGTGTTTGCGCGGGCTGAATATCGTGAACCAGACTTAAGCACGCGATTCATCACTCATGGATAAATCCGTAGTGCCGGTGGAAAGCCAGGAATATTCCGAAGATTAACTCGGCTTAGATTCTGAAGTGTCGTGGAAAAGGTGAATCTTTAACCACACTGTTTTCATCCACAAACCTGTGTGGAAAAACATCTTCCACAAACACTCAAAGTTCTCTTTGATTACCAACTATTCGAAGGTCTTCGACAACCAAGTTTCCACAAGAGATTTATACTCAAACAACGAAGGGTTTCCACATTTCCACACCGGTTGTTGTTCTAACGATTAATTAATTATTGAAGAATTACTGATCCGGTTTTCCACATGCTTGATTCAGCAGTAATAGAAGTAAGAGCCGGCAACGGCGGTTCTGGAATGGTCTCTTTTATTAGAGAGGCTCTTCTTCCGCGCGGGGGCCCCGGTGGTGGGGATGGCGGTCATGGGGGCGATGTCGTTCTAATTGCTGATCCCGACATAAACACCCTTACAAAGTTTCACTGGCAACCGCATTTCATCGCCAAAAACGGTGGTAAAGGCGAAGCTCACAACAGGCATGGAGCGAATGGCGACTCTGTAGAGGTCACGGTTCCTGTTGGGACAGAGGTGTGGGAGTGGGAAGACAAGCAAGACAAGCGTCTAATTGGAGATCTTGCTGAACCTGGGCAAAGGATGGTTATAGCCGCTGGTGGTCGAGGTGGATTTGGTAATGCTCACTTCGTAAGTGCCACTCAACGAGAGCCAATGCTTGCCGAAGCTGGTGAACCCGGAGAAATTCGGCGTGTTCGACTGAATCTGAAGTTGTTGGCGGATGTCGGGTTGATCGGTATGCCCAACGCCGGTAAATCAAGTTTGCTTACAGCTATAAGTGCTGCCCGCCCAAAAATAGCCGACTACCCGTTCACAACACTTGAACCGGTACTTGGAGTCGTCGAAGTTGCACCTCAGGCGTTCGTAGCTGTTGATATTCCTGGACTGATCGAAGGTGCCCACGAAGGTGTTGGACTTGGGGATGAGTTCCTCAAGCATGTCCAAAGAACTCGCGTCCTGGTTCATGTGGTAGACGGCAGTGAGAACAACATCATTGATCGTATCCAGTCGATTAATGACGAAATATCATCCTTTGATCCCGAATTGGCGAAGAAGCCGCAAATACTTGCAATCAACAAACTCGATCTTGATGACGTGTCGGTTTTGATCGACGAGATCAAGGCAGAACTAGAGAATTTCGAGGGACTTCATTCCGAGGTCCATTTTGTTTCAGCCGCGACTTATGAAGGTCTGGATGAGTTGAAAACTTCGATGTTCAACATGCTGAGGCTAACTCCAACAACTGTTGAACATAGCTCAGACTCCGACACCGAGGAGTTGCCAGTGATTCGGCCGCTGCTAGCGGAAGACCACCAGGTGCTTGAACTTGAAGAAGAGGGCGTGTTCCGGATCGTTCACCAGAAAGCGGTTCGCCTCGCGAAGGGAAGTAACCTTGGACTTCAGGAAGCACGAATCCAGTACCACAAGCGACTGGATCAACTAAAGGTTACAAAGGCCCTCGTAGACGCAGGTATCGAAGCCGGAGACACCTTGCTGGTCGGAGACTGGGAGTTCGAGTGGGACTAAGCGGTTCCTCCTCAATCGGCAGACGAATCGGTGTTTTCGGTGGAACATTCGATCCGGCTCACAACGGTCATATCGCTGTTGCACTCTTCGCACTCACCGCCTTTTCTTTAGACGAAGTTCTCATGGTCGTTGCTTCTGACCAGTGGTTGCGAGAAAAAGCTCCAATGGCTTCAGCAGAGCATCGATTGAAGATGGTTCGCCTCGCTGTCGCAGACGAGGAGAATATTTCGGGCTCAGATGTGGATCTGAGAAGGAGCGGACCGACTTACACGGTCGATACCTTGAAGGATTTGCGAAATAAGTACTCAAACGCTTCTCTGGTTTTGATTTCGGGGTTAGATTCGGCGCTAAGCATGGATCGATGGGACCGTGGTGACCAACTCACACAGCTTGCAGAAATAGCAGTGGTCGGTCGACCAGGTGAGACGCTTGATCTGGACTCGCTCGCTGATACTCATCCCGCGAAAGACGCGAACTACCTCGAAGGACCAATGGTGGATGTGTCGGCGACGCTGGTGCGTGAGAGAATCGAGTCAGGTGAAGGAATAGACGACCTGGTTCCAGGCGTGGTCGCCGAATATATAAACGAGCACGGTCTTTACGGCCAAGAGGAGAATGCATGAGCGAATCATTTGATCTCAGGGCAACAGCGCAGCGACTTTACGATCGAGCAGTAGAGCTCGATTCACTCAAGTTCGGAGAGTTCGTTCTTTCGTCAGGGCAGACGAGCACGTACTACTTCGACGGACGAATGCTGTCGACTGATCCCGAAGGTGCTGACCTGATTTCAAAGGCTTTCAGTTATGCATTGGACGAGTACGGGGCCGATGCGTTCGGCGGTCCAACTGTCGCTGCGGTTCCAATCGTTGGTGCGTTGGCAGTGCGATCTCAGCTTGACGGTAAGAATCGAACCGGTTTTTTCGTACGCCCTGAGAAGAAAGAACACGGAGCCGGTAAACAAATTGAAGGCAACCTTCAGCCAGGAATGAAAGTGGTTGCGTTCGACGACACTATCTCGACCGGTGGAAGCTTGCTGAACGCGTTGGACGCCGTTGAAGAGTTCGGTTGCGAGGTGGTTGCGGTGCTATGTGTGCTGGATCGGCATCAGGGTGGTGGCGATGAGCTGGAACGTCGGGGGATTCCCCTCTTCAAGCTCTGGGAGTCGACACCAGAAGGTGAAGTAACTCTCGCTGTTTAACCAGCCAGCTGGATTCTCACTTTTTGTGAGTGTGACCTGACCGACTGCGACTACTCTTGTTGTTTATGAGCAACTATGACCTGTCCCCTGAAGCACTTCGCGCTAGATGGGGCTCTACCAGTGAACGCAAAGGCTGGGACTTCAGTCGAATTCGTGTTCGGAAAGGTCCAGAGCGATGGATCTACGAGGACGTAGTTCGGAACTGTGTCCCGCGCGGAACTCGTGTTGCAGACATTGGTACCGGTGGTGGCGAGCGCCTGCTGGGCCTCGCCCCTCATTTCGACCATGCTATTGGTATAGATCTAGACCCAGAAATGGTTGACACCGCCTACCACAATCTTTCTTCTCACCGAGCGCAAAACCGACCAGAAATTAGTGTTGAGTTCATGGTGGGTAGTGCCGATGAAACTGACTTGCCTGAGTGCTCATTCGATGCGGTTCTAAACAGACACTCTGTCGCTATTCCGACTGAAGTTGATCGAAACTTGAGACCGGGTGGGGTTTTCGTGACTCAACAAGTCGGCAGGCGCAACCTAACGAAGTTGCTTTCGAGATTTGGTGGGCAAGACTTCGGAGACGACCAACTCCCCGAGTCGATCAAAGAAGAGTTCGTTGGTCTTAGTTACGAAGTATTGAGGTTCGAAGAAGCCGATTACGAGTACCGATACTTGGACTTGGATTCCGCGTTGTTCCAGTTGAAGGCGATCGAACACTATCTAGTCAAAACTAGCGAAACACCAAATTTTTTCGAGTTACTTTCGGAAATGTTGATAGACGTTCGGATTGACGATCAATTTGTTTCAAACGAGCATCGACACTTGATCGTGGTTCGTAAGCCCGTGTGAATACAGGAGGTAATGGATGACTTTGGTCCGGACCGCGCTCGAAATCGTTGATCCCTCCACTGCGGTCGGGATGACAACGAGCCAGATGTGGTTCTCAGGCTCCGATGTAAAACCTGGTATTCGTTGATCCTGAAATCCCACGGCAGGCTCAGGACAGGCTAGTTCAGGATGACGATAAAAGAAAAGCCCTGCCATTTCCGGCAGGGCTTTTTTGTTGATTAGTATGTGGAACTAAACGTCGAGGTTTTTTACTTCTAGAGCGTTTGCTCGGATGAAGTCTCGGCGTGGTTCCACTTCGTCACCCATCAGCGTTCGGAACATGTCGTCCGCTGCCATCGCGTCGTCTGCCGTTACTCGCAGCATTACCCGCTCGTCTGGATCCATGGTGGTCTCCCAGAGCTGGTCAGGGTTCATTTCACCGAGACCTTTGTAGCGCTGGACGTTCACACCTGCTCGGTCAGAGTTGTTGTCCAAGGTCGTTGGCAACTCGTTCCACGGTACGTTGGCACCAATAACGTTGTCGGACTTGGTGACGGTGATGGTCTCTGCGTCAACAAGCTGCTGGATGATCGGGAAGATCGCCTTGAGTCGCTGAATCGCCGGGTTGTTGTAGATGTCCTTAGTCAGTGTGTAACCCTTGATCTCGAACGTTCGGTCTGGGAGTACAACTGGCTCTGGCTCTTCGACTTCTACTGTTTCAACTTCTTCTATTGCTTCTTCAACACTGTCAGAAGGTTCGTCGAACAGTGAAGCCTGACCTACGCCTGATGGTTCTTCAGGTTCTGGTCGTTCAGGTCGGAAGTCTAGTGCGGCGTATTCTGGATTGCGTACTAGCTCTTCAACGACTTCGTCGGGAACGTTGAGGACACGTGCAACTTCGAGCGACTCAAGGTAGTCACGAAGTGGCGTAAGTACACGACCTAGGCTGGCTTTCTTGAGCGACAGTGCTGCATCGTTCTCAGAGGACACAACGATGTTTCCGTAGAGACGATCGGCAGTCCATTCGTCGAGTTCTGATTCGGAATACAGCCAGCGTGCCGATCGACCCTTTGAGGCTCGGTACAGCGGTGGCTGAGCGATGTAGAGGTGACCGTTTCCGATGAGCTGAGGCATATTTCGGAAGAAGAACGTCAGCAGGAGTGTTCGAATGTGTGCTCCGTCGACATCAGCGTCCGTCATGATGATCACACGGTGGTAGCGAAGCTTCTCTTCGTCGTAGTCCTCACCAAGTCCGGCTCCGAGTGCCGTAATCAGCGCGGCGATTTCTTCGTGCGCCAGCATCTTTTCCGGTCGAGCCTTCTCAACGTTCAGGATCTTTCCACGAAGCGGAAGAATTGCCTGGAACTGTCGGTCACGACCTTGCTTGGCTGAACCACCGGCTGACTCACCCTCAACGATGTAGATTTCTGAGGATGCAGGGTCCTTCTCTGTACAGTCTGCGAGCTTTCCAGGGAGTGAACCGCCGTCCATAGCGTTTTTACGGATGACGAGATCACGTGCCTTCTTCGCTGCTTCTCGTGCACGGGCGGCGGTGGTTGCCTTGTTGATGATGGAGTTTCCGTCGTTCGGGTTGTCTTCAAGGAACTCGGAAAGACGGCGACCAACTACCTGTTCGACGGCCCCCTTTACTTCGGGGTTGCCGAGGCGACCCTTGGTCTGACCTTCGAACTGAGGGTCCTTCACTTTGACGGAAATAACCGCCATTAAACCTTCACGAACATCTTCACCGGACAGGCTCTTGATGTCGTCCTTGCCAGTGCCGAGCAAATTGTTCTTGCGGGCAAAGTCGTTCAGGACACGGGTAAGTGCGCTTCGGAAGCCTGTCACGTGCGAGCCACCGTCACCTGTGCGTATAACGTTGGCGAACGAAAGGCAGTTCTCGATAAATGAGTCGTTGTACTGGAGTGCTACTTCGACAACCACGTCGTCGACAGTTTCATGTGCGTACATGACGCTGTCGTGAACGGATCCACGTCGTCGGTTGAGGGAACGAACGAAGCTCTGTACTCCACCGTCGAACATGTAAGTCACGTCGTTGAACGGCCAGACGGAGTCATGCCACTCGGACCGCAAGTGAATCGTGAGCCCCTGGTTCAGGTACGCCATTTCCTTGAAACGAGCTGAGATCGTCTCCCAGTCGTAGTCGATTTCCGGGAATATCTGGTTGTCCGGCATCCATCGGACGGTTGTGCCGGTCCCAGGGATGTCATCTTTCGTTGGCATGCGGACATCCATGTCGCCAATGGTCTTGCCGCGTTCGTATCGCTGGGTGTGAACTTTGTCTTGTCGGCGAACTTCTACTTCTGTCCACTCTGAAAGGGCGTTCACTACCGAAGCGCCTACTCCATGCAGACCACCTGACACCTGGTAACCCTTGCCACCGAACTTTCCTCCGGCATGAAGGGTGGTCATGACCGTCTCGAGTGCGGACATGCCGGTCTTCTTGTGCTTGTCAACAGGGATTCCTCGACCGTCGTCTACAACGGTGACCGAGCCATCTTTGTGGATAGTGATATCGATTCGGCTAGCGAATCCTGCCATTGCTTCGTCAACAGAGTTGTCGACGATTTCACGGATGAGGTGGAAAACTCCATCCACGCCGGTCGTACCGATGTACATACCAGGGCGTTTTCGGACCGCCTCAAGTCCTTCCATGACCGTGATGTCATCAGCACTGTATTCGGCCGATCCACCGGTCACGCTGGAGTTTCCGTTTTTTCGCTTTGCCATTAATGGTCCTTACCAGATGGTCTGCACTGTTTGCTCACCGATTTTCTGATCGCTTTACGTTTGTGAAAATCTGCCTGATTTCAGGCATAGCTCAAACTTTTGTTGGCGTTTCAAAAACAGGGACAAAAATTAGTCGGTTCGCATTCGTCTACGTGGCCCGCAAACGAGGACTACATTCTACCATTTTCCGGCCCATTCCGCTAAGTTTGTTTCAAGTTTGGGAAGCATCACCTCGACTAAGAAAATTTGGCGTAACCGAAATGAGTCGTTAGATCTATGGAATTCAGCGTCCTACAAATCGCTGTCGCGATTCTTACGTACGCAGTCGCAGTAAACATCGGGTCAGGGGTTTCTTTGTGGCTCGACAAACGCCGCGCCGTGGCTGGTAGAAGGCGGATCAGTGAACAGGCGCTTCTAGTTTGGGCCCTAGTTGGAGGCTGGCCTCTCGGCATCTGGACTATGCTTCAGATTCGTCACAAGACGTCGAAGCTTTTGTTCAAGGTGCAGTATGCGCTTACAACGATCCTGAATATCGCTGGGATTGCTGCAGTCGTGTTCTACGTTGTTCAGAACTAATTCAGGCGAATGTGAACACCCGAAGGGTGAGTCAGCGGTCTATAATCTCGCAGTCAATGGGGACGCGCTGTTCCCCCGAACTGCGAATTTCCCAATATTTCTTAGTTTGTTCGAGTTGGAGAGACGGAACCGGAACACGGTTCTCTTTCAGGCTCAAATCCCGAGAGGTTTGAATTGGATATCGACCGCGATTTGTTGTTGTTGATGCTGCGCCGAATGTGGATGATCCGAAACTTCGAGTTGAAAGTTATGGAAGTTCACTCTGCAGGTGAATTTACCGGAGCAGCACACCCATACATCGGTGAAGAGGCTGTGGCGGTCGGTGCGTGCGCTGCCCTCAAAGATACGGATTACATTGCCGGCAACCACCGATCACACGGTCACCCGATTGCCAAGGGTGGTCGCGTCGATAAGGCGATGGCCGAGCTTTATGGTCGAGTCGACGGCTACTGCAAGGGCAAGGGCGGTTCGATGCACCTTGCAGACTTCTCGGTAGGAATTCTTGGTGAGTCGGGAATTCTCGGCTCGTCAGTTCCCGTTGCAGTTGGTGCAGCGTTGGCAGCACACATAAAGGGCGAAGAGTTCGTTTCACTGGTCTTTTTCGGTGATGGTGCTTCCAACCAGGGTGCATTGCACGAGTCGATGAACCTGGCTTCAGTTTGGAAACTCCCGGTTATTTTCGTTTGTGAGAACAACCAGTACGCGGTGACAACTTCTTATGACGACACTGTTGCTGTTGACCACGTCTCCGACCGAGCTTCGGCGTACAACATGCCGGGACTACTGGTAGACGGTCAGGACGCCATCGCAATGTACGAGGCGACCGCGGAAGCCGTCCGACGAGCACGCGCAGGCGACGGGCCGACATTAATCGAGGGCCTCACCTACCGATACGAAGAGCACTCACTGGGTCTGGGTCGAGTGCGACGAGGTGAATACCGCGAGCAGTCCGAAATTGACGAGTGGCGCAAGCGCGATCCACTCGACATTCTCGAGAACGCGATCATTTCTCAGGGAATCGCAACTCGTGAAGAGTGTGATGCCATCAATGCAGAAACCCAGGAAGAGGTTGAGAAAGCGACCGAATTCGCTCGAAACAGCCCATTCCCGGAAGAGTCAGAGCTGTTCGACGACATGTGGGCCAACCCGATTCCATTCCCGTAAGTCCGAAGTCAGTCGAAGAAAGAATTTTCACAGGTAAGTAAAGCAATGGCGCAAACAGTATTTGTAGAAGCAATAAACGAGGCGATCAAAGAAGAGATGCGCCGCGACGAGAATGTTTTCATCATGGGTGAAGACATTCGGCGAGCGGTGTACGGTGCAACTGCCGACCTGCTAGATGAGTTCGGTGGGAAGCGAGTTCTCGATACTCCGCTCTCGGAGAACGGCTTCTTTGGGGCTGCAGTTGGTGCGTCTCTCGTAGGCATGCGCCCGATTGTTGAAACTCTGACCAGTTTCATGTGGGTTGGAATGGACCAGCTCATCAGCCAGGCAGCAAAGATGCGATACATGTTCGGTGGACAGGCAACTCTGCCAGTGGTTTACCGAGCAACTATGTTCTATGGCGGTGGATCGGCAGCTCACCACTCAGACCGCTCGTACCCAATGTTCATGAACATGCCTGGAATCAAGGTGGTAGTGCCTTCGAACCCGGCTGATATGAAGGGTCTGCTGAAGGCAGCTGTTCGCGACGATGACCCTACTATCGTTTTCGAAGATGGAACCCTCTTCGGTATGCGTGGCGAAATTCCTGATAACGACACGCTCGCCCTGGGCGAGCTGGTTGTACCGTTCGGTGAGGCCAAGGTCGTACGGGAAGGAACGGACTGCACAATCGTAGGTATTGGCGGATCTGTGAACCACGCTGCGGCAGTTGCCGACCAACTTGCAGGTGAAGGTATCTCGGTTGAGGTTATTGACCCTAGAACGCTAGTTCCACTCGACAAGCAGGCCATTTTGAAGTCTGTCGAGAAGACGGGTCGGCTCGTTGTTGCTGATCCTGCTCACAAGGTTTGCAGCGCAGCTTCTGAGATTGCTTCGATTGTGGCAGAAGAAGGGTTCTGGTCGCTCCAGGCACCGATTCAAAAGGTGGCTTCAGAGCAGGTCCACATTCCTTACACTCCGTCGCTTGAAAAGCACGTTTACCCGAACGTAGAGAAGATCGCGGACGCGGTTCGCAGGACGCTGGACTAAAGGCGTTAGCTCCGGGCGTCCCGATTTATCGGGACTTAGTCGCGGAAGCGCAGCGGCCACCCTCTAACTCCCTCCGAGTCCCGGAGGGAGAACCAGCTCTCTCCGTTCCGCGGGGAGAGGACGGTTGATCTAACTAGGGACGAAAGCCCCGGTTCGCCGGGGTTTTTGTTTGTCGCTCGGTAACGAATCAGCGAGTAGGCTAGTTCGGTACGTATCTGGCTACGTTGTAAACGTTGAAAGGAAGAAACAGTGGACTCTGTGTTCGAGGACTGCAAAGCGCTAACTTTTGACCTATTTGGGACCGTTCTCGACCTTGGTGGTTCGCTTACTCCACATCTGAAGATTTTCCTGGACACACGCGGATCAGATATTGACCCCGCTGCCATGTGGCAGCAGCTTCGGTACCGTCAGCGAATCGAGCAGTATCAGGACACGCTTGTTGAACTCGGTCACTCCGGATATCTCGAAACTGTTCAGAAGGCTTTTGTTTACGTCGCACGAGCAAACAAACTCGACCCAACTCCTGAACAGGTCGATACGTTCATGTCGGGATGGCAGGAGCTTTCGCCGTTCCCTGAGTGTGTTGCTGCGCTGGACAGACTCGGCGAGAGATACAAGCTGGTTGCGCTTTCGAACGGGAACCCTTGGTTTCTCGATCACCTGGTCAAGAACCGAATCAAATATGACTTCGACGGGGTGATTTCCGTTGAAGAAGCCGGCTACTTCAAGCCAAAGCCCGGTGTTTATCGTCGTGCCGCACGAAATCTTGGGATGGAGCCGGGCGAGTTAATCATGGTTTCGGCAAATTCGTTTGATGTCATGGGCGCGAGAACCTGCGGGCTGCGTGGTGCGTATGTGAACAGGTACGACCTGCCGTTCGAGGACACGTACGAGATATATGAACCTGACGTGACGGTAACCAACTTCACAGAATTGGCCGATGCCCTTCTCCCGTAACTCTGAAAGAACTCGAGGGTTTACCTTGAACCTTCGACAAGCTCAGGATGAGGTAAACCGAACTTGACCCTTCCCGTTCGATTCCGCTCAGGGCAGGCTGCTCAGGATGAAGTTATCCAGATTCGAACTCGACTGTTGCTGCTGTTTACAGCAACAGTTTTCGCGTTAGTGATTGGTTGTTCCGGCAGCGATCTGGAACCAACAGCTGAACCAACTCCGGAGTCGCCCTCGCTTGATGAAGTGCTAAGTTCAATTGAGCGCGGAATTGAAGAAATTCGAGGTATCGACACTCCACCGCCGGTTCACTACCGGTTTGTTGATGAGCAAGGCATGCGGGACCGACTGGCTCAAGAGTTCAAGGATCCCGAAATTGTTTCGCAGATCGATCACGAGTCAACGCTGCTCAAACTACTCGGCGTGATTCCTCAAGATTCTGATCTGGCTGAGACATACGACGAAATACTCGGTAGCCAGGTACTCGGGTTGTATGACCCGGAAAAAGAAGAATTCTTTGTTCTTGGTGATGTTTCGACCGAGCTTGATGGCGAAGCCCAACTGACTTATGCACACGAGTACGTTCACAGGTTGCAGGACGCTGCGTTCGATCTGGAGTCGATCGAAGAGCTGGCAAATAACGACGACATGTCGATTGCCATTTCTGCGCTAATTGAAGGTGACGCGACAACCGCTCAAACACAGTACATGCTCGCTAATTTTGATTTTGCAGAGTTGTCAGCGATACTCCAGCAGGCGCTTGAAGCCCAGGGAGAGCTGCCCGAATCCCCATACTTCCTTCAGCAAAGTCTTGAGTTCCCCTACACGGAAGGGGCGAAGTTCGTAGCTGCGTTGATCGCTGGTGGTGATTTCTCGCCAGTTGATGACGCTTTCGGAAGACTGCCCCTCAGTACGGAGCAAATCCTTCATCCAGAAAAGTACCTGCAGAACGAGGAACCACTCGAAGTCGACGTACCTGATGATCTTGCAGATGGTTGGACGGTCGATTCAGAAAACGTTCTAGGTGAGTTCTTTTTGAAGACCTGGCTCGAAGCTATCGGAAGCGACAACGCCGGAGTTGCTGCTGCCGGTTGGGGCGGTGATGCCTACGCGATATTCGAATCTGAAAACGAAGAGCAAGCCCTGGTCGTGTTTACCGAGTGGGACACCTCGGACGATGCTCGTGAGTTCATGTTTGAGATGTCACAAACGTTCGGCGAAAACCAGGAGATAGTGTCGGAAAGTAGCGGATTGCCCGGGATTCTCGAAGCGTGGAGTGGTCCGGGTGGTTACATGGTCATCAGTCGGTGGGAATTCGAAGAAAGTGCCGAGCAAGTACGAATAGTCGTTGCACCAGACGGCGCCACCGCTCACATGTTGAGCCATGTACTCGTACCGGCTAAGTAGTATCTTGCGCCCAATCAGGCGGTGAACTGCCGCTGATCTGCGCTAAGATATCCGGCGGCGCGAACCGTTCATGAGTATTTGAGGGTTCGAGTTATCAGACTCGAGCAAACCGAATTGCACCGCGCCTGTGATTCGGATCGAGAGAAGGTCTATGTCTACACCAATCATCCTGCCTCAGTGGGGCATGGGGATGAACGATGGCCAGGTTGTTAAGTGGCTGAAAGCAGTTGGGGACCCTGTTGCCAAAGGTGACCAACTGGTTGAGATTGAGTCATCGAAGGTAAACGCCGAGGTAGAAGCAACTGCAGACGGCACACTCGGACGAATCGATGTTGAAGAAGGTCGAGTCGTAGACGTAGGAACCGTTCTTGGATATGTCCTCGCAGCTGGCGAATCTGAATCTGATCTGCCAGAAGCTAAGCCGGCCGGTGGCTCGGCATCAACCCCAGCTGCTGCACCAGCTGCAGTACGGGCAGCGACTCCAGCACGAGGCGGTGGCAAGCAGGTTGTAACCCCACGAGCACGTCGACTCGCCAAAGAAATGGGTGTTGACCTCGCTGGTGTTGTTGGAACCGGTCCTAGCGGTCGAGTGACCGAGGACGATGTGCGAGCGGCGGCATCTGGTGGTGGTGCACCTGCAGCAGACGCTGCCCCTGAATCAATCGTTCCTGTCAAAGAGACGATCAAACTCTCTGGATTGCGTGGCACGATCGCCCGCCGGATGACTGAGAGTGCGGCGATACCTAGTGTCACGCTGTCCACAAAAGTAGATATCACTGAGACCGTCGCTTTCCAGCGAGAACTGGTTGGCGAGTGGCGACAGCACAAGATCCGCCCGCAGTACCAGGATCTTGTAATTGCAGCAGTAGCGCGAGCATTGAGCGAGTCTTCCGTTGCTAACGCTCATCTTGTTGGCGATGAAATTCGAATTCTTGATGAAGTTCACGTTGGAGTCGCCATGGCGATCCCCGAGGGACTTCTTGTTCCTGTGATCAAGAACGCCGACAAGAAGTCGTTGCTTGAGATCGCGCAGGAAATTCGTGACCTAGCTCGCAAGGCGAAGTCGAACTCCCTGTCGATCGACGAAATGACTGGCAGCACCTTCTCGATCACTAACCTGAGCAACTACAACGTCGACACCTTCGACCCACTTCTCAATCCACCTGAAATCGGAATTCTCGGTGTCGGCACGGTCGAGGAAGTCCCTGCGGTTGTCGATGGCGAAGTTGCCGTGAGGACGATTGGGCATCTGAGTCTCGCGTTCGATCACCGCGCATGGGACGGTGCTCCGGCATCAGAATTCCTCCAGGCGATCTCGAAGTACATCGGTGACGCCAGCTGGATGAAGTCGTAGCGAATTCCTCGAATGACAACTGTAGGAATCATTGCCAACCCGTCAGCGGGTAAGGACATTCGCCGACTGGTAGCTCACGGTCGAGTCGTTTCGAACCAGGAGAAGGCGAACATCCTGCGTCGTGTGTTCGCGGGAATCGTTTCTACCGGTGCCGAACGCATCTTGATCATGCCTGATCACTCGGGATTGGCGCGACCGGCATCGGGTGACGTCGAAGGGCAAGTTGCAATTGAGTTTGTCGACATGCCGGTTGCTGACAACCAGATCGCTTCGACGCGAGCTGCTCAGCAAATGGCAGACGAAGGCGCCGAGTGTATTGTGACCCTGGGCGGAGACGGCACAAACCGAGTTGTCGCCAAAGGTTCTAGAGAGGTTCCGCTCGTACCGATTTCGACAGGTACTAATAACGTGTTCCCGGCAAATACAGAGGGAACACTTGCTGGAATTGCAGCGGGATTGGTTGCCACAGGCCAAATTTCACGTGATGTTGCATGCCGTCGATCAAAGCGAATCGATATTGTGGTTGAGGGTAAAAAGCGTGATGACGCACTCGTCGATGTAGCTGTATCCAACCAAATGTTTGTTGGCGCACGTGCCGTTTGGAACACAGACACGCTGCACGAGTTATTCCTGACCCGAGCAGAACCGGCGAGTATTGGACTTTCATCTATCGGCTCGCGAGTTACCCCGTTGGCGATCGACGACGAGCATGGTTTGTGGATTCGGCTCAACGGCGAGCCAGCTGACAACGCTATGACCGTCAAGGCTCCGATTGCTCCGGGAACCGTTTCGGAAGTCGAGATAAAAGAGTGGAAGCTAATGTCGGTCGGTGAAAAGTTCCCGATCAAGCTCCACCCGGGTACGATTGCCCTTGACGGCGAACGCGAGGTCGAACTTCTTCAAGATGGCAATGTTTACGCTCAACTTGAAGCTGACGGACCGTGGGTGGTTGATGTTCCACGCACGATGATGGCAATGGCTGGCGGTTAGCCCGGGACATTCTTTGCGTTGGAGGATGCTTCACGTTGAGTGTTGGTCGGTTGAACATAGTTCTCGTCGGTGCAGCCGGAAAAGTTGCGGCACCAGCCCACTTGAATGGCCTCGAAATGATTGCCAATGCGAACATTTACGGTGTTTGCGACGTTGATCTTGGCCAAGTGTCGGATCTTGGAAAAAAGTACGGCGCAAAGCCGTTCACCGATTTTGACGAAGTCCTCGCTGATCCAAATGTTGATGCGGTCGACCTGGTAACTCCACCGTTCCTGCATGCAGAACAAACTATTGCTGCTGCGAGAGCCGGAAAACACGTTTACTGCGAAAAACCGATGACCCGATCGCTCGTTGAGGCCGATTCGATGGTCGCGGCTCATAAATCCAGTGGCACGACGCTTATGGTCGGAGAAAGCTACGTCTTTCATCATCCAAACGTCGCCGCTCGAAGCGTTATTCATAGCGGTGATATTGGAGATTTGCTGCACATTCGAGAAACCAAAGGCGCGTGGGTGATCAAGCCAGAAGAATCACAGCGGTTGAGCGGACTGAGCCACGAAGCAAACGCCCCGTGGCGGGTTGATCCCAAGCTGTCAGGTGGTGGTCAATTCCCGTGGATCATGGATCACGCGCCCCACTTCTTTGCGACTGCCCGTTACTTTGCTGGTGGGTCGAGTGTTAGAGGAGTTACCGCGCACTCCAAGCAGATGACCACTGACAGCGACGCGACATCAGGGACTGGTGCTCCAACGGGTCAGGCGATTACTTCGGTTTCGTGGGATTTTGAGAATGGAATCGATGCGACGTGGAACCAGAACGAAAGCGATCCAAACCAGGTTGAAGAGGTTGGGTTCGTCACTCGCGTGTACGGAACACGAGGGAGCCTGGTTGTATACGGCGAGGGTGGTGGAGCTGGAACTGGAATGAAGCAGCCTCCGGCAGTCGTGCTTGTGAAGGATGGTCGGACAAGGGTTATCGACGAAGGAACATCCGCCGATCGTGTGTGGGTTTCGAACAACAACTACTACGACGCGTCTCACCAGGCTGCGTTGCAGCACTGGGTAGATTCGATTCAGACAGGAAATCCTGTTCGATACTCCGGTGAGGATGGTCGAGAAGAACTTGCGGCAACGCTAGCGACGCTCAAGAGCGCTCTGGAAACCCAGAGCGTTTCGCCGGATGACGTGCCGACTAATTGGACTGCGTACTAATCAGGGGAATCTACGTGGCGAACGAAAAATACCTTCATGGACACAGTATGTCGGTTGTTGCTGCTCACTCAGTCAGAACTGCTGCTGAAGCGGCGGCATTTGTCCTTCCAGAGCTAAGTTCACCAATGCGATTGCTTGATTTTGGATGTGGTCCGGGATCAATAACTCTTGATCTTGCAGAGCATGTACTCCCTGAGGGGTCAGTCGTTGGCATCGACAGTTCAGAAGCGGTGATCGAACAAGCGCGTGGTTCTGCGGCAGATCGTGGAATTACAAATGTCGAGTTTGAAGTCGGCAGTATTTATGACACTGAATTGCCCAGCGAATCCTTTGACGGAGTCTATGCCCACCAGGTGTTGCAGCATCTGGCAGATCCAGTAAGTGCGCTAATTGAAGCTCGCCGAGTGATGAAATCGGACGGTTTGTGTGCTGTGCGCGAAGTCGATTGGGGCACCGCGGCAATTCATCCATTCAACGATGATTTTGGTGATTTTCTGCGTGTGTATTCCGAGGTTGCACGCCGAAATGGTGGCGAGCCTGATGCCGGAAGGTTCCTAAAGGGCTGGTTCGTAGATGCAGGATTTACCGATACGCAAACAACCACCTCTACATGGACATTCTCAGATGAGGCAGGGCTCAATTGGTGGGGCGATCAGTGGGCAGACCGAATAAAGACGTCATCGATCGCAACCAGTGCTATCGAGTATGGAATCGCCGACGAAGCAGACCTGGAGCGAATATCTCAGGCGTGGATCGAGTGGAAAAGCCAGCCGGGGGCTTTCTTTGTGTTTACGCAGACCGAAGTGATCGGGCGAGGTTAGTCAGCTATCTCGAATATGTCGGTCGTGTGAGTTTCGGCGAGAAGTGGGTAGATCTGTTCGAAGATCGATGTGATTGACTCGGTTTTCCTCACCGCAGAACGAGATCCTTCGTAGTTGGCAATTGAGTCCCAGAGTTGCTCGGTCTGAAGCGCCCCGTGAAGTCCGTGCCAACCCTTGTATACCGTGGGTTTCTTGTATCCGGCAGCTTCCATTGCGTCAGCTGCGTCTTTGACGAGCCTCATTAACTTGCCGCCAGTACCGGGTTTTGGAAGATATGTACGTCGAACTGCGATCAATGTAGACCTCCAGAAGTTTTAGATTCTGAACGAACGCCAGTCTCTCTCGAAACGTTCTTTGGCTTTCATACCGGATACCGTTGGGTCGCTGAGAACGGTGTCAGGTCCGCCATCAGTGAGGAATTCTCCACCAACTGTTGCTGAGCGACCACCTGAGTACGCCATGAAGCACCAGCCTACGCCGTCATACGGTTCAGGCTCGTTTGATCCATTGATGCGACTTGCAATGACTT
>CAYYMP010000007.1:14254-41049 GCA_964472915.1 uncultured Dehalococcoidales bacterium | reverse complement strand
CTCAATGACACCGCTTCTAACTTCAGTCTCGTGAAGGATGACTTGGATGGGACGAGCTGCATCTTTTGGTCAGCAACTTGCGAGTACGGGGAGTGCCTACAAGCCGCCGCTCGCATATCTCAAGACATACCAGAATTCATCCAGAAGGAGATTGATCGTTGAGTCCCTACGAATCTTATATTTATCACAGCCGCTATGCCCGATACCTTGACAACAAAGGACGCCGCGAGCATTGGGATGAAACCGTTAATCGATACCTTGATTTCTTTGAGGAAAGAAACCCGAAGCACGTAAAGCCCGTTAGAAAAGAGTTGTATGACGCGATCTACAACTTTGAAACCCTCCCTTCGATGCGGGCTCTGATGACAGCTGGTCCTGCGTTAGAGAGAGATCATGTCGCTGGCTATAACTGCAGCTATCTGCCTATTGACTGCCTTCGCAGTTTCGACGAGTTGTTTTACATTTTGCTTTGCGGTACGGGCGTTGGGTACTCTGTTGAACGGCAATACGTCTCTGAGTTACCTGAGATCGCTGAAGAATTTTACGAGACAGAGACAACAATCGTAGTAGCCGACAGCAAGATCGGCTGGGCTAAAGCTCTAAAAGAAACCATTGCCATGGCCTACACTGGTCAGATCCCCAAATGGGACTTCTCAAGAGTGAGGCCTGCTGGCGCAAGGCTTAAAACTTTCGGTGGGCGTGCAAGCGGTCCGGGCCCTTTAGAGCATATGCTCAAGCAGGTTGTTAGCGTTATCAGTGGTGCAGCTGGACGCAAGCTCTCTTCTATTGAGGCGCATGACATTTGCTGCCATATCGCCAAATCGGTTGTAGTTGGCGGGGTGAGGAGAGCGGCTATGATTTCTCTGTCTAACCTGACAGATGAGCGCATGGCAAAGGCTAAGTCTGGGCAGTGGTGGCAGATGGACGAGCAGCGTGCCCTTGCTAACAACAGTATTACCTTCACTGAAAAACCGGACGTAGGAGCATTTCTAAATGAATGGACAACAATCTACGAATCGAAATCAGGCGAGCGAGGAATCTTCAACCGAAACGCAGCCCGAGATCTTTCGCCTGAGAGACGGGACAAAAGTCACGATTTTGGAACCAACCCGTGCTCCGAAATCGTGCTACGACCTAGACAGTTCTGTAACCTCACAGAAGTCGTTGCCAGATCAGACGATCACTTTGAAAGCCTCGCAAGAAAAGTTAGGGCCGCTGCAATACTGGGAACGCTTCAGGCTTGCCTGACGGATTTCCGTTACCTGAGTTCGCGTTGGAAGCACAATTGCGAAGAAGAGCGGCTCCTCGGGGTAAGCATCACGGGTATCTATGACTGCCCATATCTGATGAAGTGCCCGGATGAGGACCTGCAAGCCCTTCGAGACATTGCGGTTCAGACCAACAAAGAGTGGGCCAAGAAGCTAGGGATTGAGCAAGCAGCAGCTGTGACCTGCGTAAAGCCGTCTGGCACCGTAAGCCAGCTGGTTTCCAGCAGCTCTGGTATCCACCCTCAGTATAGCCGTTACTACTACAGGCGCGTGCGCGGGGATAACAAAGACCCCGTGACAGCCGCCATGATTGAGGCTAGGGTTCCGCACGAGATCGACCCGTATAACTCCGAGGCCATGGTGTTCACTTTTGTGAAGAAGGCTCCGAAAGGGGCTGTGGTCATGGACGACATAACGGCCCTCGATCACCTTGAGATGTGGAAGCGATTTCAACTGAACTGGTGCGAGCATAAGCCCAGCGTCACCGTTTCTGTAAGCGAGGATGAGTGGCCTGCGGTGGGGGCTTGGTGCTGGGAGAACTTTGACATCCTGTCTGGCATCTCATTCCTGCCAAAAGAGGACGCGAACCACACCTACAAGGCCGCCCCGTATGAGCGGATAACTAGGGAGCAATTTAACGCCCACCCCAGATTGGGAGAAATAAACTGGGACTTGGTTGACGAAAACCCAGACAAAGAGACGGAATGGGCCTGCAGCGCAGGAGCTTGCGAGATATGAGAGATTACAAATCCGAATACGCCAATTACCATTCAAGTCCAGAGCAGATCGCCAAAAGATCCTCTCGGAATAAGGCCCGACGCAAAATGAAGTCAAAATTGGGTGAATTTGCTCTGAGAGGCAAGGATGTGGACCACATAAACCGAAACCCCCTTGATAACAAGGGTTCCAATTTGCGCCTGAGCAGCCCTAGCAGTAACCGCTCAAGGAACAAGTAGCTGGAAGAATCGTTATAAAACAGCATCCTATGATGGTATGCTGAAAGTGAGTAGTCTATTTACGGTGCCGTGCCCCCGGCAGAAAGGGGTACAGGGAACGCCTCGCCAGCACCCGCACGAAACCTAGTCTGAGTAATGGCCTTCTCGGCGGGCAAATAGATACAGATCGGCGCAAGCCCTTATTAACCTATTTGTTTGGAGAAATAAAATGCCATTTTCCGCTGGAGAACTAGAGACGTTAGGTTACGTGGCTCTAGACCATTATTTACGTAACAAACCGATTGACGAGATCGCCCGCGAGCGACCGTTCCTTGCCAAACTCATGAAGGAGAAAAAATCCTTCCCGGGCGGCAAACAGTACATCGTTGAGCAAGTCAGGTTTCAATATGACTCTGACTTCCAGTGGTACTTCGGTGACGCGCAAGTGCGTTACAACAAGAAAGACACCATTCGTCAGACCAACTTCCCTTGGTCAGGCGCACATGATGGCTTCAACCTGAACGAAGACACCCTGCTCGCCAACGGCATCACCATCACCGACAACGCTGGTCCTTCGACCAACAGCGGTGCTGAGATGCTGCAGCTCACCAACCTCTTCGAAGAGAACATGGAGACCCTGCGTCTTGGTTTTGAAGAGAAGTTGGACTACGAGCTCCACCTCGATGGTACGCAACACCCCGACGCGATTGCCGGACTTGACCACCTTGTGTCGATGACCCCGGAAAGCGGTTCTGTCGGCGGTATTGATCGTGACACCAACGAGTGGTGGCGCAACCATGCGGCGACTGGCGTTGCTACTACCGAACTCGTGAATACGATGGAAGGTCTGTGGCGCGACTGCACGCTGAACGGTGGTCGTCCGAACTTCATCATCGCAGGCTCGGGATTTGTTGACGAGTTCCGTGCTGCCGCGAAAGATGAAATCGCTCGCTACACCATCCTGAAGACCTCTGGTCAGAACGCTCAACTGGACCCGTCCATTGAAGCGCAGGCGACCAGCACTGGCCTTCACTTCCAGCAGGTCCCAATCGTGTGGGATCCGACGTTCGACGCGATTGCTAACGACCTTGGTGACGATAGCTGGCTTGGTCGATGCTACATGCTGAACACCAACCACATCCGTCTACGACCTGCAGCTGGTCATGACATGATCGCTCGTAAGCCTAACCGCCAGTACGATTATTACATCTGGTATTGGGGCCTTACGTTCAAGGGGTCATTGACCATGAACCGTGCAAACTGCCACGCAGTAATCACGACGGCCTAAGTTGTATCGGGGGCCTCATCCGGGGCCCCCAACCTTTTCTCGGGAGAAAAATATGATTAAAGCACCATTAGTGCATATCAAAGTTGAACGCGACGTAATGCACAAGCCATACGTGCGCGTGTTCCCTCACGAAGTTCCCATTCTTCAGGCTATACATGGTCCCGAAAAAGTCGTGACCTTAAAGGATAAGCCAGCGGAGTTAAAAGAGTTCGACCCAGCACTTCAATACGGAATCCTCATGCGTAAGTATGGTTCTGATAGCGGTGGAAATCCTTGGGTCCAAGCTGTTTATGGACAATCTTTTGAGGGGCGTTTGGACTCAGCCATGCAACGTGGCGCAGACATGTTGAAACCAAAATCCAAAGGTAACTCAGATGCTTCACCAAAAAACGAGGACGCTGGGGCAACTCAAGACTGAGTTATCCGTTAGACTAGGATTTGTTTCCGTGGGGCAGAGTGCTGTTATGCACGAGCCCCTTCTAGTCTCCTTCCTTCAAGACGCTGCAGAGCAAATCTACTCTCAGTACGGGGATGACCTTCTATACAAGGTATCCGACGAATTCCTAACAACCCCCGAAAAACGATTCTACGAAATTCCTGAAAAGGCCGATCCCTTTTCAATTACAGACATGGTTCTCTCGCAAAACGGCGAGACGTTCCACCACATCAAGCACGGGATTGATAACAAGATTCGCACCAAGGGTGAAGCTGACCCTGTGCGTATACGCATGCCTAATCGCTGGGACATCGCTGCTGGCGACATGATTGAGGATGCGGGCCGCATCGAGCTATGGCCAGTTCCAGACAAGGAGTACACGATCCGCTTGTCTTACTACCCCGCCTTCGGTGAGAAGGGTTGGGGCGTTATAGACACGGAGCCGTATATCGACCTTGACGATCCTTGTCCTATTTATCCGTCGCGACTTGTACTTCTGCTTGCTCTTGGCAACGCTAAGTCGCACTTCGGCATGCAGGATGCTCAGGCTGCGTACAAGCAGTTTGAGCAATATCTGTCCAAACACAAAGCGTCTCTGCTTGCAGGCGTCAGATTTAAAAGAGGGTTCCAGTATGGAGTTCACATTGATGATGACGCAACGGGCGGCAGGACAATCGTCGGCGACGACATCATTGTTGATCTGACACCACCTGATTCAATCACTGGAGAATTGAGCGACACCATTCTTCCAGAGGCTTCTACTGAGAAAGGTCCTTACTAATGGGTGTAGGAAGAATAAAAATATCGGAGATGCGGAATTCGGGTGATCCGAATCTCGACGATCTCATACACGTTGTTCAGGGTGGCTCAAACACAAAGCTTACGTTCGCTAGGCTTCTGGACTTCCTTTCCATATATGGCTACCCAACGGTACACGTTACTGAGCTGAAGCCAGAAGACAGCCTTGGTGTAGATAACGATCTTTGCTTTGCCACCAACCCGTGGCCTCAGTCCCCCGGGCCATGGTTCTATGGTCCAAAAAATGCAAGACAGTATCCGAGCAACCCTTGGGGTAACGGCATACCGCTGAACCAAGGACCTCCGGGTGAAGGTCGAATAAACGACATCTTCTACGAGTCTTTGCAGAAGATGAAGGAAGACTATTCGATCTCTGCTGGCAATAACTCCATGGCTGCAGGCCCTCTGGACACTAACGGAAAAACGGTCAGCACTAACGGCGGCACGTTGACCATTGTTGGTGAAGAAGATTTAAAACCCGTTTACCTGAACGATTTGGCCGACGTGCAACACGCACTGCCCAGCGAAGTGGTAGACCGATACGCTCTGATCTGGCACGAAGATTCTCAAGTCTGGAAGCCGGGTCCAGCTCCTCACGGCCCCAAAGGGGACAAGGGCGATGACGGGGATGCGGGAATGATGTTGAACTTCCTTGGCGTTGTTGCAGAAGAAGCCGACCTCCCCGGCTGGCCTGACAAATACACAGGCGATGGCGGCGATGCTTATGACGTTACAGCAAAAGCACAAATCTACGCTTGGTCCAGCTTCTTTAAAGTCTGGCAAGGCGTTACTACACTGCACGGCCCACCGGGGGCTGACGGAAAGCCCGGAGCTGACGGGAACGACGGGGCAGATTCCACAGTACCCGGTCCTCAAGGCGAAAAGGGTGACAAAGGCGATAAAGGCGATGGCTGGATTGGCGGTTCGTATGATCCCGATACAGGAATAGCTACTTTCAATTCCGACGATGGCCTTACGTTCTCCACCACGGATATGCGTGGAGCGGATGGGGTTGATGGTGCTGATGGGACAGATGGCAAGGGCTGGAAGGCTGAAGGAACTGGCTACGACGAAAACACTGGTGTAGTCACCTTTGCGTCTGATGACGGCCTTGGCTTCCAGACCAACGACTTACGCGCCCCAGAGACTGCCTCATACGCTTCGCAAGCTATAGCTGGCTCGATGAGCTTTGACGCGGCCAGAGCGAACGTTCATGGCGTTACCGGATCGGCTGGAGTTGCTGTCTACCGCTGCAACATCATAAACATGGCCCGAGGACAAACCGTGTTGATTGACCTCCCCGCAATACCGAATGGCGGTGGCATTTCAGTTACAGCGAATGGCGAAACCGTAAAGTGGCCTGAAGCGAAAGTACCGCCTCTCAGCGCCGATGGAAGGAACATGGTGGCGGTGACTTATGGGGTTGATTACAACGCATCTGTTAGCCCGGATCATCGCTAATGCATCAATCTGCTGCTGTATGGCGACACATAGAGCCTCACCAAATGGAGATTGGGTTGCCTGCGGGGGCGATCTTGATTACGTCTGGGGCAACGCCTAGCGGTTGGTCAGAATGGGGTGCTAGTGAGGACAGGCTCATTATGGGCACCGATGCTAACGCAACCACAACTGGCGGCACTAATGGGTCTTGGTCTATCTCAACAGACACTGGTACATCAAACCACAACAACTCAAGCTCAAGCTATAAGCACCATTACCGCACATCTGGAGGCAGCTGGACAAGAAAGCAGAACCCAAGCAACGCAGGCGGACATACACACAGCTTTACGATTTCAAGAACCGTTGCCAAGAATAAGCGTCGGTTTATAAAGAACAACACAAACGGTGCGCCAGTTCCCAAAGGGGCTGATGTTTTCAGCGACACCGGCTCGCTTGGGGAATATGACGGTAGCTCAAGCGCAAACGTAGGTGACGGCTACTTCCTCACGATAAACGCGGGAAGCATAGGTACATCAGCAACAGGTAGCAGCATCGGTGGTAGCACAGGCAATGCTGGGTCGGCGCACACGCACTTTAGCAAGACTGACGGTAATGCCGGATCTGGCTCCACTTCCTCATTGCGTCCAGAAACAGCGGGCGTTGGGACAATTGTCCCGTCTAGCGGCGGGGGTCACACGCATAGTGTTTCAGGATCATTCACCGTTAGTCACAAGAGAGCAATTCTGAGAGCTTGGACTAGAGCGCAGACGCATCCCAATATCCACAACAGGACCATTGTGATGTTCGAGGGAGCAACACCAGAAGGGTGGCAAACCTGTAACGGGGCAAACGGAACGATTGACCTTCGTGGCTACTTCATTTGCCTGTCCACTGGCAGCGTAGGAACGCGCTCTGGCAGCAACACAATTTCAGCAAGCATAAGCATTGCTAAAGGTGGATCACACGCTCACCAACTAAACAAGGGGTCAACGCTGCAAACAGCAGCCAACTACGGACACCATCAATCTGCTAGTCACTACCACAATGCCAGCCTGAGCAATCGGACTTGGGAACCACCCCACAGAAAAATCAAGTTCATACAAAGAATCGAATAATGAAAATCAAAAACTCACTCACTGTTGACTACGGGCAGATCGTCATTGTCCAAAAGGATTATGAGAGCGTGGTGTTTGAATCCATCGAGGACTTCAACCATTACTGCCCAGAACATGCTGGCAAGCTGGAGCCTTGGAACCACCCAGAACACTATATGTTCTACTGCTCCGACCAGCGTCACTGGAGCGACATTCGTGACGGCGAGCATTACCAGACACAGCCAGAAGACTTCCGAAACAATAGTGACTGGGAAGCGATCATCTCAATGTACTGGACGATCAAGCAGCGTCAGGATGACATCTATTACGGGCTTGATGAATCCGGTCAGATGGCGATGGCTCGCAAATCTGTAGGCGAGATGGTTTACGGCTGGCTCCGAAGAACGGACTACACCCTTCTGGTTGACTCCCCGTTTTCCTCAGAAGAGCGCAACCTCATTATTGATTTCCGTCAGGCGCTGCGCTCATATGTTTCCGAACACAGCCTTGACGAACTTAAAGCAACCACCGAACAGCAGCTCCTAGAAATCCTGCACCCCTCACTGCGAGAGAGAGTAAGCAATGTCGACGATTAAAACGAACAATCTAACGCCTCGCGCCAAAGGTGGATCAGTCACTATCGGTGAGGAGCGTTCAACGACGTACTTTCATAAGGACTCAGACGTTGTTATTCCGGGCTACGCTACGAAGGATTACGTTGATGAGGTAGCCTCCGCCGCACCTCATGGCAACCCTGTCTTCCACCTGAACGACAACAAGCTTGTTCGTTCCTACACGATTCCAGAAGGCAAGAACGCGGGTACGTTTGGCGAGCTGGAGATGGAATCTGGGGTGGATGTTCACATTCCAGACGGCAGCACTTGGACGATTGTGGGCGACAAAGAAGTTGGTGCTGATGACTCAGTGGCTCTAAGCGATCTGGTGGATACAGACATACCCATGATCCCGCAGCCAGATGCCATGCTCTGGTACGACGAGTTCTCTGGCAAGTGGAAACCCAAAACCATTGCATCACTCCCGCCCGGAGAAGCAGGGCAAGACGGCGAAGATGGTAAGTCTGCATACGAGATTTACGCAGAGACAACTTCTGATGTTCCGGTTAAGACGGTTCAGGAATGGCTGGATAGCCTTCAAGGAAGCGACGGAGAAGACGGCGAAGACGGCAAGGACTCTCTTGAGGTCTGGTTAGAAAAGAATCCGGGCAGCACTGAAGAAGATTACTTCATTGCTATGAAGGGGCCACAAGGCGACCAAGGTCTTTCCTCATTTGAGGTGTGGCTTGAGTCCAACCCCGGCGGAACCGAAGAGGAGTATTGGGATTCGCTTGAAGGTCCGCAAGGTCAACCCGGACCGGGCTTTGATTACAAAGGTAATGTGGCTACAGAAGCCGATCTGCCTAACGACCCAGCCAGCCCCAACTCAGATGGTGACGCTTACTTTGTCGAAGACGTAAACGAGATGTTTGCTTGGGGTGCTGATGACCAGTGGCACTCTCTGGGGCAAATCCAAGGACCTCAGGGCGATGAAGGTGACAAGGGTGAGACAGGTGACTCTGCTTACGAGGTATGGCTGAAGTCGAACCCGGGCAAAACAGAACAAGAATTTTTGGATTCGCTCAAAGGCGAGAAAGGTGATACCGGAGAAGACGGCGAAGATGGCTTGGCGCAGATGGTTGGCGTTGGTAGCACGATCACTCTTGATGCTGGAGAGTCTGCCTCGGTCACACAGAACCCAAGCCTTAGTACGCAAGAGAAAATCATTCTTGACTTTGGCATCCCCAAAGGAGCTGACGGGGCTGATGGGCAAGACGGAAGCGAAGGAGCGCCTGGAGCTGATGGCGAGTCTGCCTATGAAACTTGGCTTGCAGCTGGAAACACAGGAAGCGAACAAGATTTCCTTGACTCCATAGTAGGCGAGACTGGTGAACCGGGTGAGGACGGAGAGCCGGGTGAGGACGGATTGTCCGCGTATGAGATTGCCGTTGATAATGGCTATGTAGGCACCGAAGAGGAATGGTTGAATTCCCTCGTTGGCGAAAAGGGCGAGCAAGGCGACGGCATCCACATCAAGGGCCATGTCAGCGATGAGAGCCAGTTGCCTCCCACAGCTGATGTAGGCGACGCTTTCGGTGATGATAACGGCGACCTCTGGATTTACTCTGATGACGGAACTTGGGTCAACTTCGGACACGTTCAGGGTCCAGCAGGTGCGGATGGAGCTGACGGTAAGTCGGCCTATGCCAGCGCCCTCAGTTCTGGCTTTGTTGGCACAGAGGCAGAATGGGTGGAAAGTCTTAAGGGTGATGATGCCTTATACACTGGTGGCGACCTTCATATAGATGGTCAGTTTACGGCCAACGCATCAGCTGGAGCAAATGCTAGTCAACTTGCTTTAGGTAAAGATGCAGGCAGTACAAACCAAAGTACTCAGTGTGTTGCTGTAGGAGAAATGGCGGGACAATTAAACCAAGCACGGGGTAGCGTTGCTATCGGCTCCGGGGCGATGAAGGAAGGGTCGGGGTCTTCTGGCGATTATGCTGTTGCTATTGGTATGCATGCGGGGACAATAGCTCAAAATAACGAAGCCGTGGCTGTCGGCAACCTCGCGGGCTTCGATCAACAAGGACGTAGTTGTGTCGCAATCGGGGTCCGTGGCGGGAGAAACATCCAAGGTGAAGGTGCTATCGCTATCGGTGATTCTGCTGGGGCCGAACAACAAGGCCAATACGCTGTCGCTATTGGTTTTCAGACGGCACCACTTCTTCAACCCGCAAACTCTATTGCAATCGGAAAAAACGCAACACCCGCAACCGAAAATAGCATCCAGCTAAAAGCAGGAACAACCGTATTCGACGTAACCCCTACCGAAGTTCTCCACAATGGGTCGCCAATTGGCGGCGGCCTTCCTGATGGCTTAGAAGTAACATATAAAAACATTTATTTCCAAGGCGACGCAGTTATCCCTGTTGGAGGTTATGTAGAAGTTGACGACGCATGGGGCGGCTTGCGTGGCTCTCCACAAGGGCCGGAACCGTATATTGGGATGGGTATAGACGTATCCTTCAGCGGCCTTACCGCAACATTTGACATTGATTGTTTGGATGTGAATTCAGTGATTCTTTGTCCAGAGCCGGGCAGTGACGGAATATGGGGATGTAGCACTTGGGTGTTTAATTTTGAAAATATGAGGGCCAACCAGCCTGTCCATATTTGGTGGGCAAACTTTAGTGATGCGATTCCAACTATTAGCATGAAATACAACATCAACGGACGTCCTGACGTAAGGTTTTCAGCGCCTGAAACGCCACCAACCTCAATCAGTCAGTGGTCGCAACACTACTACAAATTCACCACTGCTCATTATTGGCATTTTGCAGAAGGTTTTGGCCCCTCTCATTCTAGTAGATTTGGTAAGGCCGGAGGGATTGTTACGAGAGAAGAGGCTATTAGGGAATTTGAAGAACGAAGGAAGAACTCAAAAGAAGCCAATGGGGTGGAAATAAAAAATGTCTAAACTAAAAGTTCAACACGTTGACACCCGTCACCCCCGTGGCACTTTGTTCATCGGTCACGACGGTAGCACTACGCACTTCCACCCGCACAGCCGGGTAATCCTGCATGACTACGCGACTCAGGATTGGGTCAAGCAGTACATCTCGGAGGGCATAGATGCTGACCTTGACGACCTTATCACTAAAAGGGAGGCTTACGACACTTTCCCCGCCATTCACATTTCCCGTGTGGAGCCGGTGGACGAGAGCATTCACCTAAATGACTTTTGGATTTGCTCTGATCCCGATGCAAAAGCCACATATGTTTGCACAGGCATTGAGCGCGACGATGCGGGAATTATCATTAAGTACAACTGGCGCAAGTTTGTCCCGTCACCAGACCTAGATGATGATGTTCAAAAATTAAAAGAGGATGTGGTCACGCTTGAGGGTGAGATTGAGTCCCTGATTTCTCTTAATGAGAAAGGTTCTTGGGCATCAACACCCAATGATCCACCTGAGAGTGGAAAGGTAAATTTCTCCAGTACTGATTTCACCACCAGTCCAATGACCGTCAAGATCAGCAAGTTAGATACCGACGGAACTAGTCATACGTTTAATACAGCAGACATAGGCACTTGGATTGAGTTTGTTGAGGACGATCAGGATTATTGTCTTGGCCAAATCACAGCCGTTGACAACGACGATGATGACTTCTTCTTAGCGACTTTTGATGTGAGCGTTGCAAAGGGTGATGTCCATGAAGGCTCTAACGTGAAGATCAGACTGTTTGAAGCAGTTAATGATTTCGATCCTGCCAGCCTTCGCATTGTAGATATCAATGCTACTCCCCCTGTTGACCCTAATGATGGTGATCTCTGGTACGACAACAACGAAGACACCATGCAGTTGCAGGTCTACCACCATGACTCAGAGGCGTGGATTGCAGCAGCACCTCCGTCAACACTGTCCGGCAGGGTTGCGGTGGGTGAGGCAACACAGGCAGAGATACAAAGTGACTTGTCCGATCTTAAAAACCAAGTTTACAACGCTTTGATTGAGCAGAACAGAATCAAGCATCAACCACCGGGAGTTAAGTTTGCTTATCAGGATGGCAGTTCTGGTCTAACTGAAAAGCATTTCCAACTTTGGGAGGACGGTAGCAATAAAAGGATGCGTATCAGCACCAAAGGGGTAGACATTGACTGGTTAGATCAAGGGATAAGCCCTGACTACACGATGAACGATGGCCCGTACTTTTCAATCTACTACATGCCTACAATTGCCAGTGCAACTGATCGTGTGAAGTGGAGACAGAGATGGCATGGCAGGGTCAGCCGAATTGACTGGCACACAGATGACATCCTTGTCTACATTTCCTCTTGGCATGCTTACGGCTCACTGTCTGCAGACGCAAACTACTTCATTACGATTGGAGGCATCTTATGAGTTACGCATTCCCTAAAAACAGTCCTAACGGAACTGAGATTACCCTAGAGAATGGCGTCACCTACAAATATGACTCCATCAAAAACACTTGGGGTGTGCAGGGTGTTGAGAGTCAATTGATAAACAAGGCGTACATAGATACGGCAGTCGGAGGGAATGCTGTAGGCGCAGGCAGAACTTTTCAAGGATACGCCGGGCAATACCCTACAAACTCAAATTATTTTACAACCGACGCTGCACAGCCGAAAGATGTGAAGAAGATTTGGATGCACGATGATTTTTTAAACATGTGGATTGAGGGACCGGGAAAAACATTCAAAAGAGGTGGATGGATTGATATCCATGAGGTTAGCGGCATCCGACGAACGCTGGGTATGTATTTCGTCTACAACATAGCGAAAGATTCAAATGGCCATCGCTACTTCACTGTTCATGGCATGAGCACGGTCAACAATAACCTCATTGTCGGGACAAACTACGGGCTGGATTTCGCTTGTTCTTTCAATTCATCTATGGCATCACCAACGAATACTGTCGTAGAGATTCCAAACGAAGATGTTGCCTAAGTAACGGGAAGGTAAATTATGAAAGGGAGACTTGTAGCGGCAGTATCCGCTTTGGTAGCCGTATTGGTTACGGCAGTAGCAGTCAGCGATTTTAAATCTACGTTCCTGATAAACGGAGCTGAGTACAGCACACTTAGCTGGCTCGCCCCAGACACAGCCACAGAGAAGTGGACCCTAGAAACGCTGAACAAGATCGTGAACAACGGTGATACGCACGCCGATGTGATGATGCGTTCTACAGCAAAGGATTTTGGCTATGTCAATGGAGTTGATCGGGATTATTTTCGTAGTCGGTTCAGTCGTTTACTTGATAGTGGTATTGCCCCTGTTGCATGGCTTGTCTCAGATGATTCGCCAGACGTCTACGCAAAAGGACTCCAAGACCAAATCGACTACAACAACCAAGTCGTAGATGCGGTTGATGATTTAGTCAGTCACTATGTGGTTTGCCTAGAATGTGACGAGTATTACTCACCACAAGCGGTGAGCGTGCTTATCCAGAACCTACGCAAGAAGGGGGTAAACAAGCCAATCGGTGTACACCTTACGCCGCATATGTACAAAGACTTTAATACCGAAGACAAGAACCGCCTTCAGCAGTATTACAAAGACGCAGACATTATCTACCTTCAGACCGGATGGATTGACGAGATTGGCGAAGAAAAATTCAGGGAGAGAATCGAGTACGCTCTCACATTTGGTAAACCCGTTGTCGTCAGCGAGTATGACCATGACGGAATTACGGAAACAGCACGAGAGGCTGGAAACATCGCTTGCTCTTATGCGGGAGTTGTGGGAACAGGAAACGGCAGGGGCAACGCAGTCTGCGAATCCCTTGTCTGGAACACAGCCAAAAAGAAAAACGAGTGGGAGCGAATAAGCGACAAGATTAAGTCCAACAGTTTTGAGATCGCCATGGTCAGCCTTCTCCTGATCGCTTGGCAGGACAACTTTGGACGCCCTCTTCCTTTTATGACCAAGTTCAACTGGGCCAACGAGCACGGTTATGAAGTCAACTTCATGAGGGAGGTAACACCCAACACAAGCGTAGGCGTTACAGCGTCTAGCAACGGGAGAGTGATGGGGTATTTTTCAACGCGATTCAACACGCTGAGAAATATTTTCAAAAGTAATCACAAACCCATAACAAGAGAGAACAAAAAATGACATTTTTAGAACTGATTGGAGCCATGTCACTTTCTACTGGTGCCGCGATGGTAGTAGATGACCCCATCAACAAATTCAACGAAGAGTTCGTGGCCGCAGTAGATAGCGGTGACTCATGTTGGAACCGAGTAGGTGGCGAACCGGGGACGTACATCACACCGCACCACTTCTCACTTTCACCCACCTGCAACTACATGTTGCGACGAATCCCAGACGGTATGAAGCAAAATTACCGATGGGTCTTAGAGAGAAACTGATATGAATCCAACCGACATCATCAGGCGGCTTTATTCGCCCGGCGCTAACTTTGGTGGAGCGTACCAACAGGCTCCTAGCACTGGAATCAGTGACTCTGGAATGAACTACGGACCTTACATGGGCACGCAGAATTCCATGCGCATCCCCGGATTTGCTGGGACATACGGCATTGGTCAGGGTGCTATGCCTAGCCAAATGAATCCTGTTGCTTCTGGCGGGCCAAACCTTAGTGGTCTTATACCGCGACAGCAGAGTATGCGCAGCGGCCTTGAGGGATTCGCCAATAACCCGGGCATGATGAATATCAACCCGTTTGCCAACCCAGATAGCCTGAAGCCAATGACTGGTGCCGGTCGAGGAATCTACGACACTATGTCCAAGTTCCAATACGGCGGTGGTGGCGGTGAACCCGGCGGCGGTATGCTGGGTGGTATCGGGAAAGTTGCCGGAGCAAGCAAGCTCGGTGGCTTGGGCGCAAAGATCGGCGGTATGTCCACTATGGGCAAAGTCGGCCTTGGTCTGGGTGGAGCGGGTCTTGCCCTTGGCGGCCTGAAGATGCTACGCGACAGACGAGCGGCAAAACGACAACCGCAGCAAATGCCCAGCCCCGGCGGTCTACAGATGCAGCCTCCGCAGCAGATGGGCGGTGGTAGTGGACCACTTCGCAGATTTTTTAGGAGGTAATTAGCCATGGCGCAAAATCCATACAAAACGTCTTTAGTAGATTGGCAAGCTAACAACCATGGCTACGATGACCTGATTGGCTACCCCGGAATTGGCTGGAACCCAAACCTACCTATTCCCAAGAATGGGGTAATGCTGGACATGCCCGGATTCCAAGGCCACGAAGAGCAGCCCGGGATCATGACGCGATTGCCCGGCTACCGAGGCCCAATGGGAATGGGCACCCTTAACCCAGTCCCCGCTTCTGCACGAACGAATCTTCTACACAAGGCTTGGGAAGCTGCTCGGAAAAAAAGGGAAGCGGCAGCAGCAGTTAGCCCTACTGAAGGTTTAGGCGGTGTAGCAGAAGCAGTCAGTGGCAACGGCGGCGGTGGAATTTGGTCAAAGCTCGGCGGTCTTGCTAAAGGAATGATGCCGGGTTCTGGTACCAACATTAATCAGATGTTTGGCTCCAAAGCTCTTCAGGCAGGCGGTAAGCTCGCAAAGATTGGCGCATTGCCGGGTTGGTCCATGCCCGTAGCCGCAGCAGCCGCTTTTCAAGTGAATAAACGTCTGGGCCAGAAGGCTCACCAGAAAGATCTCCGTAAGTTTGAAGATCAGGTTCGTAACATGAGCACTCAGCAGCAGTACGAGATGGGTCTACAGAAACCAGAGCACAACCGACGCGCTGGAATGTTGGGAAGACTGTTTCGCCGATGAAGCTACGCGAATTTAATGAATGGTCGCAAGGGCTTGATGTTCGCAAGCCTAAGAACATCGACAACCCGGGTGCTTTGCGTACTTTGGAAAACGCATACATCACCACGGGCGGTCAGGTGAAGATTAGGCCGGGAATTAAATTCCATATAGAAGCTGGAGAA
Organism: uncultured Dehalococcoidales bacterium; assembly: GCA_964472915.1. Taxonomy (GTDB): domain Bacteria; phylum Chloroflexota; class Dehalococcoidia; order Lucifugimonadales; family Lucifugimonadaceae; genus Lucifugimonas. The sequence goes on along the minus strand of CAYYMP010000007.1, from coordinate 25,295 downwards.
TACGCAGGCGGTTTGTTCTCCCACAATGGAAAGCTGTGGACGTTGGCTGTTGACGGCGGTCGCGCGTCATGGAGCGCCACCGAAGATACACCAGAGATTTACAAGATTACTGTTGCTAGACCATCTGGCACTACGGGCAAACCACTGCACGTTGATTTCCATGGTGGATTTGGTGTTGGACTCTACTTCACAGTTCGGTGGGAAAGCACTACTGCTGGCAAGTTCGTTGGTTCTCAGTATTACCTCGCAAACGCCAACAGTTTTCCAACTACCACTATCCCTATTGTTGCTGGTGCGCCAAAGACCTCCGCAGCTGTAACATTCCAGCGCAGGATTTACGCCATCTCTGAGGACGGCAAGACTGTTAAGTATTGCAGCCTTGGCAAACCAGAAGAGTGGACTGGGGGAGACTCTGGATTCCTGCCCGTTGGCGAGGTGTCTATACACTCCAACACTGCTACAGCACTTGCCCTGATTAACAACCGGTTGGTTGTCTTCATGGAAGACTGCATCCAGATATGGGCTCTTGACCCAGACCCTAACAGGGTTGAGCTAGAAGAGCAGGTAGGCGGCATTGGTACACGCTGGCAGGGTAGCCCAGTAACGATCAACAAGGACGTTTACTTCCTGTCTGATCTTGGTGTCCGCTCGCTGTCCAACCAATCCTCTTACCAGAACATCAAGGGTAACGACATTGGCTCTGCCATTGACTCGCTGGTATTAGACAAGATTCACAAGAAGCCTGTTCATGTTGACTCTCAGTTCTGGCCCGGAGCTGGCCAGTATTGGCTTGTCCTTAAGGACAACCTCAGCAACGCTGTCAGCGACATCTTCGTTCTAACAAAGAGTAAGGCCGACAAGCTCAATGCTTGGTCTACATACCACACTTCAGTTACCGACCTGAGACAGCTTGCCCACCTCAACGAGAGGCTGTTTTGCATTTCAAAAGGTGGTTGGATTTACGAGTTTGACGAGAACTCCGACACGGACGGAAAGTCAACCATAGCATTTGAAGTGGTAGTCGAAACCCCCTTCTACCAGTTTGGTGCTGAGGGCCAGTACAAGATGTTTCAAGGTATTGAGGCAATCTTCGAGGGCGTGGCATCCATTGACCACTGCGTCAACCCAAACAACAACGATGAGCGCACTCACTCATTCGAGATAGCTGGCGACACCAGAACTAAGCCAAATATACCCCTCGGAATACTAGCCCCGATGCTATCCACAAGACTTACGGCAAACAGTAAGTACGAACCCTATCCAAATGGTTTAGATAAGCCGGGATTCAAAACACTTAACTCACTTGTTTACAAGTACAACCCCACGACAGCAGGACTATAACTATGAACTGGGCCGCATACACAATGGCTTACCCCGATCTCGTAGCCGATTACGAGAAGAATTGGAAGCACAGAGGCGTATCTCTTGCCGAATATGGGCAGATGCACGCCAACAATGATCCGAAACGCTTGCAAAGTTATCAGAATAAAATGAGCGGTGGTGGCAGTGGTGGCAGTGGTGGCGGTGGCTCAGCCGCAAGTGCTGAAGCGGCTTACAAGGCTGAGATCGCTAGGCAGGAAGCCGAGGCCAAAAGAAAGGAAGAAGAGCGCAAGGCTCTGGTTAAGAAAAACAACTCTTCCATTAACTCAGCTTTCGACAAGCGTGCCGCGGAGTTCGACGCTTACGGTAACGAACTATTCGAACATAACAAAGGTCTTCTTGATGAGCAGCGTGGGGACGCTAGCAATCAGGTCAACTATGCCTTGGCTCGTGCTGGTCAGATGGGTGGATCGGTTGATGCTACGCAAAACGCGGAGCTGGAGAAGCTTTACCAACGCGGCCTGACAAACCTTCGATCAGGGGCTAACGATCAAATAGCCGGGCTGAAAGCTAACGACAACGCAATGCGTAACAACTTGCTTGGTGCTTCAGCTGCTGGTTCGTATAGCGATGCGATGATGAGGGGCGTAAACCCAATCAACAAGAACATGAGCCAGCTGAACGCAGGCGTTGGAAACCAGTTCCAATCACTGCTTGGTGGAATCGGCGGCGCATCCAGAGCAACCAAATCACCTTGGGGTTACTAAGATGGCCTTATCTCCCGGCGCATGGATGGCTATTGCACAAGGGACGGGTCTTGGACTCGGAGCCCTTGGCACTTGGCTGCAAGGCAAAGATCAAGACGCTGCTATGGCAGATGCCAAAGCCTTGGACGCGCAACGTAAGGCGCAGATCGACGCTCTCCGTGGTGGCGGAGGAGGCGGCAGTGGTGCGGATTACTGGCAAAGGCAACGAGATGCTGAGATGGCAGTTCTCAGGGACGAAGGGGAGTCACGATCAAGAATACAGGACTACATTCATGGAATGGGTGAAAAGTTTGCGAACAGCGCTGAAGCGTTTAATCCAGAAAATTTCGCGGCGGCAATCGCAGCCAACAAAGAAGACGAAGTCGCGGGGAACCAAGCGGTCATCGAAGCAGCGGTAGCAGAAAGAGAAGATCCTCTAGCAGCAGCAACCAGCGGTGAGGAGTATCAATCAAAGCTGGCCGAGATGATGGGTGAGGCTGATGCCTCTGGCATGGACTACGCGACAGACGTAGGCAATATCCAAGGATTCCATCGAGCTAGAGACGGCGAGGATGAAGCCCTCAGAGATATCGGTTTGATGGGGCATGAGGGAGAGGCTGCAATTAAGTTCATGGAAGAGATGGATGCCCTGCGTCAGAAGGGTCTGGCTTATGTTCCTCCTCCAATGCCGGGAGGAGGTGGCGGTTCGCAGATACCAGCCCACTTGTTGGAAGACATTGAGGTAGAGGTCCCGGGAAGAGGTAACTGGATCTCTACCATAGGTAGTCTGCTTGGCAGTGCTGGCCAAATCTGGGGCGGCTACAAACAGAATCAAAAGAATCAAGAACTACTGAGTAAATGGGGATAAGACATGGCAGTCGTAGTTAAAGAAGCATCAAAGACACCCTTGGCTATTGCGGCCTTGGCAGACAACATGGCCAAGACGTATCTGCAGTACGCGCAGAACGAAACCTCTCAAGCTCAGTGGGAGCAGGAAGCCATCTGGAGAAACCAAGACAGGCAGAGAGAGCAGGAAGAGATATCTCGGCTAGGTGCCATGGCTGAAAAGATTGGCGGCATGGATGACAGTGTTTTTGTCGGTGGAGAGCTGGGCAAGATGGGCGCGGTGAACGCTGCTTATAAAGGCGCAGACTTTGCTGACTACTTGTCGCAGCCTACTGGCGAAAATGCGTACAATCCATACGACTCTACTGCCGACAACCGCGAACATTGGGAAACAACTCAATACTGGATGCGGCAAAACGGGCAGCTCCCACCAGACCCCATGGCAGACTTCCGCTGGAGGAGCATGTACAACAGGCCAAGGGTTACCACCGACGCCTACGGCATAGCCAAGTTTGCTTACGACCCCCTCACCATGCAGGGACTGGGAAGCTACAACACGCAGGGCGAATACACCCCAGAAGGTGGTAGTGGTCAAACCACATACGGAGCACCAGAGGGAACCGGCACCGCCCCATCTTTTGCCAATGAAGCTGCGGCTAGAGCTGCACGAGATAGGGGTGAAATATCCGCTGGGCAGATCATATTTATTAATGGGCAGCAGTTCAAAGTAGACCCATACTAGGGGAGCAAATGTCTGGATTCACGCCAGTTGGCCCTAAGCCAGCGTCACTCAACGGGTTCACGCCTGTTAGCAATTCTTCCGCACCCACGCAAAGCTATAGCGGATTCACTCCGGTACAGCAGGAAGAGGATCCTGCCCCGCTACAGGATCATTCTCCGTGGGCCTTTAATATGACTGACCCAACCACGGGAAGGACAGTTCCTAACTGGCTACCCCGTGGCGTAAGCAATGTATTGTTCAGTCAGACCGGCGAGCTTATGGATTTCTTTGGTGCAGAAGAAACCGCAGACAAGCTCCGACAAGCTTCCCAAGACTCATTCGGCTTCACTAAGAAGTACGATTGGGAGGACGTAAAAGAAGAAGGAATTGGCGTCCTGCCAACCATAGGCCGTGGTCTCATGTATGGCCTAGAGTCAACCCCTACATCCCTTGGCTACCTCGGAATGATGGCTCCCGGCATGGTCGGAGGAGCCCCCGCAGCAATAGTCGGATCAGCCCCCGTATTTATCTCGGAGCTTGAGCGTATTGCTCAGGCCCGCGCTCGTGCTGACGGTGTTGAGGAGGGCATAGATCCAACCCTTAGCCAGTACACAGCAGCAGCCCCCTCTGCCTTGGCCAACATAGCCCTAGACAGGATCGCTGCTAGAGCACCGGTTGTCAGTAACGCAGGTCCGCTTAAATCAGCATCACTAGAGTTCGGCACAGAGGCTATACAAGGCGGCGGCGAAGAGTTCGCTACCATGTACGGAACCCAATCGCAGCCGGATATGGACGTTCTGGACGCGGCTCTTGCTGAGGGTGTTGCGGTTGGCCCGCAGGCTGCGGCTCAGGCTGGTTACGCTGCGTACAGGGACCGATTCAGACGGGCCGTTGTAGAGGGCGAAGGGTCAGCAGGAACAGCTACCCAATCACCTTTTGCTCCAGAAACGGGACCCATGGCACCACCTCCAGATGGGCAACAGACCCCAGAGGGCATGGTTGAGACTGGACCCGCTGCTGGTCTAGAGGGGCAAACGGATGTAGGAATACCAACGTATGGTCCTAATGACGAAATAACAACAGAAGACCCTAATACACCACAGGACGGCGTGGTAGGCCCAGAGCAGGGCGTTGAGATTGACCCTGTATCAGGGCAGCCTGTCCCCGTAAATACTGGCACAGATCAGTTCGTGGACGATGACGGCGTGATAGTTGATGCCGGTGGTGTCTACACGGGCGACGAGGCATACGGCGGTGACCCGTCAGTAATAGCAGATACCGGCAACCCAGAAGGCGAAGTATTCTACGGCGACCCAACCCTTATAGAAGATGCTGGTCCGAATGCCTCTGCCCAGCCACAACCAAATCCCGCTGCCAAGACCGAGCCAGAGATTGAGGTTGTTCCATCTTTTGCCGTTGATGATGAAGCGGAAAGGGTTGAGGCAGAAATAGGTGATGTCGCCGAGGAGGCTGAGAAGGCACTAAAGGCTGCGGAGAAAAAGGTCAAGGAAGCTCGTAAGTCTGGTAATACAGAAAACCTGAACAGGGCTCAACGTAATCTGGCTGACCTAAAAGAGAATATTGCGTTTAATCGGAAAGGTAGCGCAGCAGACATTGAGCTTGAAGCAACCGAGCTGGAAAAGCTCAATAGGGAAGAGCGCAACAAGGTACGCAAGAAAGGCGATAAGAAGGCAATTAACGCCAAATACGATGAGACCATTATTGACCACTCCAGCAAAGATTTTAGAGAAAATGATCTAGGCGATTTTGACAACATAAGGGCCGGGTGGGGCGTAAGAAACGACGGATTTGGTGGGAGCTCGCAAGAGAACTTCACAAGAAGGATCCAGAGAAAGGACGGCACCGGGCCAAAGATTTTCGTACACAAAAACTACAAATCTAATGATCGTTTGGTTCTGAAGGCTGTAGCCACTCTGGATAAGTTTAAAAACCTTCCAGACAACTTTCCTATATTCATAACTGACGATCCGTCGAGGTCTGCCAACTTCTTGGGGCAGTCCGTACATTTTGCAATGGACTCCAGTCTAAGCAAGGCAGATCTTGAAAAAATAGCTGCTCTCAGATCCACGAAAAAAGGCACAAAAGCTTGGAACAGTTTGGATAAGAATGCCGTAGGGGTAGTCTTAAACCTAAAAAAGTCAGAGAAGTTTACGAGAGAGAACAAAGGAGCTCGTCAAGCAATACCCAACTCTATAGAAGAGACAATTGCGCATGAGATTGCGGTGCATGCCATCCAGCATCTTAGCGTTAAAGGGAATAGTAGACAATCAAACGCCCCTTACAAAGAATTCTGGAACTCGGTTTATTCTGCAAACAAAGCTGTAATAGATAAATGGGTGCAAGAAGACGGTAAAGGATATCGCAAAGAGTTTAATGAAGGGAGGTTTTATGCTGTTGCAGAGGAATACTTCGCCGCAAAACTTCAGAGTGAGATTGCTGCCATTGCAGCTGGTGAGCAGAAGACATTTTCCGCGCAGATGGTTAGGTACCTTCGACAGCTTGCTGCCTACCTACATAAACTAACTGGGTATGAATACACCGAGGCCATGGTTTCCGAGGTTCTTATTCAGAACGCAGAGAGAATCTTTGACCCTGATGGCCCAGTGGTTACGAAGCAGGATACGGATTTAAAGAGCTTATACGAGAGCCAGAAATGGGATAAGCCCACTAAGCCTGAGCTGGGTAAAGCTCCTCCGCCAATAAAGACAATGCCTGCGGCTGAGGAGGCTTCTGTAAAGCCAGAGAGGACATCCAAACAAGAAAGGCTTTCCACCGAAACCAAGGTCCTTAGTGAAGAGGTTGAGTACACCAAGGAAGAGCAGAAGACTCTGGATGAAGTTGAGCCGGTGGTCAAGCTCGATAATGTCGGAACCAAGGACTGGAAGAAGACTCACGGAACCCCAGAGACTTGGGCTGACGTTGACTGGGTAAACGCACTGCTCCTTGGTCGCGGCGAGTTAATACCCGCCAATGTCAAGCGGCAAATCAATGCACAGATCGTCAAGGCTAACGATGCCCTGATCGAGAAGTTCAACATCGACCTCGCCTCTTTGAGCATCACTGGACTTACTGGATTGTCGGCTCAGGAAGCTTACCTTGAAGCCCGCTACAGAATGATGGGCAAGTACCTGAAGGTGGATGAGTTCGCTGGACAAATCTACAAGACCTTTGAGAAAGCGGACAAGGCCGACCAGAGCCAAGTGTTCGACTACCTCACCGGCCAGATAGAAGCGGAGCAGATGAACGTCCCTGATAACGTCAAGGACATGGCTGTTCGACTGAAGGCAAACATCGACAAGAACGCGGAGACGCTTATTCGTATGGGCGCGTTACGCCGCGACACCGTTTTCGATGAAAGTGGCGGTAACCACTACCTACCAAGGCTTTACCTGAAGCACGTACTGGGCGAGCAGAACTACCGATCCCTGTCTGGTGGCGGTGCCATGAGCGACCAAAGCTACACCAAACGTCGCAAGCTCATTAAGAAGGGTGACAGGGTTGCTACTGGCAAGCTCAAGGGTCCAGACGGAAAGGCTTACGACATCAACGACATCATGTCCGAGAAGGAGCGTGATGCCGCGAAAAAGAGGCATGACCTCTGGAGGATTGACCGGGACGAGTTCTTAGAGAATAACCAAGAGAAGCTGCTTGAGATGTACGAGGCAGCAGAGATAGCCGCAAGGAAAGCCAAGGCTAAGAGAAACAACCCTGACAAAATCTTCAATGAGGATGAGTTCGACAATACGAAGCTCACCGATGAAGAGAAGGCTAATGTTCGCAGAAAGGTGGAGGAGAAGGCTGTACCGGCAAGGCTGCGTGAAGTAAACGAGCCGAAGGTATCAGCTCACGAGCAATCCAAGGAAGAGGTCAAGGCTGCTTTGGCTGACCAAGACAACTCCGATTGGACATATGAGTACCGTATCGCTACCGAGGAAGAGGTGGCCAAGGACGCGCCCTACATTGAGATACTGGGCGAGATCATGGACCCCGGCTACTTGGGTGCTTCTACTACCTCTAAGGTTGGTAGGGATATAGCCACGGCTGAGTTCCTGATAGAGATTGCCAACTCTGGAAACACAGATTGGATCGCTCCGCAGGGCATGACCAAGATTCACCTCCTAAAGAAAGAGGATGGAACCATCGAGGTTGTTGCTGGCAAGACTGGTAAAGCTGTATCCAGCATATGGCTGAGGAGAGAGGCTGACATTCTTCAGGAAAGAATCGATTCTGGCCACATGACAGAAGAGGCTGCAGCGAACGCCCAGAATGTTGCCAAGAGCTACAGAAAAATAGCCAGCGATATAGAGTCTGAGATGGAATCCTCTACTGACTGGCAGAAGGTTAAGAAGCAGTTTAGACAGGTGCCTGATTCACCAAAGTACGGTGTTCTTGCAGGCATGTACATTAACAAGCGCATCTACAACGACATCTTCTCTAGCACAAACAAGGGGGAAGGTAACAAGTATTGGCAGACAGCGGAGAAGCTGCACGCATACTTCAAGGTAGCAAAGGTTCCGCTTAACCCACCAACAGTAGCACGCAACGTAATCTCCAACTACGTTCTGATGACCTTGGATGGCATCGGTATAGTCTCTGGCGCGAAATACATGGTCAGAGCTTTTCAGATTTTGAAGAACCAAAATAATCTGACCGGCTTGGACAAGGCTGCGTTTGATGCCATGAAGAAGTACGGCATTGAGCTGCAGACCTTCACTAGCGAAGAGATGTCTGTCATAAACAAGGAGTTCAAGAACCTAGCCAAGCAGGATTCTGGATGGAGAGGCAATGCGTTTGCCCAAGCCATGGCAATTAGCAAAGCTCTGAACGCAGCTGGAAAGGGTCTCAAGAATGCTACTGATCTGTATGGCAAGGTCGAGACATGGCAGAAGCTTGCTGTTATCCGCTACCACATGGAGCATGGTGCTACACAGTGGGAGGCGGTACGCAGAGCTCAGGAAACACTGTTCGATTACTCGCTGCTGAACAAGGGTGCCAAGGCGTTCCGTAAGGTTCCTGTCGGTGCCCCGTTCTTATCCTTCTCCCTGCTATCGCTACGACGCTTTGGGCAGGTTGCATCGCGCAACCCAATGAGGCTTTTCCATTGGTTCGCATTGAGCCAGCTTATATGGGCCGCTGCTGCTACGTCCGAGGATGTGGATGATGAGGATTTGGAGAAGCTGCACAAGGGCCTGCCTGAGTACCTAGCCGACAAACCTTCTCCGCTCATGGTTCCGCTACCTTTCAGGGATAGCCATGGCCGGATGCAGTTCCTCGATCTGGCGTATATACATCCGTTTGGGATTCACTGGGAAATCCTGAAGAACTTTGCTGGTGGGGATGTGGATGAGGCGGCAGAGACGTTCGGCATTACCGGAGCACCGCTTGTACAGTTTGCTATTGCCATGAGCACCGGTCTTGATCCGTTTACCAAGCAGAAGATTACCGAGGATGGCTATACGTGGGGCAGGAAGATGTGGGACAGGATGGGATTCCTGTACTCGCAGATGACCCCCAGCATCATTGACTTCCGTGGCGATGGCAAGGGGCGCAGCCCATTCTACAAAATGTATGAGGCCGCTACCGGGAAGGTTGGGGCAAGCAAGCTCAACTATGGCGAGGCTAAGTTCAGTATGGGGCAGGCTATCGCTAGGTTGGCTGGTATCAACACCTACGGCATCGACCCTGAGACATCCGCATCCAAGAACCTGATGCTTATGAAGTACAAGAAGGCAGACCTACAGACAGCTTACAAAAGGCTGATTAGGAACCCCAACATCAGCGAAGAAGAACGTGCAAAGATAAAGATGGAATTTGAGATGCAGATGATGGCTATGATTCAGGACATGGAGGAGATGGCAGAGCTTGCCAACATCCACCCGAACCTAAGACTAAAGGATATTAAGGAGTAATCGGCGGGGATAACCCGGCACTCTCCCACCGGGCCCCCGCCTTCTTTATGGACATCGTAAGATTAACCTTCCGCGATATAACCGCTACCTGCGATTGGACCACTCACGATGAGGTGGAGTGCCTACCTGTAGAGCTGATAGGCTGGTTGGTTCACAACGATGGAAAAACCGTGAAGGTGGCAACTGCGTATTCAGACAATGGTTTCTCGTCCGTCCACGCAGTGCCGTGTGGGTGTGTTGTCTCTACTGAGATTCTGGCTTACGACTCAATGCCGAAACTAGCCTACCCTTCTGATTCCTAAGATAATGCTTGTTGGTTACGGCTTGCGAGCTGTGGCCAAGGGCATAGGAGGCCATCACTGGGTCCTCCCTATCCGTAGCTGACTTGGCCCGGATATCCTTCATAACAAACCGCTCAACGCCAGCTGGAAAGTGCTTCTTAAACAATTTCTGGATGCGGTCGTAGTTCTCAAAGCTATTGCCTTGGTCATCGCGAACCACGGTGAACCCCATTGGCTGACGTTTCCTGCTTGATTCAACCAGCTCCCTTAGCTCGTCGGACCAGTAGAAGCGGACCTTCTTTCCAGTTTTCCCCTCGGCTGCATAAAGCCACTCATCATAGCAATCGCTAAACCGTACCTTCAGCGCATCACCCGGACGCAGTCCAGTTAGGTATGTCAGCATCATCAAGTCCTTTACGCACTGAGGCATTGCCTTGTACACCGTGTTGAATTCCTCATCCGTTACATAACGGTTCCTAGCCAGCTCACGATTTCGCTTAACCCCCATTGTGGGGTTTTTTTCTAGGTAGCCACGGTTCACGCCCCAACCAATCATCTGGCTTAGGGTGGCTATCTCCCGATTAGATTGATAACGCTTGCCAGTATCAAGGTAATCTTGAATCTCAACAGCTCTGATCGAATCCAGAACTCTTTTGCCGAACTCGCGATCCAGTCTAGCCCCCGGCGCAAGGTGCTTTCTGTATTCGCTGAGAGTCTTTTCAGATAGCAAACCGTCCTCAACTTCGCGCTCTCTGGACTTGAGCCATAATGCAGCCAATGGTTGGAGTTTGTTTTTCGCTTGTTCATGATCGTTCTTTATGTCGTGGTAAGCCTTCATAACCACGGCCACCGGATCATCCTTGTGGGCTATCTTGGTCCACACTCGATCCCCGTTTACCATCTTGGAGAAGTACCAGTGATTGCGCTTGAGGCTAAGGTTTTTTTGCTTTATCATCTTCTCTCCCGGTTTGAATTAGGGCGGCTGCCCCGGACAGGTAGGAGGTATAAGAGCGTGGCCCGTCCGGGGCTTGGGTCAGGCGGCCGCTTAACCTGCAAACACCCACGCTCATGAATTAGGTGGGCTTTTGAACGGGAGCCCTAACCCGGTGGAGCTTACGCTGCCTCTTTTTTCTCAGGAGCCGACAAGGCTTTAACCTCTTCGGCAGTGAGAAGTCGGTGGAGGACTGAGCCATCCTC
>CAYYMP010000007.1:6141-14154 GCA_964472915.1 uncultured Dehalococcoidales bacterium | reverse complement strand
TGCCACTGAGTCGATTCCTGCGGCTGTCCAGATTTATCTTTGTACCGCTCCGTGGTTGCCAAAGACAGATTGACTACCGCAGACCCATTAACATCCCTCAGCTCTGGGTCCTGTCCGACGTTACCGATCAAATTAACCTGATTAAGCATTTACTTTCTCCCCTTTTACGATTTCATTTAGGTTTACGACTTCTGCATCTTTGGTTTCGATGAGTGAGAGGTTGTCCCCGTACTCATCAACATCTCCCAGCCCACTTAGACCAAACGCCAGCCTGATGGATTGAATGGTTGCCTTATGTCTCAACATCCGAGAAGGCATCTTTCTCCAGATCGGAGAGTTACCACGGCATTCAGCCATGTACTCAGTGACCACGGTTGGCTGCTTTCGATCCTTTCGAAACACCGAGCAGCTGATACCCTCTAGGTCGCCAGACTCAGACCGAATCTCCTCGTAGGTGATCCCGTCGAAGTTGGGATTACGGTTGGCAATGGTGACGTAACCGTCTACGCCAATCAGGGCCTTTACCGTGCCGTTAGCTGGGAAGGCATACACCTCACTAGCAAACGGGTCTAGCTCGTACCGCTCACAGATCAGCAGGAATGCTGCAGCCTGCTCGGGTGTTGCCTTAGATGGCATAACCGTCTTGTTTAAAATCTGGAGAAATCCTTTCTCCGTCATGCCATAGCGGTCGGCCATGGCCTTGGCAATGCTAGAACGTTTATCTTCTTTCTCTTCTTCCATATTTCTCCTCAGTTGGCCCGTGAAAACCATCGGGGCAGTTTCATTAATTGAATCTCATCGCTGTAAGGCAGATGGATTAACTCGGGGTGCAAAATCCCAGCATCTAAGTTATGGAACCCCGTCTCTCGCAGCTTTTGTCCGTGTCTGTAGACTTCTTCCGAAGCCTGAAATATCTGACAACCGAACGGTGGCTGCTTCTCAACCGGCACCCAAATGAACTGAACATCCTTACCCGGGTGCAAGATTTCGAATCCTCTCTTGTAGTGCTGCGCCTGCACTGCGTAGTCCCACTTAAGAACGGAACGCTGGAAGGCTTCATACGTTGCTTCCTGCGTCGTTTTTAGGTCTAGGACTAGCATCGTGTCGCCTATGACCTTTACGTAGTCGGCACGGCCCTTCATCTCATACGTGTTGCCGTTGATCTCCTCGGTCCATACGATGGGGACCTCGGCCATTCCGCCAGTAAACAACTCGGCAGCTCGCGGATTGCGAAATACATGATGTCTAATGGTGTTGGCTTTGTCATACTCTTCCTGAGTCAAAGCAAACTTATTGCCATTCTCCTCCTCCCACTTAGCCCACTCTTCCTTCCCGGCTTTAGTGCGCTTGTTGATCTCGGGAGGAACAACAAACTCCTCAGAGAATCTCTCAGGCTCCAGCACGCAAGTGTGGATAATGGTTCCAGCTCGCAACGCAGCCGTGTAGCTGTAGTCCTCTGGGTACGTCTGCTTGTGCAGGTAGTGGCCGTAGGACTTAGCCAGCAACCTAATGTCACTGGCAGCCCAAGCCTCGTAGGACCTATAGACCTTCTCGTCTAGCAGGCTCTTGTCGTAATTAATCTCCATATCCTTCCCTCCCTTCTTTACCGTTTACTAGCGAATAATGATTTATCGAATTTCCGTCCGTGTAATAAACAGCCTCACCAAAAGCAACCATCTCATCTAAATGCGTCTTCAGCACCAATTTGTCCATCCCAGTCTCATATGAAATTCCGTCAACACTCTTCGAATCAGAAGCCACCAAAGCCAATCTAGTAAACATGCGTTGCATTTCGAATGCCTCCATCTCACTCATCTAAAAGTTATAACACTCACTTTCATAATACAACACGTTACGTTATTTGTCAAGCTATTTTATAATAGCCTGTGTATCGATGAAAGCGATCCAATAATCACAATATCCTCGGGGTTTATCACTCCATACTCTCTAGACTGCAATTCACCGGATGGCATAACTCTTACATAGTCGTGTATTGCAGCGTTTCCGACTTTATAAACCCACCATCCTGTTTCCGTTATACTCTTGTTTTCTAAACAAGTGTAAATTAAATCACCCTTCTCTGCGACATCTGTTTTCCTATCTGCGAAAAACACCGCGAACCTGAGAGATTCGGTATTGGCAAACGCCGGGCTTGCTGGGTCAACCAAAAACCCGGGAACAGAGTTTGTGATCGCCTTATCATCAATTGTCCTGAACATATTCTTTGGTATAGCGGATTCCTCAGCCACTTTATTAAATGCCTGATTGATATGTTCTATGTCCATTCCCTCGACCTCATAGGGGTCGAAGAAGTCAATTGGGTTGGCACCAGACACAGCTATAATCCTAAGTAAATCCTCTAGAGAAGGGGCTCTTTTGCCTGTTTCGTAGTTGCTAACACGCGATTGACCTTCCCCGAATCCGCACATTTTTGCGAACTCTGATTGCGATATTTGATACCCCAGCTTCTGTGAGAGATTTAATCGTGCGTTTCGTATTTTCGTTGCCAGTTTCATTGTTACAAACCCTTACTCTGTTGAGGAAATTACAATTTAACACAATTTCATGACAAATCGATAATCTTTACACGCCAGCGGTTGTTCTCCTTGTACCATCCGTGAACGTGTATAGAGATTTCAGCCTTTCTAAGCACTGGAAGAGCATCTGAGTCCTCGATCTTGATAACCCTACTCCTCATGTTGGATTTACTGGTTGTCTGTACCATAAGTATTTCGTTATCCCTCACCGCCAGTATGTCTATGATCCCGAAAAGGTCATGTCTGCGCTTGGTAAAGGAGTTGAATCGCTCAACCGTCTCAACCAAAGGGTATTCCTTCCTTAATAGGTCTACGCTTCTACTCGTCAGGCTTTTCATCTGCTCCGGGCTCGTACTCCCATCCCGCACATTTGTTTTCGTATGGCGGGCTCCATTTCGCCATGTAGATACGCAGGTTGCAGGTCTTTGGGTCGTTTGCGTGATAGTCGGGATAATGTCTGCAGTTCCAGCATGATCTATCCAATGCCGTCGATCTCTTTAATGCGGATTGTCTTGGTTGGGTTGTCTACAAACTGGCCCGCCTCGTTGAACCATAGGCTGATGCTGTCCATTACTCCTCCCTCTCGGTTCTTCAGGTTTTCAAGGTACGCATCGGGCTTGGCGAGCTCCTGCTCCACTTGCTCTGGCGTTCTTGTGCCTATCAAACCCTTCTTAATCTCTGACTTCACGATGTTGCGGTTCATGGCGAATAGGCTGCTTGCCATATCGCTGATGCCACCGCTACCTTTCAGGCTGAACTTGTCCACCCTCTGCCGTTCGTTCTCCCCCTTGCGTGCGTGTGCTACAAGGATGATGACCATGCCGCTGTCCCTAGCGAAGATGGCCAGCTTGTCTGCTAGGTCTGTCTGAACCATGTTCAGGTTGTTGGAGTTAGCCATTGGCGTGTGTATCTTCACCAATGAGTCGATGACAAACATAGTCACCCCTAACTTACGCTGTGCGAACTTGGCTATGCCTAGCAGCTCTTCCACTGTTACGCGGTCTGTGCGCTTGTAAATCCAGATGCGCTCCGCTAGGTAATCCAGAATCTTGTTGAAGTAGTCACGGCTGGGTTGCTTTATCCCGCCTGCCAGCTGCACGAACCGGGCCACGATGGCCTCATTGGTCATCTCCGCAGACCAAAGAAGGGCTCGTTGTGGTACCTCTGAAGCACCATCTCTAGTAGCGTGCAACATAAGCTGTTGAGTTACTTGGCTTTTTCCGCTGCCCGACTGCCCCATAACTATGTTGAACGTCCCGGGCTGAAACCTAAAGTCAAAGTTTTTCCATGGGGTGGTGATGCCACGTCTCTCGGTGATTCCGGTTAGGTAGTCCCACGCCTTGTCACCAAAGTCCTCTGGTGCGGCTAGGTCGCCAGCAGTTGGCGGTATCTCTAGCTCTGCTTCCCAATCAATCCCCTCGATCATCAATCTAGACGCGCTCATGCAGCCCCCTTGAATACCTTGGAGAAAATGTCGTTCTCGTCTGCAGCCGTTTGCGATACCTCTTCGGGCACGAACTTCAGGATGTAAGTGTTCGCCGCGTTCTTCCATGGCTCCAGCTCATTACGCGAGCGAACTACCTCGATGTAGCCCTTGGTCTCAAGCAAGTCCACGGTCTGCGCTAGGTAGTGAGAGCTGAGTCCGCTAAACTCCAGCAGCTTCTTACGACCCACTGTGGCGAAGTTACAGTTACGCCTTGCAAAGTAGGCTAGGGTGGCAATCAGCGCACGCTCATTTGCTGAGAGCCCGGTCTGCTGATAAGACAGATACAAAGCATTAGCACTCATGCTCCCTCCTCAAGAAATTTGTGTCTGTGAACCACGCGAGCTCTGCCAGCATCCGCTAACTGATTGGTTCCTCTCTCTATGAGCTTCAGCGTGTCCGCATCCCAGCCCGATACGGTGATGATGCGATGTAGGTGCTTGTCCTTGAAGAACTCAACCAGCTTCCGGGTCTGTGGCGATGTCTTAAAGCCCACCGGCCACAACCAAAGCTCGTGACCTGCAGCAAAGCCCCAGTCATAATCAGCGGGGTCTTCGCCGTCATCTAGCAGACACCAAGCAATGTCTTCTCGGCTTAGTGGTCTAAACGCAGGTATCGCGGTTGCATGGCTTCCGTAGTACAGGCGGATTGATCGCGAGTCCGGTGAACCACCGCCCCAAGGTCTAGGGAATTCCCAGTCGATCTTGTCGGAATAGGGAACTTTCTTCATAGAACGGGAACATCCTTGTGCTTTAGCCTTTGCATCTCTGCCCAATCCCTCTTGTAATCAGACAAAATCGCATCCAGCTCATCCTGAAGCTCGATCACCAGATAGATGATGTCTTCGGGGTCTCCGTACTCGTGATCCAGAACCTTCTGCATATCCATGCTGCACTGGTCCATAAGGAACCCCATGCGTTCTATTGCCGGTCTAAGGTCAAGCTCTTCCTCTAGCATTAGTCATCTTCCTCCGTCATGGATTTGTAATAATCTACTTCTTGCTCTGCCAGCTCATTGATTGATTGAATCCCCCATCCGCATTTATGCAGGCCAATAGCACCGTTTACCAAGATGGACTCACAAGCCTCTTCTATATCAAGACCCTTTAGCTTTATCTCTGCCAATGCCATGTTCAGGCAGTCGATTACAATCCCCTGCACAACGTCACTCTCATTCTCCATAGCCCTTTCATGCGGCTCCTCACCCATAAATGATGCCGCGTTCCTGAACTCCTGCATTGAGATTACTGATCCGCTCATGATTCCTCCTTTGGGAAATGGTCACGCACTCGTGTAACAATCTGCTCCTCGTCCCATCCGTTGTGCTCCAGCCCCCGCACAATTAGGGTGAACATCTGCAAAGCAATCATCATCGCGGGTACGCCCTCAGCCGCAGCCTCTGATATGCACTTCTCAAGATAGGTCTCTGACCAGTTCATAGCCTGCCCGAACAGGTCATCCCATACCTCTTTAGACTCTTTGTCCTTCAGTGCCTCTTCGTCCTTTTCGATTACTTGCTTACTTTTTTTCGCCATCTGACTACTCCTTTCTTAATCCCGGCACGCTCGGCAGCTCCGGCTCTGATTTTGAACAGGTCATCCTTTAATGCCCGTTTGTGTTGTTTGGATACTCCCTTTAGAAATTCGTTCCGGTCGAACTTCAAGATCAAATCGTCAACAAGATGAACCAAGGCAATTTTTCTGAACTCATTCACACTGATGTCAACGATCCCAAACGCTTTAATATTCTTTGTTTTTTCTTCCATGCTTCTCCAGTCGGTTAAGATATGTTCTTGTACGTCGATTCCACCTTTCAAAAGTCCTCACCCCAAGCTCGCTTCCCTCATACATGTACTCCAGCCATTTCTTGACTCGGTGCCTCCTACGACATAGGAAACACTTTGGTTCGCCCTGCTTGGTAGTGCCCTCGACCACGCCATATTGGCGGCACAGGGTACATACCAATTGGAATTCATCTATGTCAAAATGTGGTTCTTTCATCTCTACCTCTCACTACCAGCATACCATGAAAATCACAGAATGCAATAGGTTATGTTTTGCTGAAATTTTGATCCCAATTTTTTTGGGAACGCTGGAGCTGAATTGGCCTTGAAAATGAGGCTTTGCGCCTCTATAACCCACTCCCTCTTAATCAGCGGGTCGTAGGTTCGATCCCTACACGGCCCACCAATAAACTGGGTTTTCGCGTTCTCAAACGCCCTCAAATATTGTGAACGCACCCTTCTATACCTAAACGTCTTGATCTATGATCGCACGCAGGGTAACCGCTGAGATATCAGTAGGTGGCAGCACAGCTCTGCCAGTCCTCACGTAGGTCCTGAACTGCTCACAAGCACGAACCATGGTCCTGCAGTGCTCAACGAAATCGCAGCCGCGTTGGCACGGTGGGTCCCGTTGCTCGGCCATGGCGTAAAGCATCTTTTGTACCGGTGTCATCAGTCAGTCCTCAGTTTGCTGCCAGTCCTCGCTGGGCGCGCGCATGATAGTAGTTGTCAAAAAAATCCGACGAGCTGACCGCAGCCAGCCCGCCGGGGTTGTTGGTTAGAGCAGGCTTACAAGCAGCCAGCCCGCAAAGGGTGCTAGATACAGAAGCCCGTCTAATGCTTTATTCATCGTCCAGATCCTTGCGAAATTCCATTTCCGCATCCAAGGTCCATTCCTCCAGTGCATCGAGAGGATTAAAGCCCGGGGAAAGCATCTTGCAGAGCACGAAGGAGACGGCATCGTGCTCGCATTCCTGAAAACATTTTTGCATCATGGCTGTGGCCCGGTTCACGATGTCCATTGCGTGCTCCACGTCTGGGTTCACTTCCACCGCTACGGTTACTTGTTCGCTCATGTTTAGCCCTCCGCATTTATTGAGTTATCTACACCGACTTGACCTTCGGCGATGATCCGACTACACCCGGCCCCATGGTGCGGGGCTTGGGTTACTCGGTATTTATCCAGCCCGGTCTTGTCGTCGTGCCACAAGGTGACTTCAATGCGACCGGCCCAGCTCGCCGCGAATGTTTTAATGCCGGTGCTCTTGTGCCCTCGTGCTGTGGGCTGTGTCTTGCGTGCAGACTCAGTGATGCTTGCGTAAAAATGGGACATTGTTTTTTTCTCCTGTTGTTTAAATTCGCGCCGCGCGTCGGGCTCTCTGATCCCGTCTACGCTGGCGTAGTTGTTCAGCCCGCTCCATGCGGTCGCGTTCTCGGTTGTCTCTCATTAGTGCCTCGGCATAAATTGCGAGCATCAGAACAGTTCCGCCGCTGGCCATGAGGAACCCCAATAAGGCTAGATCTTTCATAATAATTAATACCCTCTAGTTGTGTTTTCGTGATGTTGGCCCCCCGAAGGGGGCCGGGTTATCTACTCCGCGCCCGGGTGGGGCATCTTCCGGCCGTAGATATAAAAACCACCGTCTTCGGCCTCCGTCACTACTGGGCCATGATGTCTCGGGATATGCGCTTGCGACGCATAACCAAAGCCACCCATTAAAAACTCGTCTAACTGTTGCTCGCGGTCAGCGATTGCTCGAAACCAGTCGTTTATTTTTTTATCGTTCATTGTGTGATGTCCTATGGTTAATGGTTGTTGGTTTGTGATGTTGTGAAAAGACCTTTCAAAAATAATGCGATGGCCATGAACAGCACCAGCACCGGCCCCGCAAGAATTGGTGAAAGAATTATCAACGCTAAAATAAGATTGCCGATGTCCATTTTATTGTGCCATCTGCGCAGCGATGTCGTGATTGTTTGCGTGCATGGTTTCAAGATCATCGAGGCACTCGTTACACGGCAAGGCTTGCGGGTGTACTGTCCAATTCTCAAAGCACTGCTCACAGTCGTCCATAAAATCTAGTGCTAAATATTCCTGTTTGGTTGTCATTATATATGCTCCGTGGTTGTGTGTTTGTGTTGTCCAACGGTGCGCAATGTAGCAGGGTTTTTATTTTTCCTTTAATCATTACGCGCCATCTTTTAATCAGT
>CAYYMP010000007.1:4857-6041 GCA_964472915.1 uncultured Dehalococcoidales bacterium | reverse complement strand
AACGCTCCGTGATATTTGTCAACCCGTCAAGATCGGCAGATATTCACCAGCGCGAACCATGGC
The DNA here is from genome assembly GCA_964472915.1 of uncultured Dehalococcoidales bacterium. Lineage (GTDB taxonomy): Bacteria > Chloroflexota > Dehalococcoidia > Lucifugimonadales > Lucifugimonadaceae > Lucifugimonas. The sequence goes on along the minus strand of CAYYMP010000007.1, from coordinate 5,978 downwards.
CCCTAATATAATGAAAGTGAGAGTGTTACGAAACGTAACACATTTACATTTTATAAGGGAAAACTATGGCAGGCGAAAAAAAGCGGCCCGATGGGCGCGTACTGGAGACGCAGAGAAACCGGGTTCCAAGGATGTTGCCTAAGAGGCTAGTGCAGAGCGGGTTAAGAGAGAAGATTGATGGTGAGAGGTTGGTGGAGAGATTGCAGGGTCTCAGCATAGGGCTTCAAGACTTCCATTCTAGCGGCCAATTTCTGGAAAAATGGCAGGCTGACTCTCTTCGGCTTGAGATGGATTCAATAACCAAGGCCCTCTCCTACATTTTGCCGACCCTTTCGGCGCAACGGGTAGAAAAAGACGAAAGAGAGGGCAACGTCATCGAGTCTGGTGTAATCATGCTACCGGAAACTGATCCACAGCCAGCGGGTGACGAGCCGGAAAGACTGACAACGCAGGGCAAAAAGGGAAAGTGATCTCAATAATAGTGGGAACATAATAACCCCAAAGCCGTCAAGGTTATTGTGATAGGCAGCGAAAATCCGGCCCCGGCCCCCCACCCTTGCCGCGATGGAACGATCCACCCTAGATATAATTATGAACTATGCGAGTCCATCCCCGCTGACTTTTGAGGAGGGGGCCCCCAGTTAAGAGACTGTTTTTAAAAAAAAATCTGGGTTCTGACCAGGATTCCTGTTGGGATCAGGCGTTCTCAAAAATTTTTCAGTCCAATTTGCCATGGTTCAAGATGTTGATTTTAATGACAAAACGCAATTAGTTATGAAAAACGTCATAAAATGACTTGACAGACCATGGTTGGATGTGGTATTATAAAGTTGTACAAGCGAAAAGCTGTACAAGCAAAAAACCTTCATCTGCAGATCGTACCTCTCTGCAGTAGTTGCCTAAAAATTAGGCAATCTTACCTAATCACCCGCTGAGAGGCATTCGAATATTATTAACAGAGGCAACCAAGGAAGGTAGGTTACCTTCTACACCACCCTGATAGCCCTTAGAATACTTATCCAGCAACAGAAAGAAACAACAAGAATCCCCCCCCCAGTTCCGCCGACCCCCCCCCTTATGACGTAGCGGCATATTTCCCTTGACAAACATCACAAACCGTT
>CAYYMP010000007.1:0-4757 GCA_964472915.1 uncultured Dehalococcoidales bacterium | reverse complement strand
AGGGCCCTGCTTTGTCGTTATTGCAACGTGGCCCTTGGGATGCTGTACGAAGATATAACCAGAGTACGGCAATTAGGAAGTTACATTTTGAAGCACAAGCATGACGTTTCGACAACACAAGAACATAAAACAACCCCTGACCGACGAGTATCAGGACTGGTCATGCAACTGCCCTGATTGCGAGGACATGGATTGCCCATGCACCAAGGTTCACCACGAAGACTGGGAACCCTGCAAATGCAATTGCCGGGAATGCAATGGAGAAGACTAAACGCCACGAGTGGAGGCCATTACCCGGACCCCAGACAGCTTTCCTGAAATACCCCGGGTACGAGGCACTTTTCTCTGGTGGCCGTGGTTCGGGCAAGAGCGAGGCAATATTGGCCGATTTCGCACGTTACGTGGGGAAGGGCCATGGTATCCATTACCGAGGCATCATCTTCCGTAGGCAGTACAAAGAGCTTGCTGACCTAATTGTAAAGTCGAAGAAGATGTACCTCCCAGTGTTCAAGGGAGCAAGATTTCACGAATCTCCGCAATCCCTGAAGTGGGTTTTCGAAGACGGAGAGGAGCTGCTATTCCGTGCCGTGGAGCAGACAGACGATTACTGGGCCTACCACGGACTGGAATTCGCCTTTATGGCTTTTGATGAGCTGTGTTCTTGGCCCTCGCCAGACCTGTACGACAGCCTCAAGTCATTGCTGCGTACACCAAAAGAGGACATACCGCTTCGGGTCAGGGCTACAACAAACCCCTATGGTCCCGGCGCATCGTGGGTCAAGGCAAGGTTTGTAGACCCCAGCCCAGATTGGGCCCCGGGTGGCGCACACATGAAGCACCGAGACAGACCCATAGCCCGTTTTGACTCCGTGGTTACCGAAAACACGTACCTCATGGAAGCGTCTCCTGAGTACATCGCCAACCTAGCAAGCATCGACAACGAGGGGATGCGCGAGGCTTGGTTGAAGGGTTCGTGGGAATACTCCGTTGGAGGATTTTTTAACGGGTTCTGGGACAGGGACCGGAACGTCATCAGCGACTACCCCGTCACCTCAGAGCTTAAGCACTGGATCAGCTTGGACTGGGGTTTCAGCGCACCGTTTGCCGTGTTGTTCTTCTGCCGCGATTACGAGGGCAGGGTGATCTGCTATGACGAGATTTACGGCTATGGCGGTGAGGGTGGCAAGGGCACCAAGAAAACAGCCCACGAAGTCGCAGAAATGATTAAGGAAAAAATGGAGTTTTATGGAAAGAGCGGGATTGAATACCGAAGCAACGTTGCTGACTCTGCAATCTTTAACCGCATGGGTTCGGAAACAAGCATCTTTGAAGACTTCTTATCTAACGGCATTGTGTTCCAGCCTAGCGGAAAGGGCCGTGGTTCTCGCTCGTCGGGTTGGAACGCCGTTCGTGAGGCGATGCGAACTGGCAAGATTGTTTTTACAGAGAAATGCACACATAGCCTACGGACAATCCCCCTACAGATGCCCGACAGCAAGAACCCTGATGACATCGACACCCTCGGGGAAGATCACCTTTGCGATGCTCTTAGATACTCTTTGGTTCACGTGCTTCCTACCTCTAGAAAGCCAAAAAAAGACACTGGCTATGCTCCCGGTTCCTTTGGATGGCTACTCCAGCAGGACGCTAGGGAAGAGGCCGATAGAGGCTTCTTCGACACGTATGGATTCCTCAACACACACTAACTGGGAGCCAACCGGACTTTACAGAAATGGATGATAAAACCTCTAACCCGCAAGTAAAGTATCTACAAAAACTTGTAGATCGCTCCACGGGCAAATTCAAATCAGCACTGCAGGACATTGATGTCTCGCGCAACTACGCATACGGAGTAAAGAAGGGTAAAAAGCCCAAGACTCAGTACGCTAAATCCGATCTGGTTCAGTCGAACCAAATCTTCGCCACCCTGCAGGCCATGCTCCCGCTGACCTACGCGCAGAACCCAGAGATAGCGGTTAAGCCGGAAGCCTACGTTGATGTAGATGATCCGATGCTTCCGCAAACCCGCCAGTTTACCCGCACACTAGAGGTGGTGCTGAACAAGGCCCTTGGTGACGCCGGATTAAAACGGGCGATGATGGGCGTTATCCGCTCCATCCAGACGGCCCGTGTAGGCTGGGTAAAGCTGTCTTACCAGCGCGAATACATGAAGGACCCGATCATCCTGAACCGACTGGAAGATGCTCAGGATCAGATGGCTGCCTTGGCTGCTAACGTCACATCCCTCATGGACGAGCAGGGCTACAGCAAAGACGAGCTGACGGTCAAGGAGATGGAGCTGGAGCAGACCATTAAAGCCATGGAAGCTCAGGTTTCGGTCATGCGCTCTGAGGGCTTGGTTATTGACAACATTCCGGTCGAGGACATTCGTATTGACCCGGACATTGACAACCTAGAGGACTACAAACGAGCTGCATGGATTGCCCAGCGCACATGGTTGAGCAGGGACGCTCTATGCGAGCAGTTTGACATGGGTGCCAAAGAGGCGGCCAAACTCACGAGCTACAAACGCTCTGGTTCTGGCAAACCGGAAGTATCCGGCAACGCCGTGCCTTATGGTACAGACACCGACGCAGAAGACCTTATCTGCGCGTGGGAGCTGTGGGATAAATCCACCGGCACCGTTTATTGGTGGGCAGAGGGCGGTAAGGACTGGCTGCGTGATCCGTGGCAACCCGCCAAAGCTGGGCAACGGTTTTACCCGTTCTTCATGCTTGGGTTCAACTGGGTGGACGGTAAGGAGTGGCCTTTGTCTGACGTTGAGCTTCTGACCAAGCTCCAAGACGAGTACGACATCAGCCGTGTTCAGGAAGCAAAACACCGCGAGCTGACCAAGCCGATGTTTATTGCAGACCGCGCCCGTGTTGACCGCAGAGACGTTACTAGCTTCTCCGTGGGTGAGATTGGCGAGATCATCCTGATTGACGCTGGCGGCCAGCCTGTAAACCAAGTGTTCCAGCCTGCTATGCATCCGCCAATGATCCCCAACGTGTATGACATCAGCCGTGTTCGTGGTGACATGGAGTGGGTGTCCGGTCTTGGTGACGCTCAACGGGGAGCCGTGGGCCGCGCCAAGACTGCAACGGAAGCCAGCATCCAGCAGGAGGGCCTGTCCACCCGCGTGGAAGCCCGCAAGGATCAGCTGGAAGATTACATCTCCGAGATCGCCTCTTTCGCTACCGAGATTCTGTTGCAAGAGCTTCCTGTTGAGTTGGTGCAGCGTTACGCCGGAATGAGTGCGTACTGGCCTGCTGACCAGATGACCAAAGACCAGATCTACTCTATGTCTGAGATCAAGATTCGGGCTGGCTCTACTGGCAAACCCAACAAGACGCAAGAAATGCAAAAGTGGGGCATGCTGATGCCAGAGATCAAAGAGGTCATGGAGCGGGCAATCATGATGCAGGAAGAGATGATGATCCCGATCAACATGAACCCATGGGTCAAACTTCTTTCTGAAACCATGCGTAAGGCGGATGAAGCTTTTGACGTAATGGAGATGTTTCCTGAAGAGCTTGTTATGTACTTAGACCAAATTGGTCAACAGAAGCGTCAGATGCAGCAGATGGAATTGCAGATGGCACAGATGCAGATGCAGCTACAGGCTCAACAAATGATGATGGGTGACCAGCAGATGATGGGGAATGAAATGGCTCTGGAGGAGCAGGCTGGCGCAGCACCGCCGGAGCAAGGTATGCCGCCGGAGCAAGGTATGCCGCCAGACCAACCAATGCCGCAATAACTTGAAAGGGAGAAGACATGGCATCGAGTATTCAAGAAGCGATGGAAGAAGCCATCGAGAAAGAAGAACCAGTTGAGCAAGAAGAGCCGCGAGAGGAAGAAGATATCGCAGACCGCCTTGAGCGAGAGCTCGCAAATATGCGCGGAGATGAGGCTGAACCGACCGCCGAGGCCGCCGTGGCTGAGGAAGGGAGCGAAGCGAACTCTGATCCAGAGGGAGCCGAAGAAAATTCCGGGGATGTTTCAGAAAACGACGAAGATGATGAGGAGACTTGGCTTGCCTCTCAATCTGAGCGATCTCAAGAAAGATATCGACAATTAGCTGAACGAGCTAGGGCTGCAGAGGAGGAAGCTGCGGCTATTCGGAAGTCCGGCGAGGAACTGTATTCGATAATGATGGATTCTGGCGTTACGACGCAGGACCTCACCGACTATTTCGAATACTACAAGTCGATTAAGAACGGCAACCTCAATGGCGCAGCCCAATACTGGAATAACCTAGAAAGGACCCACTCCCAGTACACGGGACAGCGTGTAGGTAATGCCGACCCGCTCGATAACCATCCCGACCTTAAAAATAAGGTTGCGGAGCTTGAGGTGACCGAGGACGCAGCTCGCGAGCTGGCTTCTCTGCGTGACTATTCTCTTCGCATGCAGCAGCGTGAGCAGGAATTGGCTCAAATGAACCAGCAGTCCTACGAAGCGCAGCAAGAGCAACAACAGGCCGCGTACTACGCACAATCCGCAGCCACTGAGCTGGATAAATGGTCCGCCGAGATGCAGGCCAAGGACCCTCAGTTTTCGCAGAAAGAGGCTTTGTTGCTGGAGCGGGCGCAGGAGCAATTCCCAAACATGCATCCGGCTTACTGGCCAGAGTTTGTCGCTCGGGAGTATGCCTACCTCAGTAAGGCTATGCCGGGTGAGGCACCGCCGCCAAAGTCACCTAACACCATACGTCCCAGCTCCGGCAAATCAACAATGTCAAAAGAGCCTAG
>CAYYMP010000006.1:0-44437 GCA_964472915.1 uncultured Dehalococcoidales bacterium | reverse complement strand
TCCGGAAAGGGAATAAGCGTCGCACGTCGCAATCTCCCCCACTAACTCCCCCAGTCCGGGGGAGAACCGAAAGCGTGCCAGCACGCTACTTGCCCTTGCGAGCAATCAGGTCGTCTACTACTTCTGGTTCTGCGAGGGTTGAGGTGTCGCCAATAGTGTCGATTTCGTCGGTTGCGATTTTGCGGAGAATTCTGCGCATGATCTTTCCTGACCGAGTTTTTGGCAACGCCGGTGCCCAGTGGATAACGTCAGGCGAGGCGATTGGTCCAATGATCGATCGAACCTGTCCACGCAATTCCTGTTTGAGCTCGTCGGTATATTCCTCGCCAACGTTCAAGGTCACGTAGGCGTAAATGCCCTGACCTTTCACTTCGTGCGGGTATCCGACAACTGCAGCTTCAGCCACCTTGTCGTGAAGCACGAGAGCGCTTTCAACTTCTGCAGTGCCCATTCGGTGCCCTGAAACGTTGATCACGTCGTCTACACGTCCTGTGACCCAGTAGTAGCCATCTTCGTCACGAGTCGAGCCGTCACCTGTGAAGTAGTAGCCCTTGTACATGTCGAAGTAGGTTTCTTCGAAGCGTTTGTGATCGCCGTAGACCGTGCGCATTTGACCCGGCCATGTGGCTTTCATTGCCAGCACACCGGAAACGCCGTTTCCTTCGATCTCGGTTCCCTTTTCAGGATCGAGAATCACGGGTTCTACACCGAAGAATGGGAATGTTGCTGCACCCGGCTTCGTAGGAGTTGCTCCCGGAAGCGGAGTAATCAGGATTCCACCGGTCTCCGTCTGCCACCAGGTGTCGACGATCGGGCAACGCTCTTTACCAACGTGTGTGTGGTACCAACGCCATGCCTCGGGGTTGATTGGCTCACCAACTGATCCGAGTAGCCTCAGAGAAGGCATTTCGTACTTATCCGGGTACTCGTCACCAAGTCGGGCGATGGCACGAATGGCCGTAGGTGCTGTGTAGAACTGGTTCACGTTCCACTTTTCGACAATCTGCCAGAAGCGATCTGGACCCGGGTAGGTCGGGATCCCCTCGAACATGATCGTCGTGGCACCGTTAGCCAGAGGTCCGTAAACGATGTACGAGTGGCCGGTAACCCAACCAATGTCGGCGGTACAGAAGTAGATATCGCCATCCTGGTAGTCGAAAACGTACTTGTGGGTTTGTGAGGCGTAAACCATGTACCCACCGGTGCTGTGGAGCACGCCTTTTGGCGTACCCGTTGAGCCCGAGGTGTACAGGATGAACAGTGGGTCTTCCGCGTCCATTTCTTCGGCTGGGCAGTCGGCGTTTGCGCCTGACATGACATCTGCCCACCACTCGTCTCGACCATCCTGCATGTCGTGTTCGACGCCAGTGCTTCCAGCAATGCGTTCGACAACGATGCAGTGCTTTACTGGCTCACCCATTTGCTTCTCAGCAGTAGCCATTGCTTCATCGGCAACAGTCTTCATTGGGACAGGTTTGTCGCCACGGAAAGTGCCGTTGCAGGTGATCAGGGTTGTGCAAGTTGAGTCGGCAATACGGTCGGCAAGTGCGTCGGCTGAGAAACCACCGAATACGATGGAGTGAATAGCGCCGATTCTTGCGCAAGCGAGCATTGCTACGGCGAGCTCGGGAATCATCGGCATGTAGATGGATACCCGGTCGCCTTTGCCTACGCCCCGGTCTTTGAGGACATTAGCGAACTTGCTGACTTCTTCGTGAAGTTCTCGGTAGGTGATTTCTCGGTCTTCGCCGGGTTCGTTGCCTTCCCAAATGATTGCCGTTTGGTCGCCACGTGATTCAAGATGTCGATCGAGACAGTTGTAGGCGATATTCGTCGTGCCGCCTTCGAACCACCTAATGTCGATTGGACCTTCTCGCCGGTCATAGTTGAATGACCGAACGTTGTCCCATTTCTTGAACCAGTGGTATTCAGAGGCTTTTTCTGCCCAGAATGCTTCGGGATCAGCGATTGAACGCTCGTACTCCGCTTTGTACTCGTCGAAGCTTTTTACGTGTGCGCCTGCGCTGGCTTCTTGTGACGGTGCGTAGATTTCCGAATCTGCCATCAGTGTCTCCGGTGGTGGTTTTCTAGTCTGATGCCGCGATTATGCACAAATTTGAGGTCGTATTCACTTAACTGTGGTGAGGTAGTCGCGAAATCGCGCCGGTGGCGAGCCACTTTTGGTTAGGATTCAGGCCGGTGGATGATTGCCGACTAGCCATATGACCAAAGAACTTATTTCAAACTCACTTGAGCGCGCCGAGTTTCGTAACTACGAATTGCCGGAACTGGGTGCGGATGATCTCCAAGTGCGCGCTCAGTTTGGCGCTATGAAGCACGGTACCGAGATGGCGTCACTGGGAGGTTATGCAGCTGCTCGCGGCGAGTTTGATTCGGAACTTGAACTGTTTGTGGAGCCGGAAAGCGGTGTTTCTGAACCAGCACCTAAGCCGCTAGGAAACATGGTGGTTGGGACTGTTATTGCAGTTGGGTCGGAGGTTTCCGAGTTCCAAGTTGGCGACTCGATTACAGCTCATGCGCCACTGCGAGAAGAGCAGGTCGTGAGCGCAGATCGATGCTGGCACATACCCGAAGGTGTTTCCTGGAAGAGTGCAGTTTGTCTTGACCCAGCACAGTTCGCTGTTGGTGCAGTTAGAGATGGAAATGTTCGCGTTGGTGATGCCGTTGCGGTGTTCGGGCTCGGTGCGATTGGACTTATGGCGGTTCAAGTGGCAAGAGCGGCTGGGGCAAGCGCTGTGTTCGCAATAGATCCTGCTGAGAATCGTCGCAAAGTGGCTGAGGTCTATGGAGCTGACAAGGTATTTGATCCAACAGCGACTGACGTTGGGTTGGAGCTGAAACGGTTGACCGGCACTCGTGGCGTAGATGTTGCGATTGAGTACAGCGGCGCAACTTCGGCCATGCAAGCAGCGTTACGAGGTGTTGCTTTCGGGGGAAATGTAGTTGCTGGCGCTTTTCCGCCGCCGTACGGAGCAGGACTAGATTTTGGCGCAGAAGCGCATTTGAATCGACCGAATATCGTGTTCTCACGCGCTGTGAGTGATCCGAGCCGAGATCACCCCAGGTGGGATCAACGTCGGATCTTCGAAACTTGCTGGCAAATGTTCGAACGAGGTCAGCTAAACGGCGACCTTGTGGTCGATCCGGTTGTTCCGTTCAATCAGCTCGACACTGAGTTGCCTAAGGTACTCGCGTCTCCTGACAACGGAATCAAACTCGGCTGCACGTTCGACTAGGGCCTAGGTAGCAATATGAACGACGGAAAACTAGATCAGTACGGCGGATGGACAGGTAAACGGTTCGAATCGACTGGGTATTTTCGGGTCGAGAAGGATGAACGTTGGTGGATCGTGACTCCGGAAGGCAACGCGTTCTTGAGTTTCGGTATCAATCATCTGCATCCTGAGTTTTGGCTTCAGGACTACAACGCGACCGCCTGGCAGAAGAAATTGGGACTTGCCGATTTGGATAGTCCCCGGTTCACATCAGCGCTAAAGGACTGGTTTCTCACAACCTGCAAAAACTACGGTTTCAATACAGTTGGGGTTCACGCTGACCTGTCGGTTGCGAATCACGGTGGTCCTTCGGTCCCTTATGTGATGTCATTCGAAGTAGTCGATATTCCGCACTACCGGAACGACGTTGTTGACGAGGATTTCCTCGATGTGTTCTCGACTGAGTTTGAAGCACATTGCGATCGGATGGCGCGTGAAAACGTTGCCCGGGTTGCAGAGGATCCGTATTTACTCGGCTACGCGCTCACAGATTGTCCGTTGTTCACCGAAGAAGACCTGCGCGAACGTCCGGACACGATCGGGGGGGGCACCTCGCGAGTCGCGCATCGGCTGGCCGCGCAAGCTGAGGAATCTCGGTGCTGATTCCGCCGGGAAGAGGGCGTATGTAGCGACTATGCGGTCGGTCTACAGCGACCAGATATCTGTATTCAACCAGACCTACACGACCAATTTCAGTTCGTTCGATGAACTCCTCGACGCGACTGACTGGAGATTGAACTCTGATTTGTCGAACGGAGCTGAATCACGCGACAACGTCGAATTCTTGAAAGTTACCGTCGACAAGTACTACACGACTGCGCTGTCGGCGATTCGCAAATACGATTCGAACCACATGTTCATTGGGGACAAGTTGAACGCCAATACGGATTCGATTGATACGGTCCTACCAATCACGAGTAAATACACCGATATTGTCTTCTTCCAGATGTACGGCAGATATGACTATCAAGCGACTGGGTTGGACAGGTGGTCGAAGGTCGTAGATAAGCCGTTCATCAACGGTGACGCGGCGTTTACGATGATTACCGACACGATGCCTCGGCCGTATGGTCCAGTTGCTGAAAGCGTGACCGAACGCGCTGAATGGACTGAGGAGTATTTTAGAGACGCGTTCGGTAGACCTGAGTTCGTCGGGTGGCACTACTGCGGTTTGATCGATGCCCCGAATCTGATTCCTCGCAAGCGGGAGCGTCAGCACTCTGGACTTCTCGAATACAACGGCGATCCATATGAAGAGATCAAGAGGGCGCTAGATCGGTGTCGACCGCACATGTATGAGATTGCTTTAGGTGCGGCTAAGCGGTAGCGGTTCGGGTTCGTCCGCTGAAGAACACCAGGACTCCTGCTGCAAGACACAGCACTCCTGCGATCACGAACGGTGCGAGCCAGACTGAAAGTCCTTCACCGTTTCCAGAATCTTTGAACACTCCGGCCATGATTGGGCCAGCTATGCCGCCGATTCCGTATGCCGAGAACATAAGTCCGTAGTTGATGCCGAGATTTTTCACGCCGAACTTGCTGGCAGTAGCCAGCGGGAATAAAGCGAAGTTTCCGCCGAAGTTGAATCCAGTAAGCGCGAGGAACACATACAGGCTCGTTAGGCTAGTTCCGAGATAGTAGAAGCCAATCACCAGGAAACCTTGTGACACCGCCATGATCATCATCGAGCGGTGCCAGCCGATACGGTCGGCAATGAATCCCCAGCCGATTCTTCCGAGTCCGTTGCACAGTGCGAAGGCAACCGCGTACGCAGTTGATGCAGCGGCTCCGGCCGCCGCAAGATCGGTGTAAGCACCGCTTTCTAAAAGCGCGTCTCGACCGAACAACTTGTTGATGCCAATGAGCATTAGCCCAGCGAGTGCCAGGAACACGAACGATAGCCAGAGTCCAACGAACTGAGGACGCCTGACCATGCTCGACGGTGTTAGTTCCTCGGAGGACCCGGTGACAGTGCTCGAAGCGGGAGGTGTCCAGCCTTTCGGTGTCCAACCATCTGGCGGGTAGGTCATGAGCAAGCCACCAAGGTGGACGAGGATTCCGAAGATCACTGAGTAGATCAGGAACGTGTTTAGAACGCCGTAGTTTTCAATCAGCCTGCCCCAGTCGCCAGCAAGCTGGACCCAGAGCAAGGCCCCGAAACCGAAGCCTGCAACTGCAAATCCGGTCATTAGTCCTTTTTTATCCGGAAACCAGCGAACGCCAACTGCGATCGGCACGACGTAGGCGAGACCAATGCCTGATCCTCCCAGTAGTCCGATACATACAACTTGAACCCAGAACTGATCGCCGAAGAATCCTGCAAATCCGTATCCGGTGCCGAGAAGGATTCCACCGATGATCGCAACTGGCCTTGGTCCCAAATCGGCAACGGCCTTACCTGCGACAAGCATCATTGCGGCGAATGAGGCGAGACCAACCGAGAAGATCCACTGGGTTTGAGTCGCAGAGAAACCAAACTCACCGTTCTTGTCGGTCAGCTCGCCGGTGAACACTCCCCAGGCGTATATCGCTCCCAGGGACATCTGGATGAAGATTGCACCCATGGCGACCAGCCAACGATGACGCTCCAGTAGTCCGTGCTCGACACGGTCGACCACGTTCACCATTGGGCGGTGACTCTCCCACTCAGTAATGGCTGACTTAAGGGTCATTTCCGCTTCAATCAGAAGTTCGGATGGGCGTCTTTGAATGAACGAAAATCGGTTGCTCATGTATTGATGATTTCATCCGGTTCGTGACAAGGCGAATGAAGCCCATGTGGAGCGTGTGATGATGGCGAATATTCTCGCGGCTACATCTGAGGCTCCCAGCTTCGTATTAGTCGTGGGGAGGCAAATTCACACCTAGGATCACGCGCATGTAATTCACGTTGTGGGACAGATAGTCGTCGACTGCCAGGTGCATGTTGCCACCAATGGCGTCGAATCCGTCGTCTCCTTCGCGGGGGCCATCCATGTCGAACACCACCCAGCCTTTGAAATGTCGATCCCTAAGCAGTTTCATGACTGCAGGGAAGTCGACTCCGCCACCACCCATGTTGTGATAAACGCTCGCTTGTTCGTGTTGGGCTTTGGAAGGTGTTTCGGTATTGCCGCGGTACTTTGCGTAAGTGTCTTTGAGATGAACTTCGGCAATTCGCGGGAAGTACTCGTCCATGATTTCGACTGCATCCATGCCGCCGAGAGTGAGATGTCCGGTGTCGGGTGTCATCCAAACGTAGTTGGGATCGGTGAGATCGAGCATGGCTCGAACTTCGTGTTCTCGCTCGACAGGTCCCCAAATATGAGGGTGCGGAGCAAGCCGAATACCCATCTCGATTGTTTGTCGACCAATTTCATTCAAAGTGTCGGCGAGACGCTTGAGCTGATCGTCAGTCGTTCCGCCTTCAGGTCGAACTCCCATGTTGCATTTCCACATGTCACAACCGAATGGCTGTAGGAAATCGCGTGCGAACGCTACGTGGTCTTCGATCGTTTGAGGGATCTCTGCAGGGTCTATGAAGTTTGTTGATTGACCTTGAGCACCGTTCGACACATCGATCATGGTCACGCCAGCTTCATCGAACTTTTCTTTCAGGGCGAGAGGATTGTCTCGATGATTCTCTATTTGCTTGGCGTAGGGTTCAATTCCCTGCAATCCGAGGGCTGCAATTCGCTTTATTGCCCATTCAATAGGACGTTGACCATCCCAAAGAGAACTCGTTGAGCCGTAGAGAATGTCGGGATTTTCAGGATCGAGTGGAATGTGGTTGGGCATTTTCGTGATTGGAATTGTGTACGAGGTTGACGAGTCGAGCACAGGGTAAACAAAAAAGCTAACTCTCAAACAGGTTCAGAGTTGCATTTGTGCGAAGTCTGTCAGATCAGACTATGTGGAGGTTGATGAACGACGTATCGCACCGGGAGCCACTCCAAATTCGCGCTTGAACGCACGACTGAACGTTGCTTCGGAGGCGTATCCGGTCCGCTCTGCGACTGTTCTGAGTGGTTCTGTGCTTTCCATGAGCAAGGAGTGCGCAAGTTGCATTCTCCAACGAGTCACGTACTCCATGACAGGTTCGCCAACGGTCTCACTGAACCGTGCTGCAAAGGCAGATCTAGACATTCCCGCTACACGTGCAAGGGATTGAATGGACCACGGTTTTTGGGGTTCACGGTGAATTGCTGCAAGACTCGGGGCAAGCAACTCATCACGCATTGCGCTTAGCCAGCCCTGCTCTGACTCAGGAACGGTGTCGATCCAAGTACGAATTGTTTGAATCACGAGTATTTCCATCAGTCTCGTGATCACGGTTTCTGCGCCAGGTCGTTGTTCTCTAGCCTCGCGTGAGATCAAGCGAACGGTGCTTTGCACCCAACTATCTTCCTGGTCCCAGGTGTCAATTTGAACAACCAGTGGAAGAAGTTCGACGATGCTCAAGCCTGCGACCCGGTCAAAACGTACTCCACCGTACGCCACCTGGGTTAACTCACCACCGCCGCCAATCTTCATTATTTCGTAGCGGGGTGTGACCTTTTCTACAGGTATGTCAAAGAGGTGTGTAGCCGGTACATCTTGATTACTCAAGAGTATGTGGTGAGTGCCGTGAGGCATGAGTGCGATGCTGCCGCGTTGTAGTAGTCGCGGTTGATCTCCGTCGACTTGTAACCAGCAGTGTCCGTGAGTGACGACGTAAAGCATCATTCCACCCTCGAGTGCTGGGATTTCAACTCCCCACGGCGCAGTCAGATCTGCACGACTGTACAACGTGTCGATGGGTCGGATGTGCCGTAGTGACTCGCTTATCAAGTCATCGGAAGACGGAAGCTGAGTTGTGGTTACGTAGTCAGGATTTGATGTGGACATATGCTTATCGTCCATATAATGGGGGCGATGGGCAATATATTATGGACTTAATGCTATATATCGTCCTTGAAACTCAGAATATAGTTCGTTGCATGGATGGCGCAAGTCGTTCATCGAAAACAATTGACGAAAGACGATCAATGTCGCTGGCGTGGTTAGCTAGAATTCACAGGAACCTGAGCGGCCTGAGATCGGGTTGGAGAAATGACAATGTCGGAAGATCTCAGGACCATCATCCTGGTAGCGGCGGTTCTGACGACCGGTATTAGTACCGGTGTGTATCAGCTTTATTCGTTCGTGATCATGCCGGGACTTCGCAAGACGGACGCTAAAACATTCGTAACAGCGTTTCAGCAGATTGACCGGACGATTGTGGGTCCGTATTTGCTGGTTTTCTTTTTTGGACCACTGATCCTTGCGGGTGCAGCGTTCGGTATGCACTTAGGAGACGAATACAGGCAAGCGCTGCCGTGGTTGGCAACTGCGCTCGGACTCAACGTTGCGATTTGGCTAATAACAATGTCGATAAACGTACCGTTGAATAACTACATCAAAGGTGTAGGCGATCCCTCGGTCATTGATGTTACGGCGGTTCGTTCGAGGTTCCATGAATCCAGGTGGCTTGCGTGGAACACGGTAAGAGTTGTTGCTTCGGGTGTAGCTTTCAGTTCCCTTACCTGGGCGCTTGTTATAAACGTTCGCGCATAGTCAATCGGTTGATGGAATGGCCGATGCGATGCAGCGCCGGTCATTCCACGCACTGCCACAAAAAGAGGTCTTATCGCCATTGTTTGTAATTGCTGTTTTTGACGCACTTGTTTTGTTCGGAATAGCGATATTCCAGGTACTACTGGCTTCTGGGAAGCCGTGGGGGTTGTACGCCTGGGGTGGCGATCATCCGGGCAGGCTTCCTAAAAATCTGCGGATCGGGATCGCGGTGTCGTCGGTCATTTTCCTCTTGGTTGGCTCAGTCGTTCTAATCGAAGGTGGTGTGATCATCCCAGATTGGAAGACAGGTGCAACCAACGGCGTGACCTGGGGGCTGGCGGTGATGCTGGTGCTAGGTGTTGTGGCAAACGCAGCTTCGCGCAGCAGCAAAGAGCGAAAGCTCTGGGTACCGGTTTCTGCTACTGCGAGCGCTTTGACGTTTGTTGTGGCGGTTGCTGGTTAGGTAAAGTGATTACTCTGGATGGGTGCGGGTCATCGCTTCATCACGTCCTTCACCTTTGAGCTCGAACTCTTTCGATAGTAATTCGTAGGAACGCTCTCGTTCGGTGTAATCATGGGTGATCGTGAGGACGATTACATCATCGGTTTCGTATTCCTCGGCGAGAGCTTCGATCTTTGCTTTCACCGTCGGAGGGTCGCCTTCGATTGACTTTGAGCGTTGGGCTTCGATGAACTCTTCGTCGGATGCGCTGAAGGTCATCGCCTTTATTTCTTCAACAGAAGGCACACCGACCATTTCATGTCCCTTGTTGCGCATTAGGCGCATGACGTGGCGAGTGGTAGCGAGTTCTTTAGCGCGCTCAGGTGTGTCGGCTGTGACGGCTGAGATACCGATACTCACTTTTGGTTTATCGAACCACTCTGAAGGTTCAAAATTGTCTCGATACCAACGAACGCATTCGGGACCACCACCTTGAGCGATGAAATGAGCGAACGAGAGCGGCATCCCGAGTCGAGCAGCAATGCTTGAACTTCCCATGGACGAGCTCAGAAGCCACGGGACAGGCCAGTTTTGCGAAGTGGGCATCGCTCGTAGATTTCCAAATGGGTGGTCGGGCGGGAATGTACCGCTCAAGTACCTGACCACGTCGAACACCTGCTGAGGGTACTTTTCGATCGGGTACGAGTTGGGTCCGGACTGCAGAGCAAAGCTTGCGATTTGATCTGAACCGGGTGCTCGACCGAGTCCCATGTCTACTCGTTCCGGGGCAAGTGCTTCCAGCATTCTGAAGACTTCGGCGACTTTGAATGCGCTGTAATGAGAGAGCATTACACCGCCAGAACCGATTCTGATGTTTTCAGTTTGAGTCGCCAGCGCTGCCAGCAGAATTTCAGGGCTAGCGTCAGCTAAAGAGTTAGAGCTGTGGTGCTCTGCGAGCCAGTACCTCGTATAACCCCATTCATCGGCTTTCTTTGCCAGGTTGATCGTAGCTTGGACAGCGTCGTGCGCCGATCTACCGGAACTAATTGGCGATTGATCGAGGATGGAGAGTTTCACGGGGATGGGTCGCTGCGTTTGGTGAATTGAAAACTCGGGAATTATAGTGAGGTCGTACACCTAGTTGATCAAACAAAAAAAGCCGCTGAGAATTCAGCGGCTTTTTGATGGATTCTTATGGTGGAGCCTGCGGGACAGCAGGTAGAACGCTGGTCGACCAGTTTGATTTGTACTGAAACGTGCGAATCGGCAATTGAATCCAGCGCATTGCTCCACTTGATCTTTGCTTTATCGCTGAAACGATTAGACGAAATCAGCTGCAGTGCTTGGTTGATTTCGTACAGGTTTCGACTCATGGATTCGTTCGGCTTTCCTGGTGATTCTCAACGGCAGTCCTGCACTTCTTACCATGTAACAGAAAAAAATGACCTAAGTAACACCCACAGAACAAGAACGACGACTATCCATCGAAGCCAAACTGGCGTTTTAAATGGCAAGGGTCACCGATTTATCAGAACGTTTGACCCTTGTCTGAACTACAGCAGAAGATTCACACCCTGGAACGATTCTCAAGAACCAAACGCTGGCAGCTTGTATCCGCCAGTAACAACTACGGTGGCGGTAACCTCGTCTTCCATCAACCCGAACACCGAGATCGGAATACGGTCTCCACTTCGTCGAACTAAGGTAGTTAAACCTCCCTTATTTCCGACGAGTGTTGAGACTAATTCGCCCTTGATCTGTCCGGCTCCCGGCTTGTAGCGACCGAAGTCTGACAGAGTATTGATGCCAGTAATCCGGAACTGGATATCACCTAAAAGCTGTCCCTCGTATTCCAATTGCGCTTTTTCGAATAATTCCAACATCAAATTATCTCCTGCAGGTACGTTTGAAGACCACAAGTCTTAGTGGAGTATTGCGCAGACGCGCAGCACGTGTGGGCACGAGCTCAATCCAAATAAACTCGGTCATTACTCTCAAGGCGTCCAGTCACAAGGATCTCCGCGGGGAACTGCAGATCTTTGAACCGCTTCACTTCAATCGATGTGGTAGCGGGATCGAATATGCGGAATTTGGTGACTGAACGCCCCGCAAATTTTCCAGGTGCTTTCGCAAGGCGGAGACCTTCAATTCGTTCAGGTGTGAACAATGCTGCGTCCAGTAGCGCCATCGTGACGTTGCTGGGAATAGCGACTGGCGCGCTACCAAACAGGGTTGACCAAATGCGGGCGAACATTTCTCGTTCCTTTGGAATGTGTGACCGAAATATCGGCCATGGTGGAACTAACAGGTACTCTGCGAAGAAACGTTTCGTCCTCTTACGAAATTTTGAGATTTCTAGGACGGTGCGGCCCGCACCTCTGACGAGTTGGCTATGACGTAGCCACTGTACCTGAAATCGTCGTGATGCGGGTTACAGGGCTACACAAATCGGAACAGACCAACCCATTTTCGGATGATAGGAGTAAACTTAAAGTCCCTCCCCAATTTCTCGCCTTCATTTCTAGACCTGTTTTGGTTGTTCTGTTTGTGACCTTGCAGGGCGGATATCCGCGCAGACCACAACCAGCTTCATGTAGAAGCTAGTCGCAAAATACGGCTCTCTATACGTGTCTGCGCGTAAGGACCAAATATGAGCAAGAAATTATTCGTCGGTGGACTCGCTTGGGCGACCGAATCATCCAGCCTCCAAACCGTGTTCGGCAAATACGGCGAAGTGACAGAAGCGGTTGTAGTTACCGAGCGCGACACCGATCGTTCACGAGGATTTGGGTTTGTTACTTTCACCGAGGCACAACACGCGGATGAAGCGGTTGCGGAATTGAACGGGTCAACCCTGGATGGACGCCAGATCGTGGTGAACGTGGCGAACGACCGACCAAAGAACCAACGTGGTCGGGACGGATTCAGATCCAGTTCGAGCAAGCGTTGGTAGTCCGTCGATAGTCAAGAATCGTCTATTGCAATGGCGCGCCGAGTAGGGTGCACGGGAGATTTGGCGAGGTTGAGCCACTTGCGTGTGGTCATGTTCATCGAACGAAGCTGGGCGCGCGCATGTAAGCCCAAATTACCGATTCCACTTTGACCTACTCAACCAGCTATCGAAACGTGAGGAGTGACCGTTTGGTTGAATCCGTCGAGTTCGACAAAGGTACCGTGTTCGTTCATGGCACCAGACTCGGAGAGGTTGAGTACAGGATTCGAGGTCTGAGCACCAATGCAGAATTCATGAGGTTCCGGATCGGGGCTGGCCTCATGCGTGGGCGAAGCGTTTCAAGACTGTTCGATCGTCGCCCCGGTGGAATGGTGTTGGTAGACAACGCTGGCGGCAAGTTCAAGTTCACCGTATTTGGCCTACTCCGAGACGGTAAGACAGCGTCGGTGTTTATAGAAGCACTGGCCGATTGAAATTGGCTACCGTCCTTTGGAAATTCAATTTCCATTTCCTTCGCTTGTTCATCGTGCCGACGATTCGGCTTTTAATGAACTACACCGTAGAGTTCGAGGGGAAATTGCCGAGGCAACGTCCGCTTGTTTTGGCTCCTGTTCACCGTTCAGCTGTGGACATGTATGCAGTGGCGGCTGTGGCAGGAGAGTTCATTGCATTTGTGTCGACCGATGCGTTCGGGCATGGACGTATAGCGAATCGGGTTCAGCACTTGCTTACAACTTTGCTGGGTTCAATAGTTTGGCCTGAGAGTCACAAAGTGTCGGCCAGAGCGAAAGCCGTTACATTGGCGCGGGATGTTGATCGACGCCTCGACTCAGGGCTGATACTCGGAATCTTTGTTCAGGGTGAATACCAACCCGATTCGGTAGAAACCGTCGAAGAAGGTTTGGTCGGTCTAGTCAAGCGATACGAGAATAGAAAAACAAAACTCGACGCGAGCTACCACCCAACTCCCATCATTCCAGTGGGCATTTCTTATGAGTCTCCTGAAGGCGGATTAGTTCAGTCTAAGTTTGCAAACTGGTTGTCTAAGTACGTTCCGCTCTTTCCATCGTGGACTGCACCAGCGCGAGGAACGAAGATTACTGTTCGGTTCGGTGAGCCGACTCACGTTGCGAACGCGCGTCCGACTGAACTTTCGAACAACTTAATGCGTGACGCAGCTGCTCTCAGCGGGATTCCGTTCAGAAAATATTCTGAAGTTCCAAATCACGATTGAATTGAACATTAGGTGGTGGAGGTAACGGGACTATAGGTAGAACACGAGTCCACCGTTTTGATTTGTACTGAGACGTGGGAATCAGCAGGTCTAATCTTCAGCAACTGCATCTGGATCGGCGGTCAATTCTGCGTAGATTTTTGTCGAATCAGCGGCTGTAACAGCGAAGTACCGTTGAAAACCATATTATTTCCACAAGTCGTAGGTTCGAGTCCCACAAGCTCCACCATTTTCAGTTGGATTTATCCTTTCGGGACGGTAGCTAGAACGCGCTGACAAATCAGCTTTTTTGCGCAAAGCTTTCGATGGTTAGCGGAATTATCTGAGAATCAAGAGCGCCGACGATCCTCAAATTGCTGCTTCAGTACGACTGATTGTCGAGGAAAATTGGCCTACTAAAATGACCCCGTTATCCGTGTAATTTGACCTTCACACCGTTTTTTTGGTGCATCCAGTTTCCGTATCGAGCATTGAAAACTGACAGAACCCAGTTTGCCCGGTGACAGTTAGAAAGTTGCCTCGGTTCCAGTAAGTCTGTAGATCCATTCGGCGAATGCCATGTAGTTTCCGCTGATGAGCAAGATTCCGAACGAGAGCATCAGTGCCGCGCTCGCAATTCCCATCCAGCGGACCATCTTTTCGAGTCTGAACAACAGTGGCAGAACTTTTGCCATCATTACCCCGGCGATCACCAATGGGATTCCCATGCCGAGTGAGAACAGAAACAGGATCGCTGCGCCGTAAATCGCCGATTGCGCCATGCCGACGTAAACCACCATCCCGATAACCAGGGCAGAGCCGAAACAGGTCATGCAACCCGTGGCGAAAGCAAGTCCGGCGACCATCATCTCCCAGGGCTTAGCATTTCCTGAACCTTCGTGTGCCATACGTGAAAGGACCGGCATTTTGCACACCAGAGGCGCCCTTGCCTTGGCAGCTACTCGCAGTCCGAGTCCAATCACGACAACGCCCGCTCCAAACGCCACCCATCGTTGGGCGGAATCGTAGAAGCTCGATTCACCAAGCTGCCCGGCGGCAAACCCGATCAACGCTCCAGCTGCCGTGTAAACAATGGTGAACCCAAGCACAAAGTAAAGAGCGGCTTTGAACACTCGCACTCGCTGCCCGAGTCTTACCTGGTCTTCGGCGTCTTGCATATTCAGTCCTGCAAGTGCGGGAATAAAGTAGGCGGTTAGCTGAAACAGGCAAGGCCACATTGATGCCAACATTCCGGCCAACAATGCAATTATGGTCGCCCACCCAATACCAAAAGGGGTATTTGCAACATCGTATTCGACCGGTAGATCCCAACTGACGGACTTACCGTCAGGCATGATCAGTTCCAGCGACTCGGCAGATTTGATTTCTAATTCGCTGACATCGAACCTGTACAAGGTGACTCGGTGATGAGCGGACGAAACTTTTACTTCAGTGAAATCGACTGAATATGCACGTGATCCTACTTCGAGGGTTATACCGGGAAGGTTGTCGTTCAGACTTTCGGTGTGTGTGCTTTCCGAGATCACGAACACCGGTTGACCTTGTGGCATATAAGTTTGGATCGCGCCACTTGGAAATGCTGCTGCGAAATACTCAGGAGTTGCGAACGTCGCTGTAATCTCCGATTCATTCACCGACCCATAGCCGACTTTTCCGACATTCTTTCTGAGAACACCGGTTAGGCTCTTCATCGGAATAATCTCAACCGGCTCAGCCAAACTTTCGTCAACGAGTCCGCCAGTTCCTGAAGCCAACCCCTGTTCGATCGAACTTAGATCGACCGGAAGATCCCACACCAACGTATTTGAGCTGCTGGCAGTCGAAGGACTCGTTCCCACCACGAGTCTTAGTCGGTGTGCTTCCGATTCAAACGAACTCGATCTAATTTCCTGCGGCAGAGAGAAATCGAAACGGGTCGTGCGGTGATGCAAATCACTCTTTGTAACTCGAGAGTCTGAGTGAGCAATCGGAACGCCGCCATCAACAGTTAGCCAAACCTCTGGTATTTCACCAATGAGTTCATCGTCATGAATGTTTTCGGTGACAAAGAACGTGATGCTGCCCGAGCTCGTTTTTGCGCCTGACGCGGCCGCGAGAAGCACCGAATGACCGTAAACACCATCGATTTCGACTTCTCCAGGGGCAAAACCAACCCGTGTTAGGTCGAGAATGAGTTTACGTACGTAGCGATCGTCGATCACGGGAGTGTCAGCCTGGTCAACAAGGTCGCTCCGCACAGCGTCAGAACTGTCCAGCAATGGGTCACGGGGTTCGACAGTACTGACCGGAGTGCCAGGGTTTAGCACATACATCAATGCGGCGAGAACGAGCCCGACGAAAAGCACCGTACCGACCAGAATCCAAAGGTTAAGTCGACCAGGATGCATGCGCTGCAACCAGCGGTCAGCTGGAGTTTTCGTGCCGGAATATGTCGCTCGATTCTCCAAATTAACCCTCCGGTAGGAACACACCAAGATGACTCAAGTAATGCAGGTAAATAACGGTCGCCAGGTCGGCAATGGCAACGACAACGAGTATCGCTCCGGACTGAATCAACCGACGTAGAGAAGCACGAGTGCCGGCTTCATCGATCGCGTCCGTTGATGCACCGGCAGGAACGGCAAATATGGCAGGCTTTACTACGACGTTGTCGACACGGATTGTGAAGTACAACATGGCAAGCCAACCCACAGGCTTCAACAAGAAGGCAACCAGGTAAGCTTCTCCGTATGGCAGAGCAATCAGATCAAGGTACTCGTAGATACCTGGAGCGGCGTTCGGTGCGTCAAAGGCTGCGCTATAAAGACCAGTGAAAAGAATTCCTGCGAGACTGATGGTCGCCAAAGTCATGAAATTCTCGCCCAACCGACCTGATAATACGGTCGAAGCTGTACCACCTATCCAGGCCGAGAGCAGCACAGACCCAACCACCGCTACGTACATCACGGCGGACGCTGTATGGAAAATACGAACTAGCAGCGTGACGATGTCGGGCCACCACTCGAACGAGAAAAAGACCTGGAGCCGCCTTACGCGATCAGCCTCGCTCAAAAGTGACAGACGGTCGCTTTCGCTCAGAACAGCAGGTGTTACTGACTCAGTAAATGGCACAGACCCTGCGCCCTGAGCTAGTTCAGCTTCGACGGCGACCACAAGGTTCCAATCACCGAACCGTGTGAACACTATTTCTGCAACGTATACACCAGGTTGACCAACGAGTTCCTGGAGTCGGACAGGTGCAAGTGACTCTCCACCTTCCAAACGTGTACCTGAAACAGTTACCTTCGCTCCTTCGACCATATCGAGGTCGCCTGTATAGACGGCCTCAATTCTGTAGAGTCTCCGCAACGGTTCGAGCTGGTCGGGCACGTGAGTAGACACGGTGATACTTAGTTCTTTTCCGTGAGCCGAAACGGTGCCGCTAGAACCAAGTAATGCCACCCCCAAAACAGCGACCGTGATCACAGGGATGGTTCGAGTCCAGGTGATAGACATCACGGTACCGCCACAATCACCACTTCAAGGTGGAAAGTTTCGTCGGTATCAGGATTTCGAACTTCAAGAAGCTGCATCCACGGACCGAACATCACGTAGTCAAGCCGGAACGTGTAGTGCCCGTTGGGACTTTTGTCAGCCAGGCTGAAGAACGGTCCGTGCCCCATCGAGTACATGTCGTAATCGATAACAACTTTGGACCCAGTGACCGGTTCTCCGTCACCGTTGTGCAGAAACAAGTCGATCCAGGCCGTAAGGGTGTGAACAGGGAATGGATCGACGAAGATCTCAGCTACCAGGTCTTCAGTAAGCCTGATCGCACCGCCGTTCTTCATGTTGACACGTTTACCTTCAAGACCCTGAAGTCGAATCTGGAGAAGGTTCGATTCGTGATCGACGCTTCCCTCGAGAACCCCGAGTTCATCGTCGGAATAGGCAACTCCTTGCAATGGTTCACGAGTTGGGGCGGGGTCCTGGTCATTGGACTCGATGTCACCCAACAGTTCGGTGACCGCGTCTTTGGCTGACGAAGAGACCATCACAGGTGGTTGATCGATCGTCTGTGCGGAATCAACTTCGGAGGTGGTTGAACACGACACAAGACCTGCGACCGCGATCACCGCGGTTGCAATTAACAACAAGTTCGATTGTGACCTGGAACCGACCACCCCAGCATCCTCTCTACTGCTGCTCCTTCAAATACTGCAAATACGCCGCAATCGACTTAATTTCGTCTCGGCTCAATTGGATAAACGACATTTGCGGCCTGTCGTAAAGAGCTTGCTCAATCGACTCTGCCGATGCTCCAAAATTTGATGGAGCTCCTTGTGCGGGATCTCCCATCGCGTCTACACCGTGGCACAGCGCGCACCCAACTCCGCCGGCAGTCTTCTGGAACAGCTCCTCACCCCTGGCAATTTGTTCCTCGCCAGAAAGCTCTGCAGGCACAGTTACCGGAGGTCGTGTTGCGACGGTCGGCACGTTCGTAGCTGTGGGGCTCGGCTGAACGATGTTTTGTGGTGGAGTAGGAGTGAAAGCTGGAGTCGCAGTTCGGGAACTGCCAGATGAACTGTCACCACCACAGGCGCCGAACAGCGCAACAATCACTGCCGCTAATAGAATAATTTTGAGTGTGAATAACTTCATGCCAGCTTCCATCTCACCCAGGTTGGACCCAGCCACGCGGCCATTGAGGTGGATGCCTGCGCCGAAACAATCTCGACGCAGGCATTGGTCTTTACCTCGAAGCCAGTGCTGCCACTGCTTCTTTTTGTTGCTCGAGGAACCACGATCGTCGACCGGTGTTGTCAGCGAGCAAGTCGCCAGTCCAGTCGGCTTCGTACTGAACGAAAGCTCCTGAGTGTGTATCTCCACCGTTCGGTGTCGGGATTCTCGCCTTCACCGTTCGAGTTTCAACGTCGAACACGATGGTCTCGGCAGTACCAGAACTTGTCACCCACATCTCTGTCGAATCCGCAGGATTGAAGATGTTGTGGTCGATAGTCTGGCCGCCAATGTCGTATGCGTTGACTGCACGCATGCTTCGTGTGTCAACGAGACCGAGCGAACCACCAAGATTGAAGGTCATTTCGCCCTTACCGATGATCCAAAGTTGGGTTTCATCGTCATTGAGCTCAATCATGTACGGACCAGGTACAGCCGCCATGGATTTGGCGATGACCTTGTCAGTAGCGTTATCAATCTTGAATACGTGGTCGGTAACCGAGTCGGCAACGTAGGTGTATTTGCCGTCTGAAGTGAATGCGAAACCGTTGGTGTACGAACCAACATCGGTGATGTAGGTCATACGTCCAGTTTCGATATCAACCTTCGCAACCGCCGCCTGCAACTGAGGTGCGATTCCTCGACTTCCAAGGTGTGTGTTGACGTAAATGTGCGTTCCAGCAGGATTTGCGTCAGCCTGGTAAGTCTCGGCTCCAAAGTCCTCGACCGTCCACGCCTTCACAACCTTGTGTTCGTCGTGCGGATCAAGCAGGACGATTCCATTGCCTTGCAGCTCGACGATAATTCGGTCATTTCCTTCGTAATCGGTAAACGCCTTGACGTGGTGAGGTCCACCTCTTGTCTGGAGAATCTTGTCAATCTTCAGAGTCCTGGCGTTCACGATGAGAAGTCGGCCACCGGTAGAACCGGCACGCCAAGGTGCATCACCGTCGGCAGTTGGGACGTAAATCCATTGACCATCGGGGGAAACTCCCATTCCGTGGGGTTCACCGTGTTGCTCGAATCCGAGGTTGAACTCCGCAGAAGCAACATGCTCTTTCGTTGCAGCATCGATGATGTGCAGCCCGGTGCCCTTGTAAACCTCAGAAATGAATCCGGCGTAGCCCTCACCTTCAGAGGTCACAAACACTATCGGGTGTTCTGCAGCGCTCCAGGCATCGTCACCACTCGAGTCAAAAGTCTCAAGAAGCAAAACGCCCGCATGTGAAGCTTCCTTGGTTTGCCAGTCCTGCAAAACCGCTTCGACCGGTGCAGGTTGAGCCTGCCCCACCTGTACAACTTGGTGTTCGGAAACGACCGGGTCTGAACTTTCACCTGCTTGAGACTGCAAACTCGCTATCTCAGCTTGTGCGGAATTAAGTTCCGCCTGCGCGGCGTTCAATTCGGCGGTCACAGCGTCGTAGTCTTCCTGATCTATGCCATCGCTGCTACATGCCATTGCCACCATAAGAACAGCGGATAAACCCAGCACCAGTCCAGCCCTACCACTAGCACCAAGTAATCGGAATAATGCCATTGGGTTCCTCCTTCCAGCGACTCCTGACCGGAATGAAAACCCGTCCCAGCCGCTTTCAGCGAACGACGGGTTCCGTCCCGTCATCTTGGTATTTAGTGATTTTGATCACAAACTGCTGAGGTGAACGTGAGGTCATGCATAGGAAAAATGAGACTTACATGACGATACGCGAGGGTTTGGGCGTGTCGAATGCTGTCCGAGAGCCGGATGTTCAAACGGAGTCATGGGTAACGGTTAAAATTCCCAGCCGTCCGTTTCTGTGTATCCGTCAATGATTCGGTTCTGTCAGAACTCAGTACCGGTTAGTGATCAGTTGAAACCGATCGGATAGGGTTCGACCTACCGTCCCGTTAGCTCCACCAAACCAAATCAACAATGAACCCCCCCGTCATCAACTGGGGGGGCTTTTGTTTATTAGGCAGTACCAGCCACTGTGATATGGCTTCGGGGTAACTCCGGTGGATGTGATCCACGTCTTTATCTACTGCTATGACTGATCCTCAGAGGAACCGGCGCGATAGGTACTTGTAGCTAGAGCCGCAGTAATGGCGAACAAACTGAATGACACGGGAAGAACCATGAAATCCCTGAGTACACAATCAGGACATGTCGCAATCCATACGGCAATAGTCACCCCGACAATTGCTAATAACCCTAAGCCAATTGTGAGAGAGTTCAAGCTGGAGACTCCTGATTTTTTTTTGCGGCCAAGTTCACTGCATGGACCAAGGACTGTAGACAATTCGGTGAACCGATTTTGTCCACCGCTGCAACGGCTGTGGGCACGGTTCGAATTGCGGTTTCTGGCGGGCATCCTGAAAAAATCACCAGCGGAGTACCTGGATGCAACCTCTCCAATTCTTTTGCAAAGTCAGCACCGCTAAATCTCGGCATATCCAAATCTGTAATAACGACATCCGGTTGCTGTGTGCTAATTAATTCGAGTGCTTCAAATCCGTCACCCACACAATCCACGGCTAATGAATCAGATTTGGTGCGGAGCCCAATTGACAAGAGCTCTCTGATCAGCGGGTCGTCATCTACAGCAACGACTTTAATTTTCGTGACCCCACGACCAGCTGTTCCCACCATCACTCGATGCTCCTTCGATGCTCCTTCAGTGAGACGATCAGAACCGTCTCTGCCCAACATTGGATTAGAGCGTCAATGATGTACGGCATAGGCCTTTGGCACTGCCTCAGTATGGCCCGACATTTGGTGGTCAAAAGTGGGGGGCAGTCGGCGCATCTGGCAACGCAATTGTTTGGGCGGGGGGTAAGACTTTCCTGATTTCGGATGAAGATCCTAGGATCGAGTCGAACATTCTGAGTTCGTTGACAACTCTATTCCCAGTCGTACTCCCGCCATCGCAGCTTCAGTGCGATTCTGAACCCCGAGTTTTGAGAATAATGATTGGATATTCTTCTTGATCGTGCCCTGCGATAACACGAGGTGATCCGAGATTTCGGTATTAGTGCAACCTGAACATATAAGCTGGAGAATCTGTTGTTCTCTTGCATTTAGTGTTACTCCAACCATCGATTCGTCCTGCCTTAATCGGACGATTCGCAAAAGCGCCATTTCATCGAATAAACTTTCTCCCGATCCTATTCTTCGAATTACATCTTCGAGGGTCGAGCGACTTGCTCCTTTTAGTAAGTAACCCGAAGCACCGGCCCTGATCGCTTCACGCAGATAGCCATCAGACTCAAAACTCGAAAGCATCAACACTGCAAGTTCAGGCGAAATGTTTTTGATTATCTGTGCGGTCTTGATGCCATCATCCTGACCCAGACGTACGTCCATTAGAACAACTTCTGCGTGAACACTCTGTATCGCTGCTATAGCTTCACTCGCCGAGGAAGCTTCGGCAACGATTTCGATGCTGCTGCCGGCGAGCATTGCACGTAAACCTGCACGTATTAGCGGGTGGTCGTCGACTACGATGACCTTTGTCGATTTGGTTGCACTGGTCACTGGTGACTCCGGGTTCAGTTTTTCTCGAACATCGTTGTGATCTGTTTTTCTGAGCTCGCGTTGCATCTCAGAACTCAGCTGTGTCAGTCGAAAGCTCTTCTGCTTCGACCTCTACTTCTACTCTTGTGCCTTTGCCAGATTCCAGACAAGGACTGGTGATGACCATTGATCCTGAGATGAGACTCACCCGCTCTCTCATTCCCTGTATTCCATTTCCATGTGCAACCGAGTCATCCAAGTTGAACCCTTTTCCGTTGTCTTCTACCAACACCTTAATTCTTCTCCTGTCAGCCGACCTGGAAAGAGTCACACTAACTTCTGATCCACCGGAATGTTTCAGACTGTTGTTGACTGATTCCTGTATTACCCGGAATAAAACGATGCCTTTTTGGCCGCTAATGACTTCTTCGATGTTTTCCTCAGTTGTGTAGTTGAAGTCGATTTCGCTTCGTCCTGTGGATTCAGACAAAAAACGTTTGACGGCATCGACGAATCCAAGGCCGTCTAGGTCAGGAGGTCTGAAATGGACCATTATCCGTTGGACGTCGTTCAACGCCCGATTGACAAGCGACTCTACCAAGGTCAAATTCACCAAGGACTTTGGGTCTATATGCTCTTCGATCTCCGTGTATAAAGCTGAAAGGAACATCGACGCGCTTGCCAGAGTTTGGGCAGGGCCATCATGTAAATCTAGAGAGGTCAGATAGCGATGTTTTTCTTGAGCGCCTAAAAGAGATTCGATTAGGGACGTCTTTTCAATATTCAGTCGATTGAGCTCACGTTGCGCCAGGTTTGCCTGGTCTATCAAAACTTCCGCTCGCGCGGCGTGAACGTTCAATGCCAGCAAATCCCATAATGGTTCCAAGGAATCCAAAAAATCATCGTCATAACCGGATGGCCGATTTGCAATCCCAATCATTCCAATCATTTGCTCTCCAATCATCAATGGAATTCCTGAAAACGCATTGATTTCCGGGTGTCCTGGCGGGAGACCTCCAGATCGTGGGTCTCGGTTCGTACAGTTGGAAATAACTCTGGATTTTGTGCGAATTGAGTAGCCAAAGAGGTTGTCGAGAGCTCGGAATTCCATTCCCCCCTCCGAAACCGAATCGGTGTACAGTCTCGTGCTGTCTTTGTCCCAAGCGATATTTGAAATGGCCAAAGTCCGCAAGAACGGGTCAGCATTTTCCGGATCATCTAGCACGTACCCAAGAAATCCGAATTGGCTTTCAGTTGCCTCAAGTACCAAGTCGAGCATCACTGAAAATTCACTGGATGCGTTAGGCAGTGAATCACGATCGCCAATTACATTTTTAGCTCTTATGGCGGCAAGCTTGGAAGTTATGCCTATTGGATCTAGTGTCATATAAGCGAGATATAATTAGTCGGGCGCCAAGAGTTCATTCGAGTTATTCCGTTGGTTGGGCAGTAGGCAAATTGTCGGTGAATATGCCCCAACAAAACATATCCTGTGGGGGTGTCCATGTGGCCCTTAATGGCTCCCCGAAAAAACTTGTTTTTTACCCTCTCGGTAGAGCCTGCGCTGAAGTTTCATAACACCGCCCGTGCATCAAGTAGTTTTATATTGGAACATCAGTTCCTGAACACGGTCCTCTGCCGGGTAAGAAAATAGTTAGCTGTTTGTGTTGGCGTGGTGCAGATATTCCAACACCCCGCCCTTCCCCTCTCAATTTGCGTTGCATACCATTCGGAGTCAGAACAGTTGCTAGAAAGAGCGGCTGATATGTGATCAGCACTAGAACGTGGAGGGGGGTAACACAGCTGGATTATTTCGACACCACTTCCCCCATGCCGAGGTTTTAAGCTTGGGAATCCTGCCGTGTGTGGTTTCCGGCACGGTTTGGATGGCGGAACGAGATATTCAGGTCGTTGCGGGAGCTTATTGTGATTCAAGAACGACGACTCTGAGTGGTTAGTCGAAGGAAGCGCCGGTGTACGAGCCTGACCGAGAACGCGAACCCGATAAAGTCACCATAGTTCGTCGCACAGCGTATATCCCACACATACTTTACAAGCAGGAGGCAGCGGGCGCGAGTCTCGTAGGGCTCCAGCAGATAGGCGACTACCAAGAATGGGGGCCAGGCATTTAGGAACAGCTGGGCGGCAACCGGTGGCGAATTTTACAGCAGCTGATTCGTGTGTTTCCGCTTGATATCGCGATATTGGGGGCTTAGCGCTGTAGATGGGGATACTTAACAGTCAGCAGTTCTTCCGCATTTGCAGCCCAGTTCGATAGACGGTTATTTAGGTGATAAATCGGACCGAATCAGCGGTTGTTGAGCCAGTTGACGTCTGATGGAATTCTCAGCCAATCAGCTGCTCTATCGAGCTTCAAGTGTCAATTTGGGGTACGTCGCACCGAGCGAACCGACGGAAAATTAAGCTGGTTCCATCTATTGCCCCGGAAGGATAAATCCAACTGAAAATGGTGGAGCTGGCGGGATTCGAACCCGCTACCTCTTCAATGCCATTGAAGCGCTCTCCCAATTGAGCTACAGCCCCGATTTCGAGGTGTGTTCGGCGGACCTCGAAGGTCAAACGCCTAACCAAAAAATCGTAGCACAGGGTTGAGTATTTTTTACGGTCTCACCGATTTAGATCCCTCCAATTCAGTCGGGAAGTTTTAGAGCGGAAGTTCAAGTAATCCGCGGCACAGGGTCCCTCCGCTCCGGTCGGGGCGCGTCGAATGAGGACCAGGACCGGTCTCATGAGGATTCCTATCTATGGCGGTTGGTTCTAGATTCCTACGATTGAGATCCGGCCTCTAGTCGTACGAATCGGGGTCTTCTTCGTGTTCTTTGTACTCGGTACGGTCGCGCATCGGCAGTTCTTTATCGGGATTTAGTTCTGTACCGGCGTCGTCGACGGGTTCATATCCGAGAACCTTTCGAGCTTTGTCGAGCGAAAAGATGTTCCAGTGGTTGTCGCTCATTGCGAACACGACCGTGTACATCAGATCATCTGGCGCATCGACAGCTTTAACGTGGACTTGAGCTGTGTCACGGTGAGAGAGCCACATCGACAGTGCTGCAGCGGAATGAGTCGGGTCGTTGTCTGAAAGCGTCCAGCCAATACGGATGTTTATCGAAGAAATTCCGAACCACTCGCTGTAGTAGCTTCCCAGTCCTTCTGCATATGCCTTGGCTGCACCGTAATAGCCATCTGGGCGAATCGGGACGGTTTCGTCGATGAGTTTGTACGGTCGTTTTACGTTCTCGTACTCACCGGCGAGGATCGAACGGTACGGTTCATCCCTGTAAAAACCACCAATTGCGTGCTGAGAGCTACCGAATACAACTCGTTTCACTCCCATTTGTTTCGCAGCTTCGTAGACGTTGTAGACGCCAACCGCGTTGTTGCGCAGAGCCGATTCCCAGTTTGCGCTTGCGCTTCTATCTGCGGCGAGGTGGACCACAGTGTCCTGCCCTTCAAATGCCGGAAGAATCGTGTCGAGCTTGGCAATGTTTCCGCGGAAGTTGTGAGCGTCATCAAGTCCTTCCGTGCCGTATCGGGACAACGATGAAAGTTCGTATCGCGCTTCGAATTCGGGACGCAGTGCCGACCCCACAAGTCCGCTAAGGCCTGTGACGAGCACGCGTTTTTTGTCGGACATTCAACTCACCTGAGATATTCGTCGATTTAGCTTTTTGGCAGGGCGACGATGTTAGCTCAGCTATGAGCTCGTGTCTCAGCAGAGTTGTTTCGAGCCTTGGCGGCGTGCCATACAACGAAGAGGATTCCACCGAATAAGATCACGCTAAGCCAGCTGATGGTTCGGTCGATGGCTACGAGACTGATCGAATCGGCATCGCTCATCCCGAACAGGATCAGTAGTCCGGTAAGTCCGCCTTCGACGAACCCGAATCCGCCCGGGGTCGGAATTGTGGTGAGCATTGCGTTTGCAAGAGCTGCGAACAAAACGATTCCGAATGAAATGTCGAATCCCATAGATTCGGCAACAAAATAGAATCTTGCCACTTCGAGGAGCCAGCCAATTATTCCGAGGGCTATCTGCGGAGGAATGCCTCGCCCGGAAAAACTTCCAAGAGTCCCTTTCTGGAAGTTTGTGTAGGCGTTCGCCAACCGTCCGGGAAGTCTGCTTGAGATTCGTTCGCCTGCTACCCGCATGACCAGGAGTCCGAGAATCAAGACCCCGACCAGAACAAACGCGGCGAAGACCACCCATCCTGGAACTTCAGAATCGCCCTCGAGGGACAGCCAAATTGCGGCAAAAAGGACGAGCAGGAGTACCGCCGCCATGTCCTGAACTCGTTCTGCAAGAACCGTGCCCAGGCTCGAAGGGAAGTCGCTTCCTGACTCTCTCGCCAACGCCCAACCTCGGTAGGCGTCACCGAGGCGTAGAAATGCCACTGAGTTGGCGAACCATCCCATCAGGATGATGCCTGATAACGCAAGAGTGCCTGGTACTTTGTCGCCGTTTGAACCACCGATATTCGCGGTTTTCGCGAGCTGCCTCCAACGCAAACCCCTGAACCAGAAGCTCAAGTAGTAGAGAACAAGTGCGAGCAGATACTTTGCGGGGTCGACATTACGGATATTGGTCCAGACCTCGTCCCACTCAAAATCGAAGATTCTCCAGAGAGCAAATCCGAGCAAGCTTGCTCCTACGACGATCGCTATAAGCGTCGGCAGAGATAGGACGCGTCGACGCAACGTGGACGCGTCCGGCATTCCGTTGCGCGTCTCAGGCTTGCTTGGTTGAGGATTTTCGCTGCTCATGTGATGGATGAGTATGGAGTTAGTTGCTGAGCAACGGTGCCTGGTGGGGCACTCCTACGCGCCGTGGGTATTGGTTAGGTGTGGATGAAATCTTCATCCAGTAGACGATTTGATCTGCGGGTGAAGATCCCGGGCTGTCGACGGTCAAGGTTATCGCAGGAGAAGCACCGAGTTCTTCAGCAGCGAATTCAGCTTCTCGCAATTCTTGTTCGATTCCCGCTGATTTAGGAAGGACGGCAACACCGCCAATGTTCAAGAATGGCAGTGTGAGTTCAGCAAGTTCGGGTAACGAAGCGACTGCTCTAGCTACGACCAGATCGTACTGCTCTCGGTAAGCACCGTCCTGCCCGAATTCTTCGGCTCGCCCGTTCACGACCTCGACACCGGTTAATTCGAGTTCAGAAACGACTTCACTGAGAAAGTTTGTACGCTTTCCAATGGAATCCAGAAGAGTGATTTCGAGCTCGGGTACTGCCAGCTTGAGTACGAGTCCGGGGATTCCTGCACCTGTCCCAACATCTATCGCTTTTCTGCCCGCAAACCACTCAATGGTTGGTACGTTGCCACCGGCCGGAGAGAGAATCCTGAGTGATCGAATAAACAGCTCTTCACGAATTCGCTCCCAGGACTTAGCACCGGTGAGGTTGAACTGCTTGCTCCGGAGTTCGATTAATTCGCCATAGCGTTTGAAATGATCGATCTGGGTTTCTGTAAGTTCGCGACCAAGCTTGTTGGCGGCCTTTATGAGTTGATCCAAATGATGCCTTTTTGCGCCCGAACGCGACCCGAATAGAGAATTGAGCGGTAATGTTATAGGTCGAAAACGAATGGGCGCATTCAGGGATGGCGTCCGATTGAATAGCAAAATCCATCGTTCGATGGCAGTTCAGAAATGGACAGACAGTTGCCCTTGCGAATAGCAGTACTTGCCAAGCAGGTACCCGATCCAGAGACACCCCCGTCACAGTTCAAAATCGACGAATCGACCAATTCGGTGGTCCCGCCCAGCGGTGTACCACCGGTAGTCAACGGATTTGATCTGAACGCTGTCGAGGCAGCGCTGCTTCTTAAGGACGCCGGGATTGATGTCGAAATTTCAGTTTTGTCGGTTGGGACAGACTTTGCACTTGATGCATTGAAGAAAACGCTGGCCATGGGCGCAGACCGCTTGGTACTTGTCGATGAAGCCGGTTTGGACAGAATCGACGCAGCTGCAACAGTGAAGGTTTTGACCGCTCTCCTTGAAAAAGACGGACCTTTTGACCTGGTTCTTGGCGGTCGTCAGGCCTCTGATTGGGATCAGGCGCACGTTGTTCTAGGCGTCGCTGAATCGCTTGGCATCCCGCTTGTCACACTCGTTCAGAAACTCGAAGTAGATGGTGAATCTCTCAACATCCAACGGGTGATCCCCGATGGTTATCAGGAAGTCACGTGTCCGACACCGGCTGTTTTGACCGTCACAAATGAACTTGGAGAAGCCAGATACCCGAATCTCCGAGGAATCATGCAGGCGAGCAGAAAGCAGCCAGACACATATTCTCTTGCCGATCTTGAATTAACGGAGTCTGATCTTGAGTCCAAAGTGAAGCTCGAAAGGCTGTACATCCCCGAATCGAACAAACAGGTCGAGCTGATCGATGGAGAAGACGAGGCAGATGCCGGGCGAAATCTGGCATTGCGGCTTCGAGAGGAGAAGTTGATCTAATGACCTCCGTTCTTATTTTCATTGAAGCCGATGAGACAGGTGCCGCGTCGCAAGCATCGCTACAGGCGATCACAGGTGCGAGCAAGGTAAGCCCTTCGAACGTGATTGCGGTAACTGCTGGATCAGTTTCGGGAAGTGATTCGCTTCCTGTGGACAAGGTGATCGATTTACCAGGTGTCGAGACGTCCGATGACGGCATATTTGACTCTCTCACGTCAGATATCTCTGAATTGATCCAGTCCAATTCGCCTGACCTTGTACTGTTCCCGAAGAGTGATCAGGGAGCCGTAGTTTCAGCCCGAGTTGCTTTCAGACTTGGAGCAGCGTTCGCAGCAGACTGCACCGACATTACGGGGTCAGCTGGTGCGATCAGTGTGACCCGACCTGTGTACGGAGGTAGCGCCCTCGCTGATTTCTCAATCGCATCCACTCCCGCGATCGTTTCATTAAGAGCGGGAGCATTCGAACCGTCAGCATCCGAAGGTGGAACCCCTGCGACCGAGCAAGCATCATCATCTGGTGAGGGCTTACGAGGAGCCTCGGTGTTGAATGCCGTAGCTGAGTCGCGAGAAGGTGTTCGACTCGAAGATGCCCCGGTTGTCGTGAGCGGTGGTCGAGGGTTAGGTGGTCCTGAGCCGTTCGCTGTTCTGGAAGACCTGGCGAATTCTTTGGAAGGAGCAGTTGGGGCTTCACGTGCAGCTTGTGATGCCGGGTGGATAGATCATTCACACCAGGTCGGTCTCACTGGCAAGTCTGTAAGCCCGGATGTTTACATTGCCGTCGGAATTTCTGGTGCAAGTCAGCATATGGCAGGATGTTCGAGTTCCCGCGCCATTGTCGCCATCAACAAAGATGGTGATTCCAACATCTTCAAAGAAGCTCGCTTTGGAGTGGTTGGGGACTGGGAGAAAGTGCTTCCCGCTTTCATTGAGCAGGTCAAGGCACTAAAGGGTTAGGTTACGAGCCTAGATCGAGATGATGAACTAATGGATTTCGGTTACGGAGATGGTGTTGACGGCGTTTTTAAGTTTGTTGATAACGCTGAGGTGCTCGCCGTGTTTTTTCCGAAATTCGGCCAATCCATTGTTGTAGACATCCGACCGAAGGACGATATTCCTCCGTTGGTGAAAGTCTTGCCAATGGCTCGTTCTATTTCCGAAAGACTTCGGACGATTCGTCGATTACGCCCAGAGCTTCCACGACCACAGGACATCATCGCTATTCCGTGGATCGGTTACGTTGACGTGTTGAAAGAGTCAGGGTTGTGGGATCGGGTTGTGGCACGCGTGGAGCATTCCGGTTTTGACGAAGCTGTGAAGCAAATTCACGAATCATTCGGTGAGCTCCAGCGACTTGAACGCAAAGAGCTTGCACACCTGATTCTCGGAGAACACTACGAAACCATCTGGACTCGACCAACGAGCTAACCTGGTCATCGTGGTACTGTTCGGGCTCAGTTAGAGCCGACTAGTATCGTTACCCGTACTACTGGGAACGGTCAAAACTTGATTACAGGTTGATTCGCTACATGCGATCGTTCCAACTTCCTAGAGTGATTTCGTGGCAGTGGCTTGTTGGCGCTGTGCTTTTGCTCGCGTTCAACGCGATTTCAACTTTGATTCGGTTACCGCTGGGTTCCAGATCTAGATGGATCGCGTACCCGATCATCCTGGGTGTCCTGTGGTTTTCATGGATTGTTCCGGACGGTGACCGAAGGTTCGATACTCCGGCAGCAGCAGCCTCGTTAGATCACGGTTACGGTCTAGTTGCCTGGGAATTCGACAACTTTTTCGACAAGTGGACGCACCGGATCTGGACTGCGCTTCCCTGGACGCCCACATCAACCGCAGATCGCAGAGCACATCTTGAGCGCTATGTCGATCTGGTAGGTGAGTTACGAGCTGCCAGGGATTCGTTGAGCACACTGGCATCGAATCCAGATAGCTCGAGTGCACAGCTGGCCATTGCTCAGAACTCAGTCGACGAGCTTCTTGATGAACGGAATCAGATTCGTCCAGCCGTCGAGGAATTTCTTGAGCAAAAGATTTCTGAGACGGTCCGTTCAGAGGACATCGATCTCACCGGAAGTTGGGTATGGCCTCCGGTCGACTTTCGGATTGGGGATCCACCCAAGCTGCTCGTTACCTCTCCCCGTGATGAGATTTTGCGACTTGAGGATGTCCTCATCGAGCCAGATATCGCTATTGCCGAGATGGAGAAGATTGAAGATCGCCTTTCGGCCGACTCGGACACATCAGCTGTCGTTCTCCAAACCGGTGGTCTAGCTAGCTATCCGAACGTAATACCAACTACACATCTGAAGCGCTTGTTGG
Organism: uncultured Dehalococcoidales bacterium; assembly: GCA_964472915.1. Classification (GTDB taxonomy): domain Bacteria; phylum Chloroflexota; class Dehalococcoidia; order Lucifugimonadales; family Lucifugimonadaceae; genus Lucifugimonas. Next base: position 13,906 of record CAYYMP010000006.1, on the reverse strand, counting down.
ATGTGGGATCTCACGAGTGGCTTCACTCATACCTGGCGTTTTATCCGCTAGGTCAGGCTTACTTCGGTGACGGTCAAATGCAGTCGGTCAACGAAACTCTCGCTGACATTTTTGGTCGGGAGGTTGGATGGCGGGTCCACGCCGATCTCACTGGTGAAGAATTTATCGCTCCGGTACGTCCCGAAAGGGCGAGGAAAATGAGCGAAACCGAGAATGATGAACCTGAGGTTGTCCCTGATCCAAACGAATTCAGCTTCAATCGTTTCATGGCAGAAACTCGAACTCATGTCGATGAGCTACTCGCTGAAGGTTCCGTTGAAACCGCAGAAACCTACATGGAAGAACGCCGGGTAGAACTTGTCGATCGCGGGTATTCCATTCGCAAGATCAACCAGGCGTATTTCGCGTTTCACGGCACGTACGCTGAGAGTCCTTCTTCGACAAGCCCGATTGCTCGTTACCTGTGGGATCTGCGTGAGCAAGTGGAAACTGTTGGCGAGCTTGTAAAGCTACTTCGACCGATTCGTACGTATGAACAGTTTGAGGAGCTGCTCGTAGAGCGGGGAATCGAACTTGAGGGCGAATGACTCTAACCGTCTCAGTTTGAGTCCTTGTCGACAGAACGGCGAATTTACGCCACCTGTCGGTATACTTTGAGGGTTGCTCATAACAACTATGCCGAATTCGTTCCGAGTAATTGATTTCTCAGTTCAATTTGGTGACACGACATTACCGTGCCTCTTGGCACGATGCAGGAGATGCGATGGCGCGCTCGATCGACGACACGCACGTACCGGATAACAAGATGTATCGTCCTCCACAACGGGAGGAGTCCGAAGTCACATTTGATGAACTCGTAGAAAGAATCAGAAACTCGATGCCAAACATTCCTGGTATCGGGGGGGCAGGTTCGGCAGGGCTTATTCTTGCCGCACTGATTGTTATTGGAATCATCTGGGCAGGAACTGGTTTCTACACCGTAGGTCCTGACCAGGAAGCGGTGCTTCGAACTTTTGGTCGGTTCACCGGAACAGCAAGCGGCGGTTTGCACTGGCACTACCCGAGCCCAATCGGCAAACGTGATGTTGTTGCTGTTACGACTACTCGACGTATGGAACTGGGATTCCGATCTGGATCTGACGGGTTCACCGTTGCTCAGTCGATCACCAACGAGTCGCTGATGATTACCGGTGACGAAAATATCGTTGACGTTCAGGCAGTAGTTCAATACAGAATTTCAGACCTGCCGAACTTCCTTTTCAAAGTAGATGATCCAGGTGATAGTGACCGAGGTATTTCGGCAGGATCACCTGACGGTCGAACTCTTCGAGACATGGCAGAAACTGCTTTGCGACAGGTTGTTGGTGCACGAAACATCGACGACGTTCTGACCACAGAAAAGGAACGTGTTCAAACGGAAGTTCTTCTCAAAATGCGAGAACTCGCCGCTGACTATGAAACTGGAATTGACGTTGTGCAGGTTCTCTTGCAGAACGTGAACCCACCACTGGAAGTACAACCCGCGTTCGAAGACGTTGTGCGTGCTCGTGAAGACCGTGAACGTCTGATCAATCTAGCCCAAGCCTACGAGGCTGCGGAAATACCGAAGGCGTCTGGTGAAGCAGCAAAGATCGTTGAAGCAGCAGAAGGTTTCAAACAGGGTCGTATTGCACGTGCCCAGGGTGAAGCTGACGGATTCGATGCGATCCTTGAGGGTTACCTCGACTCTCCAGACATTACTCGACAAAGGCTGTACCTAGAAGCGATGGAAGAAATCCTGCCAGGAATCACGAAGTTCATTCTTTCTGATTCTGGCGTTCTACCATTCCTCCCACTGGAGGGTGCTACCACAGGAGCCGGAACGGTCACAGGAACGGGAGGTGCCCAGTAATGAGCAAGCTCACAGTTCCACTAATTGTTCTGATAGTCGCCGCAATAATCGTCATTCCACAGACGTTGTTCGTGGTTGATGAAACCCAGGTAGCGATCGTTACTAGATTCGGTGCGTTCCAGGAGGCTTACACCGATCCGGGCCTGAAGGTGAAAACACCGTTTGCTGAACAGGTAACTAAGTTCGACAAGCGTTTACTCCGAGTGGACGTTGCTCCGGCATCGTTGCTCACGGCTGACAAGCGCAACCTTGTTATCGATTCCTACGCGAGATACCGGATCATTGACCCGTTGGTGTTTTTCAAGAACCTCAGAAATGAGTCTGGTGCAGATGCTCGTGTGGGTGACATCGTCAACGCACAGCTTCGCCAGGAAGTAGCGCTGGACTTGCAGGAAGAAGTCATTTCGGAAACTCGTGAAGACATCATGAACCGTGTGACTATTGCAAGTAACCGTATCGAGGTTTCAAGAGAAGATTTGTTCCGAGACTACGGCACACTTTCGCACCCTGCGGTAACGGTTACCGTCGATGAAGACACTACAGATACTGAACGTGCTCGAGCGGTAACACCCGAAGAACTTGCAGCCTTGGAAGGGAACGCTAATCCACCTGAATTGGAAGGATTTGCAATCACCTACACAGCGGATGTTCGAGAAGCCCTGGGTATCGAGATTATTGACGTGCGCATCAAGCGAGCTGACTTCCCGCCAGACGTAGAGACGAGTGTGTTCTCTCGAATGGAAGCAGAACGTGAGCGAATTGCCAGTGGTCTTCGAGCCGAAGGTACTCAGCGGGATTCAGAGATTCGTGCTGCAACTGATCGAGAAGTGAATATTATTCTCGAGAACGCACAAGGTGAATCTGCCCGACTTCGAGGTGAGGCAGAACAGGAAGCAATCGCAATCCTGGCAGAGTCGCTTGAGAAAGACCCGGAGTTCTACGACTTCCGTCGTTCACTTGAGGCCTACAAGGTATTCCTTGACTCGCAAACGACGGTCATTCTTGATCCTGAAAGCGACTTGCTGAAATACCTTTCGGATCCAGCTCCGACACCGTAGCGTACAGAACAACGAAAACTAAAACCGACGGTTCAATGAAACCGTCGGTTTTTTTCTTTAAATCAGGTTATGGAGATGTTTACTAAGAATAATTCTCAGGATTGCGACCAGCAGCGAAGCTGAAACGATGAACAGCACTGAATCCATCGGCATTGAGGTTGCAAGTCCGAGTGCTGTGCCTGCGGCAGGGGCATGCTCAGTGTTGGTGATTGTCATGAACAGGATCACCAGTGCCAGAGACATGCCCTGCATGGAGTGAATCATGTACTTGTTGGCAGCAACTGCTTCGGGCACAAGCATGAGGATGCCGACAGTACAAGCTCCTGCGACGATGGCGACGAGATGCCCGCCTACAAGTCGAACAGGGTTAGATGCGACTGAGTGTGGAATAAAGAACACGATCGCGACTGAGCTGGCAATTGCCGCGACGATCGCCCCATTCGTGAGCGCGTCTTCGGCGATCAAAACCCCGATCAGTGCTAGTCCCGCCAGGATTGCCTGACCGATGTAGATCTTTGGCCTGTGAACAAATCTCGCATCAATCCACCTGAATAGCGGGTGATGCCTAGCAGCATGTAATCGAGGGTATCGTTGTCCGAAATCCGGTTGTTTGTCTCTCATTCGGGAGTGCGTTGTGATCGTGAGTGATTTTGAAGTCACATTACCGATAACGAGCCCGAAGGGTCATCAGAGATTAATCACAGAGTTCACGGATTCGTGTGAACTTGCTTGCTATGTATGTGAACACTGACTAACATATGCGTACTCGATTGATAATCTAGTACCAGGGTATATGGCAACAAGAACACGTTTAGATCATCAGACACGGCAACACCAGATTGTCGAAGCAGCTCGCGAGTTGATTGCGAGCGGCGGTGTGGACGCGCTCACTATCAGGGGAATTGCATCTAAGGTTGGAGTAACTGAAGCTGCAATTTACCGACATGTTGCCAGTAAAGAGGAAGTTCTTCTCCTCCTGATTCAGGAAGTAGAAGAATCTCTGTTCCAGGCGATCTCGAGAGCCACGCGGTCTGACCGCCACGCACTTGACCGTCTTGAGCACATGCTCCAGTTGCACGTTTCTTACGTTGAGTTACGACAGGGGATTTCATTCGTTGTAATCGCCCAGGCTGCTCAATTTGAGGAACCGAGAGTTCGTTCCGCTGGTAAGCGATTGGTTGAGAAATACCTCTCACTTGTATCCGAAACGATCTCTCAAGGCATCGAAAGAGATGAAATAGATAGAACAGTTTCACCAAGTGCGGCAGCAATGATCTTCTTCGGGATGATCCAGTCTGCAGTTACGCGGTGGTTGTTCGATCCATCGGCACATCCGCTGAGTGAAAACGCCGTTTCACTCTGGGCTCTGTTCCGAACTTCGCTCGAATTCTCTGACGAAGACGCTGATCTTCATACGAGTGATAACGGGGGTAAATAATATGTCCGTAATTACAGTAGATGGCCAAATAGGCGCAGGTGCCCCTGAACTGGGCAAGAAGGTCGCCGGCATGTTCGGTTTTGAATACGTTGACCGCCTGGCATTGCCCGGGTCGTACTCACAAGGTCTGGCAGAACAGCCAGAAAAGCTCACAGACCGGATCTGGTCGATCGTTGAGCGAGCAGTCTCAGGATTCGCACTGGGCAACGCAGCGGGCGATCCATATTTCAACGTTCCACAAGAACTTCTTATTCCCCTCACGTGGGATTCAGACGGTCCATCCGCTGTGCATTCAACAGCCGAGTACATGCCGAATGTTGAGCAGGTGTTTGAACAGGGCAAGGCTGTAATCGTTCACCGAGCTGGGTGTGTTGAGGCTGGTGACCGAGAGGCGCTGAAAGTCGGCCTGTTTGCCTCATGGGAAGACCGTATCCAGCGCGTGATGTCTCGAGAAGGACTCAAAAACCATGCTGCGGCTGAAGATGCGATCAAGCGTCGAGAACAGCTCCAGCATGAGTACTTCGGTGACGTTCACGGTGTGAACCCTGAAGACCGCAGCCTCTACGATATTGCGATCGACACGAGTGCGGAGGCTATTCACATAGCTTCGATCAAAGTCGCTCGATTTGCCCGTCATAACCTGGCGCTTCAACCCGCTTAGTTCTCCATCTGAACTTCACGTATTTCACTACTTGCGACTCCAGTTGCGAGATATAGTGTGATTAGTGGCGTACTGGAACATTTTGAGAGGGCTGCGAACCTAGATGCTGACTAAGCTTGCCAAAGAAATCATGACCTCACCGGTTATCACGGTTACTGCAGATACACCTGTATCCAAAGCTGCGGCGATTATGCTCGAAGAGAGCGTTGGAGCACTGGTGGTGGTTGATTCAGACGGTAATTACGAGGGAATGCTCTCGGAGTCCAGATACCTGCCCGAAGAAAACGTCATTCCATACATGCGGCGTACGGTGCTTCGAGTGTTCGGTACTGAGCTTGGTGACCCGGAAAACATCGAAGAGGTCATTCAAGAAACCCGAAACAAACCGATTGGAGAGGTCATGGCGAAGAACCTTAAAACGGTCTCGCCAGACGCTCATCTTGCCGAAGTTGCGAAGTTGATGGTCGACACACGGGCACATCATCTCACAGTCGTGGATAACAACAAACCTGTGGGGATGATCTCCCGCCACGACTTACTTGAGCTTTTTGCAGCAGCTGAAGGTTAGTTACCTGCCAAGGCGATTTTGCCTGCGTTGATATCGCTGGTGAGATCGCTCAGGTCTTTGGGGTTTTCGACGCTGGTCCACATGTTTTCCGAATGGAACGCGGAAAGCCGTCGTTCCTTCGCCAAGTCCTGGAACGTGGTTGTTTCGTGATCTCCAATATCCGGAAGCAGCGGTTCGATTTGGCGGTCGAACAGGTAAATCCCTGCGTTGATCCAGTACGGTAAATGTCCTTTTTCGATGAACTGCGTGACTGTGTTGTTATCGTCAGATTCAACAACTCCGTACTGGCTTGGGTACGGGACCAACATCATCGTGCCCATCGCATTCGACTGGGCGTGAAGATCGAGGATTGGTTCGACCGGCTGGTTGGTGATCACGTCACCGTTCGCTACCAGAACTGGTGACGAGTCGGTAGGTACTTGTGATAGCCCTTGCTTCAACGCACCACCGCGACCAAGTGGTGATTCTTCAAACGAGTAATGGGCTGTGATCCCGTAATCCGAACCGTCTCCGAAATGATCTTGAATCATTTCGCCCTTGTAGCCGCATAGAAATACGACGTCGGTCACACCTTGTGAGACCATCCAGTCGACCTGGTAGCCAATGATCGGTTTACCTGCCACTTCGACGAGTGGTTTAGGGCGGTCGTCCGTAAGCGGTTTGAGGCGTTCTCCACGACCTCCAGCAATGCTGAGAGCGAAGAATTTTTCAGTCATCAAGATCCTTTATTTCGAAAGTCCCGAGAGAGGGTATCAGTACCCAGTCACTAGTTCGAGTTGCCTGAATTCGTGCAATTGAACGATTCTTACGTACCTAATCGCTGATTGAAGCGATGATCCCGCCTAGCAATCCTTGCATGCTTCTGCGGTCTTCGACCTGTTCGGGCGAGTCGAAGGCTCCGCGGGATGGATATGTGCCGGGTGATTGAACCACTACCAGATCGAGGCTAGGGCAAACGAAAATGTGCTGGTTACCAGCACCACTTGCGGCGAAGCAATCGGCTGGTAACTGAGGCCAAACTTGAAGCTGGTCGTTGCACCAGAATCCGAGGCCATAGACGTGACGGTCCGTCGGTTGGTTGGTAAGTATCTCGTCTGAAACCCTGGTGGCTTTTTCGATCCATGCCTGGGGAACTACTTGTGTCCCGTTCCAATTGCCTTTGTTCAACCAAAGCAAACCAAGGCGCGCCATGTCACGCGGAGTCATCTCATATCCGGTGTAGTACCCGAATATGTCCTGCCTGGCTTGGGGGTGCATATCGAAGTTGTTGTACTTCCAACTCCATGTGCCACCGATTGGATTACGGACTTTCCATTCGGTGAGAGTCCCAAAGCCAGCACCACGTTCAGGATTGGATGTTTTGTACAGGTTGTACGCCGAAGCGACCGCGTGCGTCAGAATGTTCATTCCGAAGGTCTGATAGTTGAACACCTTGCCAGGCGCCTCACCCGGTTTCATATAACCGGAAGTGTTCCCGATGAGTTGCTTGAACGTAATACCTTCGTTTTCAGGAAATGCGTATCGACCCTCTTTGGGACCCTGCCCTGGAAGAACATCCATCATTTCAGGGTAGTAGTCGATTACCGGGTCATCTTCAGACTTGATTACACCTTCATGTATCGCAATACCCAATACGGTGGAGAAAGTCGATTTGGACGCTGAAGCCTGACGGGCCTTCTTGTATGGATCACATCGAAAGTTCCATTCTGCAACGATCTTCCCGTGACGAGCGACGAGAATCCGATAGGGCTTTGTACCTGCCTCCAACGCTTGGGCTTGACCAGCTTTAGCAAGGATAGAACGAGCCATCCCGACTTCTTCGGGCTCGGCTAATTCCCAGTCCTCACCAGGAAATACAGCGTCTGGGTTGTGAACCAACTAAGAGTTCCTATTCGTGTACTAGTCCAAGGTCTATTCGCACGGCTTCTGATATGGCGTGCAATCGCTCTCGATTTACGTCGCCTGGTTGGAATGTATTCGTGACGAATGCAACGGAAATGTTGTCGTCGGTGCTCGCCCATCCGGTACATGTCCCGAGTCCGCCATGACCGACTGCACCATGACTGTTCGAAGCGTATTGATTCGGAGGTTCCGAAGGCAACCTGATTCCGAATCCAACTCTTGAGTAGTTTCCGCTTGCGGGATCGTGTCCTTCAGCTTGAAGGGACGTGACTTCTTCGATGATCGAAGCAGGCAACCAAGCTACACCGTTCGTTGTGCCTTTACCTGCGATTGCTGCGTAGAAGCGAGCGGCGTCTCCTGTTGTGGTCATCAATGAGCCGGCAGGCAATGTGACCTGGGCTGTTGTGAGCAATCTTGAAGATTCAACCATTTCAGGTTGTTCCCAGTTTGCGCCATTTTCTAAGGGGACTACTCGCCAGAAATCACCTTGGTCGATTGTGAAAGCGGTTTCTTTCAAGCCGAGCGGGTAGCAGACCTCACGGTTGAAGCAATCGTTGAATGGAAGACCCGAAATACGAGAAGCAATTTCTGCTACTAACCACCCGAAGGTTCGTGAGTGGTAGTGAACCGTACTGCCGGGTTCAGTTGCGGGAGTCATATCTTCCAAATGACTGACCACGCGACCCCAATCGATGTAGTCGTCGACTGGAATCGTCGAGTGGTCTGCCAGTCCCGCGGTATGGGTGAGGACATGACCAATCGTGATTCCAGATTTACCTCGCACGCCGAACTCAGGCCAAAACTCAGCCACAGGCATCGTCCAGTCGAAGTGTCCGCGTGCCTTGTAGCGCCATAGAACAGCCGCAGCGAGCGGTTTGCCCATAGAGAAGACGTGCCAGAGGGGCTTTTTTACGGCATGCCCCCGACTGGTGTCGAAAGCTGGCTCGCCGTCTACGAATACGGTTAGCGAGGCCGCTGTGTGCATGCCGTCTTCAAACTGCTTGTTGAAAGTTCTTGTTGTTTCTGTGAACTGCATTCGGTCAGGCAGGTATGTATGCGATCAGGTTGTGCAATGGTGCGATAGGAGATTGGGGTGTGATCGGATAACTTGCACCTGGATGTTGGATTAAAGCATCTACATAGAGACGCCTACTGTACATAAACGTAACGAACTTACAGCGAGGTTTGCCATGCCCCCGGGTCAAGCACCAAAGAAGATCACTCCAAAAAGCCTGGATGATTACCTAGAAATAATGACAAAAGCCGTGTTCCAGAGCGGTATTTCCTGGAGCGTTGTTGAAGCAAAGTGGTCGGGGATAAAAGAAGCGTTTCTCGATTTCCAGATCGGAGCAGTAGCTTCAATGGACGACGGTGCAATCGATGCACTCGCCGATGATTCACGGGTTATTCGAAATCGAAGGAAACTGGCGGCTATTCGTCACAACGCCCGTCGAATGATTGAGTTAGATGAAGAGCACGGTGATTTCACCAACTATCTCCGCTCACACCCAGATTTCTGGTCACTGGTGAAGGAACTGCGGAAGGATTTCAAGTTCCTTGGCGAAATGGGTTCCTACTACTGGTTGTATGTTGTTGGCGAGGATGTACCGCCGCACGAACAGTTCGAAGCCGAGCGATCTCGAAAGTGATGCGCTGGACCTGACTTCTTGAACTTGTTCCTCTGGTAAAGTGGCGATCGAAATCAAGGTCGGCTAAGACTCGAATGATTGACACTCGTTGCCGACATCAAAATCTGAACTTACAGGAACGACCGTGACTACTGAAATTCGAACGAATGCAGATGGACTGGAATTCAAGCAGTTTGGCAAGCGCCTTCGCAAAGTAGATGGTGACGATAAGGTCACCGGAGCTGCGATTTTCGGAGCTGACTTCACTGCAAAGGGATCTCTGCACGCAAAGATCGTTCGAAGTCCTCATGCGCACGCACGCGTTGTGTCGATTGACACGTCTGCAGCCGAAGCTCTTCCTGGGGTGGAAGCAGTTTGTACCGCTGCTGATTTTCCTTCTGATGTAACGGGTGATGTCGACACTGGTGAGGTTGAGATTGGAATTCAGTTCCTCGCCAACCTCATCATGGGACGACGAAAGGCTTTGTTCGAAGGCCACCCAATCGCTGCTGTAGCAGCAACTGATATTCACATTGCCGAAGAAGCGGCTCGGCTCGTAAAAGTCGAATACGAGGTGCTTCCGGCCGTAACTGATCCGATTGAAGCCATGTCACCGGACGCACCACTTCTTCATGAAGGGCTTATTGCTACCTCTCTTTCGGGGTCAGCGGACGCACCGAGCAACATTGCCGGTCACATGGAAGGTGGCAAGGGTGACGTTGAAAAGGGATTCGCTGAGTCAGATGCCGTAGTCGAGAGGACTTACCGAACTTCGTTGGTTCATCAGGGCTACCTGGAACCTGAAGCAGAAACTGTCCACTGGCATGCCAACGGCAGGATTGAAGTTTGGGCGAACTCCCAGGGATCATTCCCACTTCGCCAAAACATGTCGAACTTGCTCGGTGTACCGGTTAGCAAAATCAAGGTTGTTCCGCTCGAGGTTGGTGGCGCGTTCGGCGCCAAGAACACTCCGCGGGTGACTCCTATCGCGGCAATTCTTTCCAAGAAATCAGGTAAGCCAGTCAAGATTGTTCTCACACGGGAAGAAGTCCTGAAGGCAACAGGTCCAGCTTCGGGTGCAGTAGTCACTGTGAAGATGGGTGCCACCAAAGACGGCGTAATGAAGGCTGCCCAGGCACGACTTGTGTTTGGTGCGGGCGGATTCCCCGGATCACCTGTTTTGAGGGGCATGCAGACGATTTTCGCTTGCTACCAGCCAGAGAACTCTAAAGTCGACGCATATGACGTTGTAACCAACGCTCCTCGTGTAGCGGCGTACCGAGCTCCAGGAGCCACCGTAGCTACGTTCTGTGGTGAGTCGACGATTGACGACCTCGCTCGTGAAATCGGCATGGATCCGATGGATTTCCGAATCAAGAATGCAGCGAAGACAGGTGATAGCAACGTTGACGATGAGGTTTACTCACGAATCGGTATCGTTGACATGCTCGAAGCAGTCAAGGCTTCGGATGAGTACAACAAACCGCTACCCGTCAGTGCAAACGGTTTTCCTGTTGGCAGAGGTGTCGGGATTGGATGGTGGCCTTGCGGAGTTGAAATTTCTTCAGCCCGGGTATCGGTGCAGCACGATGGCGCTGTTGATGTGACTATCGGTGCAGTAGATCTGCATGGAGTTCGAACCGGAAGTGCACAGGTTGCCGCCGAGACTCTTGGCATCGACGTTGATGAAATCTACGTTCACACAGGTGACTCCGAGAGCATCCCTTACACGGGCAATGCTGCCGGCTCTCGAATCACTCGTACGTTGAGTCAGGCTATCTACAAGGCAGGTGTTGCAGTCATCGACCAGATGAAGGCAAAGATGGCTGCGAGGTTTGGAGTCGACCCGGAATTCGTCGAATACGAGGATGGTCATTTCTTCGCACGAGACAACCAGGACACCAAGGTTTCGTTCAAACAGGCCGGATCGCTTGTAACGAAGAATGGATCGAACGTCACAGCTACTGCGTCAAACGAACCTGACATGCGTTCAGCAAACGGTTACGCAATGTCTGTAGCGGATGTGGAAGTCGACCCGGATACCGGCAAAGTTCAACTGCTCGATTTCGCTATCTTCCAGGACGTAGGAAAGTGCGTGAACCCGACTCAGGTTGAGAGCCAAATGCAAGGTGGAGCGGTTCAGGGAATTGGTTGGGCGCTTTCGGAGGAGTACGTGTTCGATGACCAAGGACTTATGCGAAACGCATCGTTCCTCGACTATCGAATGCCAACGGCTCTCGACCTCCCAATGATTAATACCGTGATTCTGGAAACGCCAGCAGACGATGGTGCGTTCGGTATACGTGGGGTGGGCGAGCCGCCAATCATTGCACCGCCAGCGGCTATCGGAAATGCCGTGTACAACGCGACCTCAGTGAGAATGACTCACTTGCCAATGAGTCCCGAACGGGTGTTCATGACAATGCAGGACGCAGACTAGCGACCCTGTAACCGCATTAGGTTTTAGCAGCGCTCCGCATGTTTCCCAGCGGGAGGCAGCTTTAGAGTGTTCTGTTTCCCATGACGGCGCGCCGCCATGCCTGAGTACTGCTCACCTATATGTAGTGGTATTCCCATATGAATCCACCAGAAATAGTAGGTTTGAGTCATAAGTACCTTTTCGCATTGGCGCGCCGCGCATAGGATTAACCCACTCAACGGCACTTCCTCATATGCGAACGGGAATTTTGAATGCACCTGGATCGGTCTTCGAAAGCCAAAGATTTGCTGACCGCGCTGGGACATCTGGGTCAAGCTCAGGAGCGCGGTGATGACGAGCGGATAATTTCCGAATTGACCGCGCGCGTCGAGGACGCCAAAGAAGAGTTGAGCCGATTCCTTTCGAAGTCGGCCTAACTACCTACTCCTGTAAATCTCTACGCCAACCGATTTGGCGCGCCTCACGGCTCCCGGCTTCGTAACTTTCACGTGAGCCGCGGATGAGAGTGGGTCCGAAAGACATATATCGGCAATGCTCTGGGCGAGCGCTTCGACTAATCCGAAGCTCGAGGATTCAACCATCTCTATTACAGCTTTCGAAATCGTCCTGTAGTTGACTGTATCTTCGATTTGATCAGAACTGCCAGCATTCGACAGGTCAGCTTCTATCTCGATATCAACAGATATCCGCTGCTTGGTGAGACGTTCCCACTCATTTATACCGATGATGCAGTCGAGGACCAGGTTGTCGATTCGAACAATGTCGTTCTGATTGGGCATTTGTGTTTGAAGTGAACTAGTAGATGTGACGGCCGCCGTCGACATATATCGATTCGCCGGTGATGAAATCGTTAGCTATGAGCATTGTCATTGCTTGAGCAACTTCTTCAAGGGTTCCCATTCGGTCTGCAGGTCCTAGATCTGTCTGGATCTGGTCTCGTGGACGACCCAGAGGAATGTCCGAAGGCGGAAGTATCGCTCCAAGCGAAATTTCGTTCACCTGCACGTTGGGTGCCAGTGCAACTGCGAGTGATTTCGTAAGCCCAGAAAGCGCCGACTTAGAGACCCCGTAAGCGAACCGCGTTGGCCGCGCCGTGCGCCAATCGTTCAGGTTGATGATTTTGCCCGTTGTGTTGTTCGGAAGTGCTCGGCTCATCGCTTGAGCAAGAAGGAATGGCGCCCGGGTGTTTACTGCGAAGTGCCGGTCCCAGAGTTCAACATCTGTTTCCTCGAGTGAGACTTTGTCGAAGATCGACGCGTTGTTTACGAGAATTTCGACCGGACCGAGACGATCAACGACAGTGCCCATAGCGCGCTCAATTTCTGATGGATCTTGTAGATCGGCCTGTATGGCGATCGCACTGCCGCCAAGCTCCCGAACAGCTGCTGCAGTTTCTTCAGCTTCGGACTGGGACTTCCCGTAGTGGACCGCAACATTGCAACCCGCGTTGCCGAGGGCTATTGCTAGAGATCTGCCTACTCGTTTGCCTGAACCTGTGACTAGGGCTACTTTGCCGCGTGGATCCACTTTTGTTCTCGGTTAGGACTGTCGAACGTGGCTGAAGAATTCTTCTCGAGTTGAAGCATTCTTTTTGAACAGGCCACGTAGTGCGCTCGTGGTCATTACAGTGTTCGGCTTTCGCACGCCTCTCATAGCCGCACAGAGGTGTTGAGCCTCCACAACGACTCCAACGCCAGCTGGCTCGATCAGGCAGTCCATAATCGCCGCAATTTCCTGCGTCATGCGCTCCTGGACCTGCAATCGTCGGGCGTACATCTCAACCAGGCGAGGAATTTTGGATAGACCGACCACTTTCTGATTGGGTAGGTATCCAACGTGGGCCTTGCCGTAAAACGGCAGTAAGTGATGCTCGCAGAGTGAATAGAAGTCGATGTCTTTAACTACGACCATCTCGTCGTATTCGACGTCAAACATAGCGTTGTTCAGGAGTTCAACCGGATCTGTTGCATACCCTGACAGCAGCTCGTCGTACATGTTTGCGACGCGTTTCGGGGTGTCAGCAGTCCCCTTGGCGTCGACGCCATCACCTACCGCTCGGAGCATCGTCGACACCCCATTTGCGATCACGCTTTTACAGCTGCTATCTAATAGCACTCCGGGTTCAAATTCGAACTGGTTTGAGTCTGTGACAGGGATTTCGAGTTCGGTGCTCATAAGCCAACGCTTCCTTGGAGCAGATTGTTTCTTTGTAAACAATCTGATGCACAACTATATTACGTAGTTACGCACCAATGCTAACAAGCAGGTGTAGAAACCGATTAGCCTGGCTATCCGCCGGAGATGGCGGTTACGAAGTGGA